>NZ_CAIZIZ010000421.1 GCF_903933125.1 uncultured Lamprocystis sp. | reverse complement strand
AGCAGCGTCGTTGGCATCGGCAATGGACCCTGGACGCAGTCCGTCACCCAGACTGAAGGCGACATCATAGGCCTTCATGATCTCGCAGATGTCTTCGAAATGGGTGTAGAGGAAGTTCTCCCGATGGTGCGCCAGACACCATTTGGCCAGGATGGAGCCGCCACGCGAGACGATGCCGGTCACCCGGTCCGCGGTCAGCGGCACATAGCGCAGCAGGACTCCGGCGTGAATGGTGAAATAATCCACCCCCTGCTCGGCCTGTTCGATGAGGGTATCGCGGAACATCTCCCAGGTCAGTTCCTCGGCCTTGCCGTCGACCTTCTCCAGAGCCTGGTAGATAGGCACCGTGCCGATCGGCATTGGCGCATTGCGCAGGATCCATTCGCGGGTCTCGTGGATGTTCTTACCCGTCGAGAGATCCATCAGGGTGTCGCCGCCCCAGCGGGCCGACCAAACCATCTTCTCGACTTCCTCCTCGATCCCGGACGTGACCGCGGAGTTGCCGATATTGGTATTGATCTTCACCCGGAAATTGCGCCCGATAATCATGGGCTCCAGTTCAGGATGGTTGATGTTGGCCGGGATGATGGCGCGCCCGCGGGCAACTTCGGCACGCACGAATTCTGGGGTGATGGTCTCCGGCAGGCTGGCGCCGAAGGAATGACCCCGGTGCTGGCGCAAGACCTTGGCATAACGCGGATCGCCGCGCAATGTATCCAGTTGCATGTTCTCGCGAATCGCGACGTATTCCATCTCGGGGGTGATGATCCCCGCCCGCGCGTAATGCATCTGGGAGACATTTCCGCCCGGCTTGGCGCGGCGAGGCGTGCGCAGATGCGCGAAACGCAGATGCGCCAGACCCGCGTCCCCCTGACGGCGGCGCCCGAACTCGGAACTGGGGCCGGCGAGGCGCTGGGTGTCGCCGCGCTCCTCGATCCAGGCCGAACGCAGGTCCGGGAGGCCGGCCATCAGGTCGATGTGGACAGTCGGGTCCGTGTAGGGGCCGGAGGTGTCATAGATGAACACCGGCGGGTTCTCTTCGATCCCCTGGCTGGCCTGGGTGGGGGTGAGACTGACCTCGCGCATGGGCACGCGCAGGTCCGGCCGCGAACCCTGGACATACGCTTTGCGGGACCCTGGGAAGGGCTGGGTGACCTCGTCCGACAACTGCGCGGTCTTCTGGACGAATGTTTTCGGGATGGCGCTCATGGATGTCCTCGCGATGCAAGCGGGCGCGCTGGGGCGCCGTTGTTCAAATTCCGGGGAACCAGCGCCGGGGCTGATCGGTCGGCCAAGGGCCGGCGGGACGGAAAGCGGCAGCGAACAGGCGGGCGGGACCGCGGCGACGCGGGGTTCCGACGAGGGTTCGGCTGCTTTCCTGCGCCGGCATGATCCGGATCAGGTTCAAAGGGACTCTCTCAGCCCGACGCTCGGTTCGGACACCCCCAGCAGGTTTCAAACGGGAAACCTATAGAAATCGTCGGCGGATTTCAACCACCGTGATGCGAATACACGGTCGGGCAGGCCCGCCGGGGCCGCCAGGACGCAAACCAACGGCCCGAACGTGCTACCTTAAGCACGCGCCGACAGCCACTACGCGCCGCGGACGCCGCGGAAAAGGCGCGGTCTGTCGGTTAGCGACAGCAGGAAGGCCGGCGTGCAGGCACGTTTCGGCCGTGGGAAACCAAGCAGACTGCATCGAGGTTCACGAGATGCCAACTCCCATGACGCACCGGATACCCAACAACCACGTCTACTACCTGGGTGACGATACGGCCCTGTGCCTCGACCTGGGTTCGCTCATCAACCAGAAGGGATTGACGCTGCGGATATTCGCCACCCCGGACGCCTTGGCCGCGGCGACCGCGCAGACCGCCCCGGCGGTGTTGATCCTGGAGATGAGCAAAATCCCGACCGGCACGACCCTGGAACCCTTCCTCAACGGCCTGCTGGCCAACGCGGAGCAACGCCCGGAACTCCTGTGCATCGCCGCGCAGGAGGCCATCGAAACCCGCCTGCACGCTATGCGGGCCGGCGCCCAAGGCGTCTACCTGGACCCAGTGTCCGCCGGGGATCTGGCGCAGCGGGTGGCTCAACTCAGCGGCATCGACGGCGCCAGCCGCTACCGTGTCCTGGTGGTCGAGGATGACCCGGCCCAGGCAAAGTATGTCGCCCTGCTGCTGCGCAATTCCAACATCGAATCGCAGGTGGTCGGCGAACCGCTCAAGGTCCTGGACGCGATCCGCTCCTTCCGGCCGGATCTGGTATTGATGGATCTCTACATGCCGGACGCCAACGGCGACGAGCTTACGGCGATTATCCGTGATCAGGACGCGTTCCTCGATCTGCCCATCATCTTTCTGTCTTCGGAGCTGGACCTGGACCGGCAGATGGATGCCTTGCGCGTGGGCGGCGATAGCTTTCTCGCCAAGCCGGTCCAGCGCAAACTGCTGGTCGACTCGATTGACCACCGCATCCGCATGGCCCGCTGGCTGCGCGAGCGCCGGCTGGCGGTCAGTCGCCGCGATGCCGCCGCCGGACTGCTTCAGACCGACCATTTCATGCGGCACCTGGACCGTTGTGTGCGCGCCAGCAAGACTCCGGGGGAAGTCGGACTCTTGCTGATCGAGATCGACTCGCCGCAAGCGACCCTCGACCGGCTCGGTTTCGACGGGACCGATCGACTGTCGCGCCGCCTGGAGGTCGAACTCAGCAACCGCATGACGCCCGAGGAGTGCGCCACACGGCTGGGGGACTTCAGCTATGCCTTGCTGGCCAAACGCGACGATACACGCGCACTGCTGGACTTGGCGGAGCGGCTACGCCACCTGCTCGCTGACACCGGGTCGGCGGATCGCACAGGGTCGCCGGCGGAGGCCACGGAGTACAAGACAACCGTCAGCATCGGGATCGGACGCTTCGCACCCGCGGCGAACGACGCGCTCACCATGCTCTCGCGCGGGCAAAAGGCTGCCATGGCCGCCCAGGCGGCCGGCGGGAATCGGGTACAGTTCTGGGAGCCGGCGGTCACACCGGGGCAGCCAGCGCAGGCGGATGCCCAAATCCGCACGCTGATTGAAGGCGCCATTGGCCGCCAGGGACTGATGCTGCTGTTCCAACCCATCCTGTCGCTGGGCCAGGACGCGGGCGAACTTTACGAAGTCCAGTTGCGACTGCGCGCCCCGGACGGCGAGCACATCCCACCCCACGACTTCCTGCCCGTGGCCGAACGGACCGGGCTGATGCCGACGATCGACCGCTGGGTGATGCAGCACGCGATGGACGTGATGGACGTCCAGCGGGTCGCGCACCCGCGGCTGCGCCTGCTCGTCCATCAGACACTGACCGCGGTCGCCGCGCCCCAGTGGCTCCAGTGGTTTCGCGACCAGATCGTCCAGCGCAACCTGATCCGCTTACGGCCGCTGCTGGCGCTGCGGATGGGCGAGATCCTGGGCGACCTGGACACGGCCAGGCCCTTGATGGCCAACCTGCGCAACTACGGGGTCCAGGTCTGCATCGCCGACTACTCCGGCAGCCCCGCCGAGCGGCAGATTCTGGCTGAATTCGCGGTCTCCCTGGTCAAGCTCGCCACCCATACCCTGACGAATTCCGAGCAGGGCGTGCTGGCAGGGATCATCCGTGACCTGCACGACCTGGGGTCGGCGGTCATCGCCGCAGGCATCGAGGACCCGGACACCATCGCGCGTGTCTGGAACTGCCGCCCGGATTTTCTGCAGGGCAATTATCTCCAGTTGCCGAGTACGGAACTCAATTACGACTTTGCCAAGGCGGAGTATCTCGCCTAAGCGATCACGCGCCGAAACGCCTGCACCGCGTCGTATTGGTCCGGCATCCGCGCATGAGCGGCGAGCAGGGCCAAGTCCAGATCCGGCAGCAGTCGGCTGCGGGTGTCACGGCGGTAGCCGTCGGGTTCCAGTAGATAGACCTCCAGATCGCCGTTGCGCCAGAGCCAGACCTCCGGGATCCCCAACCCCTGATAAAGCGGGAACTTGCTGAGCGCCTCGTGGGTGATGACGACCTCGATGACGAGATCCGGCAGTGACTTGTCGGCGCCGATGCAGTAGGACTGGTCCGGCTCCCCGGCGGCCCGGCCGGGCTGCTTCAGGGTGAAGCCGCCGCGGCCATAGAAGCGGATCCCTTGCGCGGTCAGATAGGCCTCGAGGAGATAGCCGATGCTCATCTTGCGCGTTTCGTGCTCTGGCCCGATCGGCGACATGATCTCCAGGCTCCCATCGAGGTAAGTGAGGCGGACCGCGCGGCTGTCTTCGAAGCAGGCGGACAACTGCTCGAAGCGCTGCCAGGAGACCCCTTCGAGCAGGATGCGCTGCACCGCGTTGTCGGTGGCGGCGGGTGGGTCGATGACGGTGGGCATGGGGATGAGCGCCAAACTCAGGCCGGGCCGCCCAGGCCGCGCGAAACGGTTGCCAGCACCTCCGCCGCGAGCCGGGAACCTTCCTCGGCCAATTGGACGCGGGCCGCGCCGCACGCCGATTGGAATGCAGCATCCCGCAAGCCGGGAAGATTGATGTCCACATTGAAGAGCACGGCCTTGAGCGCGCCCTCCAGGATGCCGGCGCCGGCCCCGACATCGCTCAGCACATGGGGATGGGTGAGCGGCAGGGCCCGCGTCGCCAGATGCAGCGCGGCGACCATGAACCGTGCCGCCTGCAGCGGTGACTCAGTCGCGCGGATCACCGCGGCCTGCAGGGACTCGGCGCGCTGCTGTTTCTGATCATCCGTGTCCTTCGGCAGTTTGAGTGCCGCCATGTAGGCGCGGAAGGCCGCGATATCCGCATCCGCCGCACCGGCGATCTGCGCCATCACCTGGCGTGATTCGGCCAGCAGCGCGCTGATCTGCGCGGGCAACGCCACGTCCTTGCGCTTGCCGGAAATCTCCAGCGCCATCACCACCAGAGCCAGGCCGCAGGCCGCGGTCACACCGGCGACACTGCCGCCGCCGGGCGTGGGCTGGGCACTCGCGGTGGCGGACAAAAAGTCCTGCAGCGACTGCGTCCAGAGCGTGTCGGTCACATCGGTCGAATCGGTGATTGGGGTGTTCATCGCGTCGTAAGATCAGCCTGTTGTCTCTCTGCCGCGTGGATCAGATTCTGAAAAATCAGCGCGGAGGTCAATGGCCCGACGCCGCCGGGAACCGGCGTCAGCGCCGCGGCGAGGCCCTCGACCGCGGCCGCGTCCAGGTCTCCGACCAGCTTGCCGTTCAGATAATTGATGCCCGCATCGATAAGGATCTGGCCGGCCCGCACGTGCGCGCGCCCGATCTGATGGGCCCGGCCGATGGCCACGAACACCAGCTCACACTCCGCCGCCACCGCCGCGAGATCACGGGTGCGGCTGTGGCACACGGTCACCGTGGCATGGCGATTCACCAGCATACTGGCCAGGGGTCGGCCGACGGTGCGTCCGCGCCCGATGACGGCCACCTGCTTGCCGGCCACTGAGCCCCGCGTCTCCGCGAGCATGATGCAGGCCTGCGCCGTCGCCGAGGTCAGCGCCTCGTCCTCGCGTCCGGTAGCGATCAGACCCATGCTGTAGGCCGTCATGCCGTCGATATCTTTGGCCGGCGCGATCAGGTCCAATGCCCGGTCGCCGTGAAGGTGCGGGGCGAGCGGCAGCTCCAACAGAATGCCGTGCACCGTCACATCCCGCGACAGCGCCCGACAGGTCTCCTCCAGTCGCTCCTGCGTGGTATCGCTGCCCAGGTCATGGATATCAAGTTCGATACCCAGTTGGGCGGCGGTGCGTTGCTTCGCTTGCGAATAGCTGAGCGACGCCGGGTCCTCGGATGCAAGGATCACCGCCATTTTCGGCTTGAGACCGGCTGCCGTCAGCACCGCGGCACGCGCGGCAACCGCCTGGCGAACGTCTTTGGCCAGGGCGTCGCCCCGGATCTTCTGTGTTTCTGTAATGGTGTCAGTGGTGGACATGCAGTCTGCGTCATGTTTCGGTGAGACCCGGCACGGGCTTGCGTGTGCAGCCGCGGGCGGTGCGGCCGGCGGCCGCGACAAGGCAAGAAAACCGACCGCCCCAGGTACGATAAGGGTTCGAATGTAGCCCGGATACAGACAGCGAGCAAGCCCGGTCGAACCTGACGACGATCAAGATCCACGGGGTCCGACAGCCGGACCGATTGCCGATCCTGCGAAGCCGGTCTCACGGCGGTCTGCTATCGTTAATCCGGTTGGCAATGTCACAACGCAACAAGGATCTGGATCATGGCCAAGCCCCTTTCATCAATGTCTCTGGTACTGACACTCGGCATCAGCATCGCCGCCTTGAACAGCCCCAATCCGGCCACCGCAGCGATCTACCGATGCACCAACGCGGCAGGAGAGGTCGGATTCTCGGACGAACCCTGCCCCACCGGCGTCGCCACGGACGAGTTGGATATCCAGAGTCGACCCTCTCGGCGCGCCTCCGGCCGGACGGCCGACGACAACCCCTACTCCGCCATCGAGCAGGTCAAGCGGCTGGAGCGGGAACAGGGCCGGCATAAAACGCCGCGGCGCGATGCGGCAAACCCGGATCATCACGCCAGACTGCGGGACATCAAGGAACAGCTCCGCACCTTGGCGCGCGGTGAACGGAATCTGCGCGACGACCTGGGTGGCGACGCATCACCGATCCGCAAGCGATGGGCTCGCGAAGAACTTGCCACGCTACTCGAACAGCAGGCGCAACTGCGTCGGGAGCGTGACCTCCTTAGCGGACGCCGCCCCCGGACGGCCGACATCGAGCGCCGCGCCAGGAAAGACGCCTTGGAGGCTGAATCTGTTACGCGCGCGGCGCAAGCAAGGGCCGAGCAGGCGCAGCGGGAGGCGCAATTGCGTTCACAGGAAGCGAAAAAGCAAGCCCAAGCCGAGGAACAGCGGGCCAACGCGAAGAGCTGGCACACCAAAGAACCGCAACCATGAGCGCCGGCGCCCAAGCGAAGCTGATGACATATCGACCGCATTGATCGCCTTCGTACCTGATATACGGACCGACCCTTGGCGTAAAGGCGGGCTTGAAACCCGCCCCCACATCCGGTTATCCCTTCCGACGGCGATACATCACCAGGCGACGGTCTCGGATCTCGTCCGACGCCGATCGCGACGCCCCCGACCTTAATCCGACTGTAATGATCAGACATTAGACTGTACCGTGACGCGGGATCGAGGCACGTGTTGCCAGCCCTTCCCGCCAACATCAGTCAAGGCTGTCACGATCACGCCGGGAGGATTGTCATGCGCTCGTCCAATGAAGAAGATAGTGTCAGTAATGTCAGCGGAAACCGCCATCTCAATGAGATCGTCGCGGTCAATATGAAACGTCGGCAACTCCTGATCGGTGGGTTGAGCGCCGCGGCACTTGGTTTTCTCGGGATTCCCGTTCCGGGCGGTCTGCGTGAAGCGCGTGCATACGATACCTCGATCCCACCGCGCCCCGGCTTTGGCGGCATCGGCTTCGACGGGATTCCAGCCAACACGCTCGCCGCGGGTCTGCTCGACGATGTGCGTCTGCCGCCCGGCTACACCTACCAGGTGCTCTATGCCTGGGGTGATCCAATCGGCGCGCTCGGCCAAACGCCAGGCGCGCCGGCCTGGAAGGACGATGCCGGTAACACCGCCGAGGAGCAGACGCTGCAGTCGGGTGACCACCACGACGGCATGAAGTTCTTCGCATTCCCGCAGAAGGGAAAGGGCTATCGCGGCATCCTGTGCGTGAATCATGAGTATAACGATCAGGAGCTCCTGTTTCCCGATGGCATGGAGAACTGGTCGCTGGAAAAGGCCCGAAAATCCCAGCATGCGCATGGCGTGAGCGTCATCGAGATCGGGGTCGATCGGGTCACGGGCGGTTGGGAAGTGAAGCGTCCGTCACGCTTTGCCCGCCGGATCCACGGCAACACCCCGATGCTGCTGTCGGGTCCCGCGGCCGGCCACCCGCTGCTGCAAACCGCCGCCGATCCGACCGGCACCCTGGTGCTGGGCACGCTGAACAACTGCGCGAGTGGACGCACCCCTTGGGGGACCTATCTGACCTGTGAGGAAAACTGGAACGGCTATTTCGCCAATCCCACCGGCGATGTCGAAAGCGTTCCGGGTGAAGATCAAAAACTCGAAATCCTCGCCGGCCAATCCCGCTATGGCATTACCCAGGAAGGTGTCGGGTACCGGTGGCATGAGGTCGACGCGCGCTTCCGTGCCGATTTCAATCCCAATGAACCGCATCGCTTCGGCTATGTGGTCGAGATCGATCCCTTCAATCGGCGTGGCACGCCCAAAAAACGGACCGCCTTGGGGCGCGTCAAGCACGAGAACGCCGAACTGGTGGTCGCCCCTGATGGCCAGGTGGTCGTCTATACCGGTGATGATGAGCGTAATGAGTACATCTATAAGTTCGTCACCAAGGGGCGCTTCGACCCGAATCAGCGTCGCGCCAACATGGACCTGCTCGACGAGGGGACCCTCTATGTGGCCCGTTTCCATGAGGATGGCAGCGGTGAGTGGCTCGAGCTGACACCCGACAATCCCGCGTTGGCGGGCTGGACCCAGGCGGAGATCTGTATTCGCACCCGCCAGGCAGCGGATCTGGCGGGTGCGACCATGATGGATCGGCCGGAGTGGATCAGCGCCCATCCGTTCAAACGCTCGACCGTGTATTGCACCCTCACCAATAATAGCAACCGCGGCCGCACCCCGGCATCGGTCAACACCCCGACGACCAACGCGGGCTCGGCTCGACCCCCGATAGACACGGCCAACCCGCGCGGCGGTGACGCCGGCGAGGGGTTTGGCTCGGGTAACGTCTACGGTCATATCATTCGCTGGCACGAAGCTGGCGGAGACAACACCGCTCTCACCTTCACCTGGGACATCTTCGCCCTGGCCGGTGACCGGGCGCAAAGCGTCGACAAGCTCAAGGGCAACATCCTCGGCGATGAATACAACAGCCCGGACGGACTCTGGTTCGACTCGACCGGTCGGCTGTGGATTCAAACCGATGCCACCACGAGCGAGTCCAGCTATGCCGAGGGTGGCGTGAACGAGCGGATCGGAACCAATCAGATGCTCTGCGCGGACCCGTTGACCGGCGAGACGCGTCGCTTCCTGACCGGTCCCAGGGGGTGCGAGGTCACTGGCGTCACCGCGACACCCGACAACCGTGCCCTGTTCGTAAATATCCAGCATCCGGGTGAGGGTGGAACCAGTGAAAACCCGACGGCGGTGAGCAGTTGGCCCGACCGCGGAGCACGACCGCGCTCGGGGACCATCGTCATCACCCGCACGGACGGCGGGGTGATCGGCGCGGCCTGATCCCGATGGGAGCGCCTGCCGCGACATTGTCACGGCGAGGACATCGCGGCGGCGCTCATTGAGCGGATGGCTGTTGCCGGCGGCCTTAATCATCGTTCCGGCCGTAGTGGACAAGCGCGAGCCGCAGTGCGGCGCTTGTCCACCCTACGATGTCCCGTGGCCGGAACCGTGATCAAGGCCCGCGCCAGCCTTGATCATAAATCCGGCCACCAGCCCTTGCGGCAGCCCATTGCGGCCGGGGGCCGCTCCTACGCTGTAGGAGCGGCCCCGGCCGCGACGAGTTCCAGCCGCGACCTGGCCGGCATTTAGAGGCATTTATGGTGTCGGCGAGGGTGAGTTTCATGTGTGGCGCGGGCGTCCTTCAGGGTTCAGCTTGCGGGTTTCCCGCTGTCGGATGGCCGACGAGATCGGGTGTGTTGACGTCGTCGTCGAGCGATCGTTGACATGGCCTATCACCTGGAATCCGCGACTGCGCCACAAGCCTGACCGAAGACCGCCACATGGACCATCGGGACCGCTCCTGACAGCCAGGTGCCGGCTCACCAAGTACAGCCACAAACCGGCTGCGCCTGAACAGTGACGGCGGCCCGCGCCACTTTTTCAGCGCGCCCGATCATGTCCCCCGACAAGGCGCACGCCGCAGCACAGCAAGCACCCCCAGCGCAGCCGTGATTCCGATCAAGTCGGGCAGCAAATCCTGCCACTCCGCCGTGCGCCACGTGGTCATACCCTGTAGTAACTCAATCAGTGCGCCATACCCCAACAGGCCCGCTGCCACCCGCCACGCAGCCCCGGGAAATGCCCTCAAGCCCAGCATACCAAGTACAAAAAAAGCCAGGACATGGTTGGCCTTGTCCCAACCTGTGCTGACGAGCATCAGCGGCGCAGCGTCGGGCAACAAAGCCAACGTCAGGACGCTGAGCACGCACAGGATAAAAGCGGTGCGCCACATCCAGAGTTCAGACCAATCACGCACGACGTCAGATCCTCGATGACTGCATTAGGCGACAATCCGTTGGTCGGCGCAGTCCCCTACTTTCACGCGCACGAGACCCGGTTGCGCAAACAAAAACGGCCTACACCCGATTGAGTCTAAACCGTTGTCTTAATTGGCGCGCCCGGAGAGATTCGAACTCCCGACCCCCTGGTTCGTAGCCACGCGGTCGCCAAAACAACGCTTTAGAGTCAACACTTTAGCACATCCTGCCCCACGCTACTGTGACTGCGAAAGACACGCGGGAGCGGCACCTGACCTGACGGCGTCACGTTTCCGTCACGCCATCCAGGCCGCGGCCAGCACCCCAGGGGGCATCTGTGCGTCCTACTCTCGCGCAAAGGTGCCGTGCCACATCATCACCAGCGTGCTCCAAAAAAGGCGTCGCGCTACAGCGCTCCCCAAGGTGAAGCGGCGCGTGCCTTTGCTAAGATTATGCCCATCAGATATTCCCATGGGAGCTAGGCATGGAGACCGTCAACGTCAGCGGACTCAAGAACAAGCCCAGCGAGGCGACTTGGTGCTCCCTGACCTCGATGAGGGAGAAGCCGCCTGCATTCGCCTCGCCCTGGCTCACCCCGGGGCCAGCCTGGTGTTGATGGACGAGCGCGCCGGCCGTGCGGTCGCCATGGAGCATAGCCTGGCCGTGGCCGGCACCGCGGCGATCATCGGGATGGCCAAGACGCGGGGGCTGATCGGTTCGGCGCGGGACGCGTTTACCCGTCTGCACGGCTCCGACTTCCGAATCTCGGCGCAGGTGATCGCGACGGTACTGAGACGCGTCGGCGAGATAGAATCAACTAGTTGCGCAATGCGGGATTGAGTCGAAGCCCATGATCGCCCCCTATTCACCACCGTTCGCGATCACCCCCGCCATCGTCGCGCTCATCGCCGACATCGCCGAGCAGGTCGGCCAGTATGCCCAGGCCGGGGATTCCGCCGCCGCCCTGCGGCTGCGGCGCGTCAATCGTATCCGTACCATTCAGGGCTCATTGGCGATTGAAGGCAATACCTTGAGCGAGCAGCAGATCACCGCGATCCTGGAGGGGAAGCGGGTGATTGCCCCACCCCGCGAGGTCCAGGAGGTACGCAACGCACTGCTGGCCTACGACCGGTTCGCGATCTGGAACCCGGCGTTGGAGGATGACCTGCTCGCCGCCCATGCCCTGCTGATGGCCGGCCTGGTGGATCGGCCTGGCGCTTATCGTAGCGGTGGTGTCGGGGTCATGTCGGGTAGCGCGGTGGTCCACATGGCGCCACCCGCCAGTCGCGTCCGCGGCTTGATGGAGAGCCTGTTCGGCTGGCTGCACGGGTGCGAGGTCCACCCACTGATCGCCAGTTGCGTCTTCCATTATGAATTTGAATTCATCCACCCCTTTGACGACGGCAACGGGCGCATGGGTCGGCTCTGGCAAAGCCTGATCCTGAGCCGCTGGAAACCGCTGTTTGCCGATCTGCCAGTCGAGAGCATCGTCCATGCCCATCAGGGCGACTATTATCGGGCGCTGGCTGACAGTACCCACGAGGGCGCATCGACGCCTTTTATCGCCTTCATGTTGGGTGTGATCCGGAAGGCCCTGGGTGCCCACCAGACCGAACAAGCAACCGCACAAGCTACCGAACAAGTTCGGCGACTGCTCGCGTCGATGGGGGACGGCTGCTACTCGGCCAAGTCTTTGATGCTGCTGCTAAGATTATCCCATCGCCCAACCTTTCTCTACGATTATCTGCAACCGGCGCTCGCCGCTGGTTGGCTGGAGCAGACACATCCCGATACGCCGAAGAGTCCCAGACAGCAATACCGTCTGACCCGGTCAGGACAACAGGTGGCGCAGGACCTGACCCAGGACACTCACTGATAGTGATAGCCGGTGTGATCGCCGGAGCCTGACTTGACGGGGTATCATCTTGACCGACTACACGCCCAGTTTGCGAGCAGATCGCAGGAGTTTTTCTGACAATGACCTCGCCGACCATCTCCCGGACCGTCAGCGCCCTCCTGATCGATCCCAAGGAGTAGAGGTCGCATGCCCCGGACCCTGCGCGACATCGAGGCCCTGCTGCCTGAGCTGGACGCAGCAACCGCGGATGCCCTGGAGGATCAGGACCTCGACTTCAAAGAGTGGCCCGAGCGCAGCCGCGAGAAGGCCGTGGACCAGGTGGTCGAAATGGCCGTCTGCATGGCCAACGGTGGCGGTGGCACCGTGGTCTTCGGGGTACGCGACCGGGTGGTAGGCCGCGCGGCCGCCCTCCTGGGCGTACCCGCGGAGATCGACATCAACCTGCTGCTGAAGGCCGTCTATGACCGCACGGACCCGCGGCTCACGCCGGTCTTCGAGGAATTGATGGTGCCGGAAGGCACCGGGCGCCTGCTGTTGATGCAGGTCTACGGCGGCCTGCCGCCCTATACCGACAGCCAGGGGCGAGCCAAGGTGCGCATCGGCAAAGACTGCCAACCCATGACGGGCAGCCTACGCCGCCGCGTCCTGGTCGAGACCGGCGAGACCGATTTTACCGCCGGGCACGTCGAAGGCCGCCCGGCGGACCTGCTCTCGGCCGCCGCCATGGAGCACTTGCGCGATGCGGCGCGCCGGGAGAGCGCCCCGGAGGACCTGCTGCATCTCTCCGACCACGACCTCCTCGCCGCGCTGGACCTGCTCCGGGATGGCCGGCTGTCCTTCGCCGGTCTCTTCCTGGCCGGACACCCCGACGCCCTGCGCCGCCACCTGCCGCGCTATGTCTGGACCCATGCGCGCATGACGAGCGACTTGGGCTACAGCGACCGCGTGGACGGCAACGATGCCCTGCCCGTGGCCCTGAACCGCATCCTCGACCGCATCATGGCCGACAACCCCATCAGCACCCTGGAACTTGGGCTCTTCCACCACGAATACCGCGCCTATCCGGAGATCGCACTCCGCGAGGCCCTGATGAACGCCCTGTGCCACCAGGATTTCCGCGTCGGCGGCCCGCTGCTGGTGAGCCAGTACCCGGACCTTATCGAGATCGCCAATGCCGGCGGATTCATCGGCGGTGTCTCGCCGGAGAACATCCTGCGCCATCGCCCGGTCCCGCGGAACCCCTTGCTGGTCAACGCCCTGGTGCGTCTGCGCCTGGTCAATCGCATGAACCTGGGGGTGCGTCGCATGTTTCAGGCAATGCTGATGGAGGGCAAGGCCCCGCCCACCCTCGCCGAGCAAGGCGAATCCGTGCTGGTCCGGTTCCGTAAACAGCCCATCTCCGCCCCCTTCCGGCTCTTCGTCGCGGACGAGGGCAAGGCCGGGCGCGTCCTGAGCGTGGAGCACTTGCTGGTGCTCCATCATCTGCTCGGCCATCCGGAGTTGGACACGGCCACCGCGGCGCGCCTGTGCCAGCGCACCGAGCCCGAGGCCCGCGAGCTGCTCAACGACATGGAGACCGGCCTGGGCTATCTGGAGCGCGGCGGAACCGGGCGCGGCACCTACTGGGCGCTACGTCCCGACCTGCACCGTCAACTGGCCGGCCCCGGCCATCCCGAGCGCGACCGGCGCATCGCCTGGGAGGCGGCCAAGACCCGTATTCTCAGTGTCCTGAAGGATCGCGCGCGCCGCGGCGGGCCTGGACTCAGCAATCAGGAGATCCGGCAGATCACCCACTACGACAGAAACCAGGTGGTGCGCCTGATGCTGGAGCTGCGGGCGGAGACCCCGAAGATCCTGCTCGACGGCGCAGGGCGCTCGGCCTGTTACCGTCTCGATCTCGGGCAGAAATGAGCGGCGCGCATTGTCCGCGCATTTTCTTGGAAAGAATGCGCGCGGAATTGCGCGCGAGCATTTGAGTGACCGTTAATATGTGCGGCCAAGCCCGGTTTGCAGACGCCAGGGCAACGCGCCTGATTGAGAGCTGGCACTGGTGCCCATAGGCGCCCTTGGCGAAGCGGGCAAATGCAGGCGCGATCACTGCTGCCTGAAGTTAAGAGGTATCATAGCCATAGACTTCCGCCGAGTTCGCGAGCCGATTGCAGGAATTTACGGACAATGACCTTGCCGACCATTTTCGATCTGTGCGAACCGCGCCGGGACGTGCTCCAAGGGACCATCTCGGAGTCGGATTTCGCCGCGGACCTCGCCCAGGTGCTGCGTGGCGACGCGCCCAAAGAGTACCTGGACCCGGTCCGATTCTTCGCCAACACGCACCCCACCCGCGGGCTGCAAGACCTGCTGCGCAACGTCTGTCTGCGCCTGACGGGCAACCCCCACCAGGTGGCGTCGATCTTCCGGTTGGACACCAACTACGGCGGCGGCAAGACCCATGCACTGATCGCGCTCACCCACGCCATCAACGGGATGGCCGGCGTGCCGAACGCCGACGAATTTCTCGACCCCGCGTTGCTGCCCAGGGCTCGGGTCCGGATCGCCGCCTTCGATGGCGAGAACGCCGACCCCTTGAACGGGCGTCCACTGGCATCCGACCTGCGCGCTTTTACCCCTTGGGGCGAGATCGCCTATGCCCTGGCCGGCCGGGAAGGCTACGAGCGGGTGCGCCGCAGCGACGAGGAGGGCGGGGCGCCCGGCGCCGCGACCATCCAGGAGCTGTTCGGCGGCGAGCCGACGCTCATCCTGATCGACGAATTGTCGGTCTACCTGCGCAAGCTCAAGGTGCGGGAGCGCGAGGCTGCGGGCGGCCAGCTCACAGCCTTCCTCACAGCCCTCTTCAAGGCCGTGGAAAGCGCGCCCAACGCCGTCGTGGTCTATACGCTCGCGATCGGCAAGGGCGGCAAGGCCACCGACGCCTACACCGACGAGAACCAGTTCATCGCCGACAAGATGGAGGAGGCGGAGAGCGTCTCGGCCCGCAAGGCCGCGCTACTCGATCCAACTGAGGAGGACGAGACGGTCAAGATTCTCCGCCGCCGGCTGTTCACCCGCATCGACGACGCCGGGGCCGCGGTCGTCATCGCGTCCTATCGCCGGCTCTGGGAGCAGCATCGGGACCAACTGCCGCCCGCCGGCATTGGTGATTCCCGGCTCGAAGCCTTCGCGGCAGGTTACCCTCTGCACCCGGAGTTGATCGACACCCTGCGCGAGAAGATGTCCACCCTGGGCAATTTCCAACGGGTGCGCGGCATGCTCCGATTGCTCGCCAGGAGCGTGGCCAGGGTGTGGGAGCAGCGCCCCGCGGACGCCTACGCCATCCACCTGCACCATCTGGATTTGGGTTTCGAACCCATCCGCCAGGAGATCGTCACCCGTCTGGGGCAGCGCCAGTTCGTACCGGCCATCAAATCGGATGTGGCCGCCGTGGACGGGGATCAGAGCGCCCTGGCCCAACAGCTCGATGCCGAACATTACCAAGGGCTCGCCCCCTACGGCTCCTACCTGGGTCGGGCGATCCTGTTCCACACCCTGGCCTTCAACGAAAATCTCAAGGGCGCGACCCCCGAGGAACTGCGCTACTCCATCCTCTCGCCCGGCACGGATCTCAGTTTTATCGACGACGCCCGGCGGCGATTTGTGCAGGGCTCGGCCTATCTGGACGACCGTCCGAACGTGCCCCTGCGCTTTTCCGCCGAGGCTAATCTGACCCAGATCCTGCGCCGACAGGAGCACCAGGCGGACCCCGGGGAGGCCCGCGCCCAGCTCAACGACCGGATCAAGTCCATCTTTGGCGGGACCGTCTTCAACCTCTACCCCTTCCCCGGCGGCCCCTACGAGGTCTCGGACGATACGGGCGACGGCAAGCCGGCGCTGGTCCTGTTGGGTTACGACGCGGTGGAAGTGGCGGGCGACAACGTGGCGATCCCGGAACTGGTGGGCCGTATCTACGAGTACAAGGACGTGGCGGGGGGCCTGCGGAAAAACCGCAACAACCTGGTCTTCCTGCTGGCCGATCAGGCCCGCAAGGAGGAGATGAAGCACAAGATGGTCCGGCGCCTGGCACTGAACGAGCTGCGCCGCCCGGAACGCCTCAACGAATTCCCGGACCACCAGCAAGACCGCATCAGGGAATGGTACCAACGCTCCGAGCAGGAACTGGCCCTGGCCATCCAGCAGTGCTACCGACACGTGTTCTATGCCTCCAAGCACCGCATCGACGGGGCCAACCTTGACCTCGCCCACACCGCCATTGACGTTCAGGGTGCCTCCGAGAAGCCCGGGCAGGGCCAAAAGCAGGTGATCGAGGTGCTGCGCGCCAACAACAAGCTGCGCCTGCCCGAGGACGAGCCGGATTCGCCAACCTATATCCGCGACCGTACCCCACTCAAGAAAGGCACCCTCACCACCGCCGCCCTGCGCGCCGAGTTCCGGCGGGACCCGGCGCTGCCCATCCTGGTCGGCGACGACTGCTTCGTGAAAGGTATCCGCCGCGGCATCGAGCTGGGCGAGTACGTCTACCAAAGCGGCGAACTGACCTGTGGCATGGGCGATCCTTGGGCCAGCATCCATATCGACGAGCAGTCCTTCGTCCATACCTCCGCCTACGCCAAGACCAACGGCATCTGGCCCAAGGTGGCCGAGCCACCTCCGCCACCGCCACCCCCGCCGCCACCAGATCCGGACCCGGACCCGCCACCTCCGCCGCCGCCACCTCCGCCGCCGCCGGATGGGACACTGACCGAGGAAGGCGTCCTCAAGGAGGCCCTCACCAAACTCTGGGAGCGGGCGCGGGCACGCAAGTTCACCCATATCCGCACCATCGCGTTGCGGCTCTTCGACGCCACCGACGCCTTCCGCCTCCTGGGTCTGGTCGCGGCCGTCCAGGGCGCCACGAAACAGGTCGCCTTGAGCGGCAGCTATGTGACCACGGACGGCGGCACCCTGGAGATCGAATTCAACGGCCCGCCCACCGATGCGCAACCGGTGAAGGACTTCCTGGACCCCCAACTGCGCGCGGCCAAGGAAAAGGTGGTCGAAGCCCGCTTCGACATCCGCTTTGATGACGCCGGACTCGCCCTCGCGGGCGACACCGCCGAGAAGCTCGCCGAGCGTCTGACCCGCTTCGGCACCGGGGCGGCCTATGTGTCCATCACCGCCGAGGGCAGTGCATGAGTGCCTTGCCCTCTCGTTTGCCCGATGAGCGGCCGGCCGCCGCTATGCCCAGGTATGAGCTGTGGGTCCGCACCCACGGGCCGGATAACCTGGAGATGGAGGTCTGGCAGGTACCGGCCCCGGCCACCCCCCACATCAAGAGCCCGGTGCGCATCGCGGGCTTAAGTGGGCGCAACCTCGCCCTGGTGGAACATCGCGTGCTGCGGCGCCTGGCCAAGGCCAGGATCAAGCTCGGCGGCACCCTGGTCGGCGAACGCCAGACCTTCCCCTTGGATGAGGACTTCGCACTCAACCTGGGGCTCCTGTTCCGCATCCTCGCCCCCATGCGCAACCGCGAATACATGCGCGCCTGCGCCGAAGGCATCGAAGCGATGGGCCGCGAGGAGGCCGCCTACTGGCTCGGCATGGCCATGCACCGCAAATACCCCCGGCGCGTGCTCATGGCACTGCGCTTCCTCTTGATCGATCCCAAGGCTTGAGGGCCGCCTCAGCAGGTCTGCGGAATCTCGGTGCTGGTACCCTATCCCATCTTAACTTGCCGCACGACCCCAACGGGGTCATACATACCAGCCCAGGGCAACGCCCTGGGTTGACGGTATCCGCAAGTCCAGCCCTGAAAGGGCGTGACATAGGGGCGGGGCGCCTTATGTCACGCCCTTTCAGGGCTAGGCGCTGTTTTGCTGCATACCCAGGGCGTTGCCCTGGGCTGGTATGTCACGCCCCTTCGGGGCTTGGGTAACCGCAACATCGGACGAACGTGGTGCTTGCGGATCGCCTCGTACTCGCTGGCGATCTCCAGGATGGCGTCCCGTGACGGGCTGTCATCGCCCAAACCCAGAGGATAGGGGATCGGCTCGTTCATGCCCTTGCCGTCCTGCCAAGTCTTGGCCCATGCGCCATTTTCGGCATGGGTCACATCGATCATGGTCGGCGAGTAAGTGTCGCGGTACTGCGCCACCAACTCGTCCATAATGCGCAGATCGCGCCTGGTAAAGTGGCTATCGTCGAACGGGACTCGGGGCACGACAGTCTCGCGAACGTGGTCGATCACCTTTTCGGGCTGGATGGAGATCGCCGCAGCCAAGTCTGGCTCCGGGTCGTCCCACTCCTGCATCACCTGCACGGGGACCGGGCCGAATTTCCAGGCCCGGTATTCCAACCCGGTCACGCTGCGCCCGGTTTGCCGGAAGTGCTCGAAGTCGAGCAAAAATAGGAGCTTGAACAGCTTGATCTTTCCCAGGTACCTGGTGTTGTGGGCAAAGTACAGGATCGCGTTGATCAGCTTTTCGCGTTCGTGGGTAACGAGCATCGGGATTTGCGGCAAAATACGCTTGGGGAAATGTGGGACGGGAGGCGGGATCAGGGGCGGGGCCTCGCCCCGATCCAAGTCGGTTGCTGGTGCGCCAGATCCCGACCTCGCAACCGACCGTTACGCGGCCAGTCTAGGCCAACACGCCAGCATCGGCAATCCGCCCCGCGGCTGTCCTGCCGGGTTTGATTGAGGGCAAGCGCGGCGGGGTGCATGATGGGGCTGCTGGGGTCGGGAGCGGCAGCGGGGCCTCTCTACCGTCCGGGCTTGCGACTGGTGGCCCAGGTCCCGAGGTCGCCGCAAACCGTTACAACAATCAGTGTAGGCGAAGATTGCCGTGTCTGCAGCCGGCGCCGCGGCTATCCTGCCAAAGTCGCAGGCCGCCGGCCGTGGAGCCGTTCGAGGCCCGCGTCCCGTGCGGAACTTTTTCAATGTCGCGTGCGACCACAGGCTTCGGTGGGCGCCCCGAAATATGAGGGACGGGATATATCGCCCGCCCCGCTGAGGAAAGAGTGTAATGCCGACACTGACCCTGGCCATCCCCGATTCCGCGCTGTCCGCCCTGCGGCGTTCGCCGACCGAGCTCGGACGCGAGTTAAAGCTGGCCGCGGCGATCCATTGGTATGGACGCGGTCTGATGTCGCAGGAGCGTGCAGCCGAGCTGGCGGGGATGAACAGACGCGATTTTCTTCATACCCTGGCCCACGAAGGTGTGGACGTCTTTGTCGTGGATGACGACAGCCTCGCGCGCGAGTCGTCGGGTGGATAAGCATTATGCATCCCAACCTGCTTCACTGAGTCTTTGCCACAGAGGAGGAACAAATGAATGCGATCCGCCTAGTCTACGATGCCGTACCTGACCGTTTATCCGTACCGCCGACCATGCGCCGCCGTCGCGTCGAGGTGGTGTTTCTGGCATTGGACGAGGAGCCGGTCCCCGCGCTGACCGAAAGTATCCGCGACGACTGGCCGACGGGCTTCTTTGAACAGACAGCCGGGAGCATCCCGGACCTGTCCGAGCGCGAGACCCAAGGCGAGCATCCGACGCGCGAGCCATTCCCATGAGCTGGTTGCTCGATACCAACGCCTGCATCGATTACCTCAAGCGCGGGACACCCGCCATCCGTGAACGATTGCGGGCGACCAAGCCCGGCGATGTCTATCTCTGTTCCATCGTCAAATCGGAGTTGCTGTACGGCGCCTACAAGAGTCAGGACCCGGAACGCACCCTGCGCGCCCAGCGCGCCTTTTTCCGCTGCTTTCCATCCCTGGAATTCGACGACCGGTGCGCTGACATCCTCGGACGCATACGCGCCGAGTTGTCCCGCGCCGGTGGTCTCATCGGACCCTATGACACAATGATCGCGGCCATTGCCATCGCGAACGGATTGACCCTGGTCACCAACAATACGGCGGAATTCAGGCGCGTTGCGCACTTGTCCATCGAAGACTGGAAGGCCGCCGAGCGCTGAACGCCCCATGACCACACGCCTGATCGAGACCTGGTTGCCCATCGCCGAGATCGGACTGGAGGGCCTGCGCGAGCGCACGCCCATGACGCCCTTCCCGGCGCCCAACCGGCTGCACGTCTGGTGGGCACGCCGACCCCTGGTCGCCTCCCGCGCCGCCATCCTGGCCGCACTGCTGCCGGCGGACGCGGATCGGCAGCGGTTCATGCGTGTGCTGGGGATTCATGGGGACCCGATGGCTGCTCGGGCAGCGATGGACCGCGCTGTAAGAAAGGGTGAGCGTGTCGAGGACCCCTACGGATACAAACGGGCCTTCGGCTACTTGCCTGGACAAGAGGACCTTGAATGGTTCAGGTATGAGGCTCGTCGCCTTGGAATGGATAGTCCGACCGTGTTGGACCCCACCGCGGGCGGCGGCAGCATCCCCTTTGAAGCGACGCGGCTAAACCTCAACACCCTCGCCAACGACCTGAACCCCGTCGCGGCGCTCCTCTTGCGCGCAACGGTAGATTGGCCCCTCCGGTTCGGGCTTAACGTCCACCGGGAATATCTCAGGCTGAGTCATGTGTGGCGTGCCGAGGTTGAGGCCCGCCAGGCTGCGTTGTTTCCTCAGCCATACGCACCAGATCAGATTGACACGACCTACATCTGGGCTCGGACCATCACCTGCCCCTATTGCGACGGCCTGATTCCACTCTCGCCCAACTGGCGCCTGGCCTCGGATGGGAGCGGGGTGCGCCTGTTACCCTACACCCAGGCCGGGCAGCGGCGCTGCGGATTCGAGATCGTCAGCCGTACGAAGGAACAATCCGCCGGCACTGTGACCGGCGGCGATGCCCATTGCCCCTTCCCGGATTGCGATCGGGTGGTGGATGGCGACGAGATTAAGCGCCAGGCCCAGGGGGGCCGGATGGGGGAGCAGCTCTATGCGGTGGTCTACAAGCGCCGCACCTGGACCACCACCAAGACCGGCAAGAAGCGCGAGAAGTGGGTCCGCGGCTACCGTGCCCCGCGGCCCGAGGACGACGTATCCGACCTGATCGCCGAGCGCCTGGCGGAGAAAATGCCGGAGTGGGAGGCTTTGGACCTGGTTCCGACAGAGGCGATCGGAGACCCGTCCAACTACGACAGGGGACATCGGATGTACGGGATGTATCTCTGGCGCGACGTATTTTCTCCGAGGCAGTTACTGTGCCACGGCATTGGCGTTGAGGTCTTTCGGGAACTTCTGGAATCAGACCAAACCACGGGCGCACTGACAGACACGACCAAGGCTGCCTTTGCCTACCTCGCGTTAGCGCTGGACAAGTTGCTGAACTACAGCTCCCGCATGTCCATTTGGATGCCAACGCGCGAAGTGGTCGCGAACACATTTAACCGCCACAACTTCGCATTCAACTGGTCCTATGCCGAAATGGCCCCCCTCATCGTCGGCCTTGGCTATGACTGGGCCATTGAACAAACCGCCAAGTGCATCGGCGAACTGGTGGACTTGGTCCGCCCCGACATCGACGTCAAGGCCGCAAAGAAAGACAGCCGTCACGCGGACATGTTCGCCGCGCCGTCCTTCAAACCGTCCTCGGTAACCATCACCTGCAAGTCTGGCGACAGCTTGGACCACATCGTGGACGGTGCCGTGGACCTGGTTGTGATGGACCCTCCCTATTACGACAACGTGATGTACGCGGAATTGTCTGACTTCTTCTATGTCTGGCTCAAGCGCACCGCGGGCTATGTCTACCCTGAACTGTTTCGCCGCACACTCACGGACAAGGAGCACGAGGCGGTTGCCAACCCGGCCAAGTTCCGCGATCAGAAGGCCCCCAAGGAGTTGGCCAACCAGGACTACCGGGAGCGCATGGCCGCCATCTTCGCCGAGTGCCGACGCGTACTGAAGCCCGATGGGATCATGACCCTGATGTTCACCCATAAGGCCACCGGCGCCTGGGATGCGCTCACCAAGGGCCTGATGGAGGCCGGCTTTGTCATCACCGCATCTTGGCCGGTGAACACCGAGGCCGAGGGCTCGCTGCACATCAAGGACAAGTCCGCCGCCAACAGCACCATCTTCCTGATCTGCCGCCCCCGCGCCGAGCGCGGCGAGGCGCAGGAGTCACTCTACTGGGAGGACCTGGAGCCCCGAGTCCGCGCGGCGGTGCGCAACCGCATCAAGGATTTCCAGGACGCCGGCATCCGCGGTGTGGATCTCTATCTCTCCTGCTTCGGACCGGCACTGGAGGAGTTCTCCCGCCACTGGCCGGTGCGCCGCGGAACCCCGCGCCCGCAGCCCGAGGCCAAGCGCCGGCAACGCCAGGCTGACCTGTTCGAGGAAGCCTGGGACCCCTATCTCGCGACCCCCGAGGATGCCCTGGACGCGGCACGCCGGGAGGTGAAACGCTGGCGCATGGAGAGCCTCACCCACATGCAGCGCCAGGCCGAGTTGGACCCGCTCACCGAGTGGTTCGTACTCGCCTGGGACGCCTTCCAGGCCCCCCAATTCCCTTACGACGAAGGGCTGCGTCTGGCACGCGTGGTAGGGCTGGACATGGACCGCGAGGTGATCGGACGAGTCGCCGAGAAGAAGGCCAGCAACGTCATCCTCTGGGACAGCGCCATGCGCGCCGCCAAGGGCGCCCTGGGTCCGGCCGACGGTTCCCGCGGTTGGATCGACGCCATCCACCACGCCGCCCACCTTGGCCGCACGCGCAGCCTTCAAGCCGCCCAGGACCTGCTGGAGCGCGCCAAAGTAACCCAGGAACCGCTCTTCCTGTCCGCCCTGGAGGCGGTGCTGGAAGTGCTGCCGCCGTCGCGCGCCTTCACCGGCTTCGACCCGGCCGAGGCGGTGCTACCCTCCGCCAGCGACTTCGAGGTTCTGGAGAACCTGCGCCGGCTGGCCTATGCCGACCGGGTGGACAAGCCGACCCAACTCTCGTTATGGACTGTAGAGGAGTCATCATCATGAACTGGCAAACCCTGGCGAGCGACTCGCCCTATCGCACCGCGGTGGCGATCCAAGAGGCGCTGCAAACCGGCCGAGTCACCGAGGCCACTATGGGCATTCAGGAGTTGATCGAAGCCTTGTCCAAGTCCGAACGACGTGCATTGAAGAGCCAGTTGGTCCGCCTGATGCTCCACATTATCAAGTGGCGGACCCAGCCCGAGCGTCGCTCATTGAGCTGGGTCACGAGCATCGCGGATGCTCGCGACGAGATTGCCGACATCCGCGAGGAGACGCCCAGCCTCAACGAGCGGGTGATCCGCGACCTCTGGGGTAAAGCCTTCATCATGGCCAAACGCAATGCCGAGGCCGAGATGGGGCGCGTCGCGGATATCAAGCAGTTGACCTGGGAAGAGGTCTTCGACTCGGCCTATCAACTGGAGTCCGCGGCAGGGCCACACGCCTGACCGACGATCGCCACATGGACCCTTCGCAACCGCTCCTGACGGCCAGTGCCTGGCTGACCAAGTACAGCCCCGAACAGTGCGACCTGGTCACGGGATTCTACGTCCCGGCCCTCGAATGCGCGGTACGCTATGACCGCTCCACCGGCTACTTCTCCGCCTACGCCCTGGCGCTCGCCGCCCGCGGCATCGAGGGCCTGGTCCGCAACGGTGGCCGCATGCGCCTGGTGGTGGGCTGCACCTTGAAGCCCCAAGACCTGGCGGCCATCCAGCAGGGCGCAGATCTGCGCGACACGGTGGAGGCGGCACTCCTGGCCGAGCCGCTGGGGGCCGCGGACCCGGCGGCGATCGATGCCCTGGCCCTGCTGGCCTGGATGGTCGCCAAGGGCCACCTGGACGTGAAGGTCGCCGTGCCCTGCGATGAGGGGCGCAGGCCCATCGCCGGGCTTGGGCTCTTTCACGAGAAGGCCGGCATCGTGGAAGACGGCGCGGGCAACCGGCTCGCCTTTTGCGGCAGCATCAACGAGACCGAATTCGGTTGGAAGCATAACTGGGAGAGCTTCCACGTCTATACCACCTGGACCGGCGGGACGGCGCATGTGCAGGCCGAAGAGGAGAGCTTTGCGCGGCTCTGGGCTGACCGGGCCACCTGTGCCATCGTCATGGACGTGCCGGCGGCGGTGCGCCTGGAACTGCTCAAGTTTCTGCCCAAGGACGACTTGCCTGGTCGCCTCAAGAGGCCCCATGCCGACGTTGAGCCGCCCACCGAGCCGGCCCCCATCACTGTCGAGCCGCCCGGACCTCACTTGGACCAGCGGCGTCTGATTTGGGGCTATATCCGTCATGCCCCCGGCTTTCCCGACGGCGGGGAGCGGGTCGGGGAGGCGACCAGCGCGGTGACGCCCTGGCCCCATCAGGCGCGCGCCTTCCAGCGCCTCTATGGCCACTGGCCGCCGCACCTGTTGATTGCCGACGAGGTGGGACTGGGCAAGACCATCCAGGCCGGGCTGTTGCTGCGCCAGGCGTGGCTCGCCGGCCGGGCCAAGCGCATGCTGGTGCTCGCACCCAAGGCGGTGCTGCGCCAATGGCAAATTGAACTGCGCGAGAAGTTCAACCTGAACTGGCCCATCTATGACGGGCAGCGGCTGTGCTGGTTGCAGTCCCCAGGGCTCCAGGGGGAGGCGCAACGCCTGGTCGGCCCCAAGGAGTGGCATCGCGAGCCATTTGTGCTCGCCTCCAGCCACCTGATGCGCCGCCGCGACCGGGCGGCGGAACTGCTGGCGGGCGCCGACCCCTGGGATTTGGTGGTGTTGGACGAGGCCCACCACGCACGCCGTGCGGGCGGCGGCCTGGGCACGGACCAACGTCCAAACCAACTCCTGCGGCTGATGCAGGCCCTGCGGGAGCGGACCGCGGGGCTGATCCTGCTCACGGCCACACCGATGCAGGTGAGTCCGATCGAGGTCTGGGACCTGCTCGCCTTGCTGGGCCTGCCGACCGAGTGGCACCCCCAGGCGTTCCTGGACTTCTTCGACCACGCCGCCCGACCCAATCCCTCCCACGACCAACTGCGGCAGATGGCGAGCCTCTTTCGGGCGGCGGAGCGGGATTACGGTGCGATGGCCGAGGACGCGGCCATGCGCCGCTTGCCGGGATTGAGCAAACTCAAGGTCCGCAAGGTTCTTAAGGCGCTGCGGGATACTGCCTCGATCCCCTTGAAGCAGCTCGAAACCGCCGAGCGCGAGGCGGCGGTCCAGTTGATGAAACTCAATACGCCCCTGCGTGCCCTGGTCTCGCGCCACACGCGGGAGCTACTGCGCCGTTATCACGCGGCCGGCAAGCTCAAGACGCCGATTGCCACGCGCCGGGTGGAGGACCGCTTCGTCGAGATGACCGCAGCGGAACGCTACGTCTATGAGCAGGTGGAGGATTACATCGGGAGCACCTACAACAACGCCGCGGCCCAGGAGCGTACGGCCGTGGGCTTCGTGATGACCATCTATCGCCGCCGTCTGGCCAGCAGCTTCCATGCCCTGATCAAGACGTTGGACCGGCGTCTTGCATCGGTCGGGGGTCAGATGGCCCCAGGTCAAGACGCCAATCCGGCCATTGATGAGGACATGCCGGACGACGAATTGGCGGACGAGGCAATGGATACGGACCAGGCCGTCGACCTGGAGCAGCGCGCACTGGCCTTGGAAGAGACAGGCGACATCCGGGCACTGTTGGCCGCGGCCAAGCGCCTGCCCCATGACACCAAGGCCGGCGTTCTTATCGAGGTCCTGCGCGAGCTGCGCGAACAGGGCTACCAGCAGGCCATGGTCTTTACCCAGTACACCGACACCATGGATTTTCTGCGCGGACGCATCGCCGAGGCCCTGGGGGCCGGGGTGATCTGCTTTTCCGGTCGCGGCGGCGAGGTTCCGACCCCCGCGGGCGACTGGCAGGTCATCTCGCGAGAGACGACCAAGCAACGCTTTCGGGAGGGCCGTGCCGAGATCATGGTCTGCACGGATGCAGCGGCCGAGGGCCTGAACTTCCAGTTTTGCGGCGCCCTGGTGAACTACGACATGCCCTGGAATCCCATGCGGGTCGAGCAGCGGATCGGGCGTATCGACCGCCTGGGACAAGAACACCCCGAGATTCGCATCATCAACCTGCACTATCAGGACACCGTGGAGGCGGACGTTTACGACGCCCTGCGCCATCGTATCAACCTGTTCCAGAGTTTCGTCGGCCGGCTCCAACCCATCCTGGCTCGCCTGCCCCGGGCCATTACAGAAGTCAGTTTGGGGCGTCCGGCGGATCGCGAGCTGGCCAGGGCTAATTTGGTAACGGACATCGAATCCGGGCTGACGGCTGCCGAGCAGGCCGGGTTCGACCTCGACGAGGTGACGGAGGATGAGTTGGATGAGCCGCAGCGCTCGCCCGCCGCTTATGGGTTGGCGGAGCTTGGCACTCTGTTGGGACACCCTGAGCTACTGCCGCCGGGTGTCGCCTCCAAGGTACTCGGGTCTCGGGACTGGTCCTGGCTGGCGCCCGGCATGGCGGGGCCGGTGCGTGTCACCACCGACCCCGACTATTTTGAGCAGCACCCGGACAGTACCGAGCTGTGGTCGCCTGGGAGTCCCCTCTTTCCGGTTCCGGATTTGATTGCCGCACCGCAGGAGTTGGAAGGTCTCGACTTGGGTTGCTTGATGCGGACCGCCGGATCGGAGCACGCGAAACCCGGCACGAAAGCATGACAAGATTGGAGCCTTGTCGGCGCCGCGCGTTTGAGTTGACAACGATTTGCTGGCGCGACCCATCAAGATGCTGCTGCAACTCGTATGGCAATTGCCTTGGCCGCGGGGGAAAGTCGCGCCAGCGCCTCATCCACCTGCGCGCCCGACATCCGCATGGCGTTCGACGCGGCGCCCGGCGCCGGGTCGGCTTCCCGCCTATGACGAAGGGCGTCTGATGGGCTACTACGAAGCACTGTCAACGCTCTTGTCCCAATGTGCCACGCTGGATATCACACCGGCCGATCTGCATCTGGATGCGGATTTTCGTCCTGAATCCCTGTTGCGGCCGTCGTCCGTTGCCCGCGCCGCGTAGGTCGGGTTAGTGGCATGGGGTGGAACCGCTACGCTTGTTCCACCCTACGGTGTGACCATGCGCTTTGGTTCTGTAGTTCTGTAGGGTGGAACAAGCGCAGCGGTTCCACCCTTCCACCCGCCACAAATCATTCGGGGTTCATACCTTGGATGATCGCCGGACAGGTGGCGCCCCACTCTGGACTATACCAACCTCGCTCGACGCAACGGGCGAAGGAACTGTAAGGCCAGTCGCGCGGACGGCCGACATAGCCGTGCTTGACGGGATTGTAATGAATGTAGTCCAGGTGCTTCTCCCAGTCATCCGGGTCCCGGATCAGATGCTCCCAATAACGGCGCTGCCAAATCGACTTTTCTCCGCGATGGTTCACCGGGGCCTCAACGCCAACCGAAAACTTATGCTTGATTAATCGCCAACGCAGCGAAAAATCATCATCACCGGTGGGCAGCGTCCAGAGCGCATGAAGATGATCGGGTAGGATGACGATGGCCTCGATGGAAAAAGGATGTTGTGCTTTGACATGCCGGAATGCTGCTCGTAATCGCTCGATTTCGTGTGGATCGGAGAACCTCGTGAGGCGATTGTGGGTGACCAGCGTGAAGAAATAGTGGCCGCCGGGCTGATAGACTCTGCGGTAATCGCTCATCGGTTGGTGCCATCGCGTGGGATGGGTGGAACCGCTGCGCTTGTTCCACCCTACGTTACTGAGGTATCAATGATCGTGTACGTCTCGCTCTGCGGCTTACGCGGGCCAGCCGTTTTCGTCGTAACCGACGATCTCGTCCGCATTTCGCGGGTCGAGATCCGGTAATGCAGCACAGCGTCGGCTGATTTCCATGATCGCGGCAAATCGCTCCTCGGGTGACTGCGGGGCCGGTGCGGCGCCCTTCGCCAGAAGCTGTTCCAACAGGAGAATGACCTCTTTGTCGATGGGCCGATGGTGTATGGACGCCCGCTGCTGTAACCGTTGATGGAGCGTTTCCGGGACATCGTGCAGGGTGATTGTGGGCATGGTCACTCTTGCCTTGGTAGTGCTGCAATCTACGGTTCCGCCAAGAAGGGCAGAAGCGGTAATCGCCCGCTTTTCCGAGCGTTTCCGGTCGATTTTGCGGGGCCGCCCCTACATACTACAGGGCTACCGTCCATCGGTCTGTGAGCGGAGGCCTGGAGGCTGATCCTGAATTATCGACACCAGAATCAAGACAGCGACTGGCGGCCAACGGTCGTGTGCCGAAGGGACGCGCGGCATCAACCAAGCCTTCGAGACCAACCCCAAGCGGCCGGGGGAGTGCGGGCAATTTTGAGCCTTGAGCGTAATAACAAAAACGGCCTAGACCCAATTGAGTCTAAGCCGTTGTCTTAATTGGCGCGCCCGGAGAGATTCGAACTCCCGACCCCCTGGTTCGTAGCCAGGTGCTCTATCCAACTGAGCTACGGGCGCTTATCTGGGGTGCCCCGTCCGTGGAGGCCTTATCCAGCCGCGCATGCCTGCGTGCTGATTGATCGTGGACGGAGCCGCTAAGACGGCCGTCGCTGAGCGCGGTAATATGCCGGTGATCGGCTGTGCTGTCAATCATTTTATCGAATCCGCCGTCAGCGGCTCGATGAGCCCGGGGTCGTCGTCACGGGCATGGTTGACGCGCCGACTGACCGGTTCCAAGGTCCAGTCGGCGGCCGGGGCGCTCTGGAGCAGGTCGTGCAGCGCGGCGGTGTCGCGTTTGGCGGGGTCGAGCCAGTCGGCATGGTGCGCGGGATTCAGGACGACCGGCATACGGTCGTGGACTGGTGCGATGGCGGCGTTGGCGGCGGTAACGATGATGGTGACTGACGTGATGGGGCCGCTCTGCGCGGTGCCGGCCCAGTGCTCCCAGAGTCCGGCCATGGCGAAGGGCCGCCGGTCGGTCCGGCGGATCAGGTAGGGCTGCCGGCTGGCGCATTCGGTACGCCATTCGTAGAAGCCCTCGGTCGGGATCAGGCAGCGGCGCTCGCGAAACGCGGTGCGGTAGGCGGGCCACTCGGCGAGGGTCTCGGCGCGGGCGTTGATCATGGAGTAGCGGTTATCCGGGCCGCTCGACCAGGCCGGAACCAGCCCCCAGCGCACGGGGTCCAGGCGCCGTTTGCCGTCGGTGCCGACGCGGATGACCAATATGCTCTGGCTCGGGGCGATGTTGTAACGCGGTCGCACCTCCGCCGCCGACGCGGCGAGCCACGCCAGGTCGAAGGCGTCGGCATAGGTCTGGGGGTCAGAGCACTGGATGAAGCGTCCACACATTGCGTCTTCCTCTAAATGATGACCGTTGGCCAGCGTGGCAGCGCGGCCGGTGGATGCGGCGCGCGCGACCGACGTGCCAGGTTCTCAACAGTGAGCGGCGCGCCTTATCCACCCTACAGTGGAGCAGGTTTTCGTCGTAGATTAGCGCAGCGCATCCACCATCAGTCTTGCTGCCGGCATGGACCTGCGGTTGCTGCTTCCGCTAACATGCCGGTTTTCCGGCAAGGGGGTAAAGGGGTGCACAGGCTACGCAAACCAGAGGATCATACAGTCGTTGTGCTGGGGGCCAGCCCCAAGCCGGTGCGCTATTCCTTCCAGGCGGTGAAGCTCCTCAAGGAGAAGGGTTATCGGGTGATTCCGGTGCACCCGAAAGCGCACCAGATCGAGCATATCCCGGTGGTCCATCGGCTGACGGCGATCGAGGGTCCGGTCCATACCCTCACCCTCTACATGGGTCCGGACCGCGTTCATGACGAGATCCAGGCGATCGTGGACCTGCGGCCGGAGCGGGTGATCCTCAATCCGGGCGCCGAATCGCATGAGTTGGAGACCGCGCTGCATCTGGCCGGCATCCCCCACGAGCACGCCTGTACCCTGGTGCTGCTGCGCACCGGACAGTTCTGACGGCCGCGGTCCGGTCGCGCCGCGCCTGCCGGAGCCTGTCGAAGTCCCGCTGGAGGTCGTGTCATGTCCGTTGTTCGAGCCAATCCATCCACTGCCCTGGTCCTCGGCGCGCCCGGTCTGATGCTGCTTCTGCTGACCGCCGGCTGCGCGGATATGGCCACGGATATCGGCCTGATGTCCAAGGCCCCGGCCGCCGCGCCGCCCGACCTGGAGCAGCACCCGCCGGTCACCCGCGGCACCCGCCCGGCGGCGGTACTGAGCGTCCATACCCGCAAATCGTTCCCGAATGCCTGCAAGTTCGGCATCACACTGACCAACAACCTGCCTTACAAGATCAGCGAACTGTCCTTCCGACTCACGCCGATCATCGACGGCAACGTGCCCTACGACACCCAGACCAAGAGCTTCTCGGAGCTGCGGCCGAGCGAGCAGAGCTATCGCGAAATCACCTTTCAAGGGCTCCAATGCCAGCAGATCAGCCGCATCGAGGTCGCGGACCCGGGGCGGTGCACCCTGGACACACTCAACCGGTTCAATACCGCACCGGGGGATTGCGCTAAGTTCAGCGAGGTGGCCGACAGCCGGCTGGTCCCTGTCGTCAAGCAGGCGCCATGAGCAGCGCGGCCCTGAATCCCGGATCGCCGGACACCACGCGGACTCGATCCCATGTCTGATCAGACGTCTATTGATACCCTGCTGGCCATCATGGCCCGCTTACGCGACCCGACCGACGGTTGTCCCTGGGACCTGGCGCAGACCTTCAGCACCATCCTGCCCTACACCCTGGAGGAAGCCTATGAGGTCGCGGAGGCCATCGAGAGCGGCACCCTGGAGGACCTGCGCGATGAACTGGGTGACCTGCTGTTGCAGGTGGTCTTTCACGCGCGCATGGCGCAGGAGCAGGGCGCCTTCGCCTTTCCCGATGTGGTTCGCGCCATCTGCGACAAGCTGATCCGGCGCCACCCGCATGTATTCGGCGACGCGGACCTGAGCGACGCGGCGGCGGTGCGGCACCATTGGGAGCAGGCCAAGGCTGCGGAGCGCGGACGCACGGCGCAGGCGCAAGGCGTCCTGGCGGGCGTCGCCGCGGCGCTGCCGGCCCTGGTGCGGGCGGAGAAACTCCAGCGGCGGGCCGCCGCGGTGAGCTTCGACTGGGACACCATCGCCGGCGTGTTCGACAAGGTGCGCGAGGAATTGGACGAATGTCACGCGACCCTTCCCGAACAGACGGATCAGACCGAGCGGGTACACGAAGTCGGCGATCTGCTGTTCTCCTGCGTCAACCTGGCGCGCCATCTGGGGGTCGATGCCGAACAGGCACTGCGGGCCGCGAACCAGCGTTTCGAGCGGCGCTTCGCGCACATCGAAGCCGGGCTCGCCGCACAGGGTGCGCGGCCGGGCCCGGAGGTGCGCACCGAGATGGAGCGTCTATGGGATGACGCCAAGGCACATTCATGAGCTATCTTGATAAAATCCGGGCCTGCAACGCCTGCAACCCGACCGATTTTCTCCCCTGGATGCTGGCGGGCGAGCGCGTCGGCGCGGTACGGCGCACCCTGGCGACGCACCTGAAGCGTTGGCCGGATCAGTTCCATGTCGATGATGTACGGGTCGATTGGTACGGCGCACCGGACAGCATGGCGGCGCGCTCCGCGGTCCTGGCGGGGGTGGTCGACATCCTGGTGGCGGCGGGTTTGATCGAGCCACTGCAGGGCGAACCCTATGCCGTGACCCCGAACCGGCGCGATCAGGCGCGTTGTCTGATCGACCGCGCGGCGGCACCCTGGTTCGGCGTCCGCGCCTTCGGGCAGCATCTGAACGGCTTCGTGCGCACCGGGCGCGGCGATCCCGGGACCCAGATCCAACTCTGGGTCGGGCGCCGGTCGGCCAACCGGCGCGTGTCGCCGCTGCATCTGGATAATCTGGTCGCGGGCGGCCTGCCCTACGGGGTCAGCCTGCGGGACAATCTGCGCAAGGAGTGTCATGAGGAGGCGGCGATTCCAACCGCCATCGCGGATCAGGCCGTGCCCGTCAGCGCCATCACCTACTGCCGTGATGCCGCGCGGGGGCTGAAACCAGACCTGATGTACTGCTATGACCTGGAGTTGCCGGAATCCTTCGTGCCGCACTGTACCGACGGCGAGGTCGAGTCATTCACCCTCCTGCCGGCGGCCGAAGTGGCGCGGTTGGTCCGCGACACCGACGAGTTCAAGCTCAACTGCAACCTGGTGGTGATCGACTTCCTGATTCGCCACGGGGTGATCGCCCAGGAGGACCCGGATTATATTGCGCTTATCCAGGGGTTGCGCTCGCCGCTGCCGTAGGGTCCGCTGCGCGGACCACCCCTCGTGGCCAACACCGGCGGTTCGGTCCCGGCGGTGCGGTCCCACGGCGGTTCGGTCCGCACAGCGGACCCTAGTGTGCCCGACATGGGCATGTACTTGTTACCTGAAAGGAGGTAACCGCAGCGAGTGACACGAAGCGTAGCGACACCCAAGGTGGAAGCCGTGAGGCCACGCTGAAAGCAGGGTGTAGCAAAGACACGACCGTAGGAACACGAACAGGCAGTGAGGCCGGGTGCGGGCGATGAGCGTGCTAGGGAACGCGAAATCCAACAGTCACCGAAAGACGCACCAGGTAGAGCCTGACGGCACGGGT
>NZ_CAIZIZ010000420.1 GCF_903933125.1 uncultured Lamprocystis sp. | reverse complement strand
GTGTTACCGCAGCGTTCGCGGGCACCGTGGTACCGCATCGCGGCGGGACGCCGCTCCCACGGGGGACTTTCATCTTCCGGGGTGGCGTGATGCTCCTTCCATGGCCGTTAGCCGGTCTGGCGTACAGGCGCCACTGACTTTCTTTAAGATCTCGGGAACCGCCACCGGCTAAAGCCTCGACCTCCAGTTGCGGACAGACCGTTGCTGGCCGGAACGATGATCAAGGCCCATTTATCACGGTGCCACCCGGTTTATCGGTCTACATCGGCAGGATGAATTGCGTCTGAGCGAGGCGCAACAGGACATCTACCGGCGCCAGGAGCCGCACGCGCTGTTTCCGGAATATTATCTGATTAAAGTCAATCAGTTCGATGACGTGGCCCGTGACTCACTGGACCAGTGGATCTATTTCCTCAAGCACGAGGAAGTGCCTGAAGGCTTCTCCGCGCGGGGACTGCAAGAGGCCAAGGAGCAATTGGATATTCTCAAACTTCCGGAGGCTGAGCGGCGGGCCTACGCGCGTTATCAGGACGATTTGCACCAGCAGGCCAGCATGGTGGAATCCTCCTATGGTTGGGGGATGCATCAGGGGCGGAAACTAGGTCGGGAAGAGGGTCGGGAGGAAGGTCGGGAGGAAGGTCAACTGCAGGAACGCAGGCGTATTGCGCAAAGTCTGCTCGACTTGATTGCCGATGACCAGTTGCTGGCGGAGAAGACTGGTTTGAGCGTCGGGGAGGTGCGCGGGTTGCGGGAGGAGCGTCAGCGCGGCTGATTTCCATCGCAGATATCACAGGAATTAGGAGCGATAGCGTTCGCACCTGATATCCAGACAGACCTTCGTGTAGGGGCGGGTTTGAAACCCGCCCCTACGTCCGGTTATCACGTCCGAAGGCTATATGAATTCAACCATCACCCCTGAGTGCCTTACCCATGCCTGAGCGTCTGCGCACGCTGATCGGCATCCTGCTGATTCTCGCCGCCGCCGGTGTCGCCTCCGGGCAGGCGCTGCTGGTCTCCTGCTCCATCCCCGCCGCGGCCGGCAGCGTGCAGCGCGCCGTCGCCGCGCCCGGTTGACGGAGTAACGCCATGCCGCGCCTGCTGTTGCTGATTGCTGTCTTCCTGGTTGCCGCCGCCGGCTTGCTGTTGCTGTGGCGGCACGTGATGCGCCGCGACGCCGGACCGGACGCCGTGTCGCCCTCACCCCTCGCGGGGCTGCTGCTGTTTCTGGTGCCGCTCCCGGTTGCGGCGGCGGCCGTCGTGGCACTCGCTCGCGGACAGCTCTGGCCCTTGCTCGGCGACACGCTTGGCTATGGCCTGTTTCTGGGCGGCGCATTACTGGTGCGGCGCGGACTCCTGTTTCCTGGGGGCGCGGCCGGCGTGCGTCGGCCCTTCAAGCTGCTAGGCAGCGTGCTCATCGGCCTTGCCACGGGTGTGACCGCCTGGCTCGGGGTCGGTCACCATCCGGTCATTGCCGCCGCCTTTGCGCTCGTCGCCCTGCTCGGCTGCTACCTCACCTACGGCTTCGACTGGCACCCCCGAGGATCCAATGGCCCCGCGCTGAGCAAACCGACACGCGCCGCCCTGGCGCAGGCGCAGCAGACCATCACCGCGATTGAGCAGGCGGGCCGCGATATCCGTCAGCCCGAACTCGGCGCCCGGCTGCGGCGCATCATCGGGCTCGCGCGCGCCATCTTGAACCGACTGGAGGACGATCCGCGCGACCTGCGCCGCGCCCGCAAGTTTCTCAACGTCTACCTCGACGGAGTTCAGCGCGTCGTTGCGGGCTATGCGAAGACGCACCAGCACATCAGTGTGCCTGAAATCGACGCGCACTTTCTCCGCGCACTGATCACGGTCGAAGAGGTCTTTCGGGAGCAACAGCAGGCCCTGCTGGCAAGCGATCTGGATGAACTCGACGTCCACCTCGAGGTCTTGACCCAGCAGTTGCAGCGCGAAGGCATCATTTAAGGCAATCTACTCGACCGCTTCAGCGGCAGGCGCGGCGATTCGGGGATCGGGGCCGTTGCGGATCGCCGCCAGCGCCGGCAGGTCCAGTGAGCGCAGCAGCGGGCCGGGCGCGGTCTCTTCCGGAATCCGCCAGAGTCCCAGCCGGGTCAGGGCGAGGCCGAGCCGCGGGGAGGCACTGACTACCGCGAGCGGCACCGCGAGCAAGGCTCCCAGGAAAAAGGGGGACAACCAGAAGGCCGCGGCGCCCGCCGTGGTTCCCAGCCAGACCAAGGCGGCCAGTCCCACCAGCGTTTGGGGCCAGAGTCGGCCCAGCGCCTCGGCCCAGCCGACTTGATGACCGCCGCGCTGCTGCGGGTCCCAGCCCAGGGTGCGGCCGGCCAGGAGGCCGCCGATGAACAGGGTGTGGGCGATGGCCATCACCGGGGCCAGCAAGGTGAAGAACAGGATTTCGGCCACTGTGCTTGCGAGCACCCGCCCGACCCCGCCGAAGGCGCGGCGTGCGTCGGCGGTCAGCAGCAGGTCGGTCAGCGCGGTGAGCTTGGGCGCGAAGACCATGAGCATGAGCAGGGTGAAGAGCATGAGCCCCAGCGCCGGGTCCACCAGTGCCCCGGGGTTCGCGGCCAGGCCCGGACGCACGGCGAGGATGGCCATCAGGGCGACCCAGGCGGGTGACGCCAGGAACATCAGGATGGCCAGCACCAGTTGCACCCGGCTGACCGGACGTAGCCCCGGCAGGTTGAGCAGCCTGAGATACTGCATATTGCCTTGGCACCAGCGCAGGTCGCGGCGGATGAATTGCAGCAGGGTCGGTGGGTTCTCTTCCCAACTGCCGCCCTCCGTCGGCAGCACCTGCACCGCGTACCCGGCGCGGCGCATCAGCACCGCCTCCACCTGGTCGTGACTCAACACCCAGCCCCCCAGCGGTGGGCGGCCCGGCAGCCGCGGCAGTCCGCAGTGCTCCCGAAAGGGTGTGACTCGCAGCAGTGCGTTATGGCCCCAATAGGGTCCGCAATCGCCTTGCCACCAGGCGCTGCCTAGGGTGTAGGAGCGCATGCCCAGCCGCATCCCGAACTGGAAGGCGCGGGCGAAGGCGCTCGCGGTGGGCAGGCCGACGACGAGACTCTGCAGGATGCCCAGGCGCGGGTTTGCCTGCATGATCCGCACCAGGCGCAGGATGGCGCGTGCTTCCATCAGGCTGTCGGCGTCCAGGACCAGGGCGAGGTCCAGGTCCCGGCCCTGATCCGCCAGAAAGGACTGGATGTTGCCCGCCTTATAACCCGGGTTTCGGTCCCGGCGGCGGTAGCCGATCGCCAGGCGGTCGGCCCAGTCGCGTTGCAACCGTTCGACGCCCGCCGCCTCCGCCGCGAGACAGTCGGGCCGATCCGAATCGCTAAGGATCCAGACCTGAAAGCGTGCGCTGTGGCCGGATGCCGCGAGGCCAGCAATCATCCGGTCCAGGTTGCGGGCGACCGTCGTCACCGACTCGTTGCGGATACAGCTCAGGAGTGCGGTGTTCAGGGTGATGGGCAGATCCTGATCACCGCCATTCAGTCCGGATCGGAGTGCGTACCGACCCCGCATCAGGATCAGCCCGATGACCGCGTTCCAGAACCCGATGACGGTCCAGGGCAGGGTGAGCATGAAGCACAGGGTCAAGGCCCAGTCCCAGGGGTCGAAGCCGTTGCCCGCCAGGGCCGCGACCATCAGGGCGGCCATCCCGACCACCGTGACGATCACGAGCAGGGCGAAGGCCCAGCGGCGCGGGCGGTAGTCGATCGGTGTGATCGGCGGTGGTGCGGCAGGCATACAGGGCCTCGGTGGGGCAGGTGGTCGCGTGGCGCCGGCATCTTGCCGGCGATCCGAGTAAATTTGGGGAGAATCACGAATAGCCAAGTCGCGAGCACTGCGCTCGCGTCGTTATTCCCACGCCGCGTAGCCCGCGGGGTCCGGTCGAGATCCCGCGGGTTCGCCCCAATGATTAAATCTTTCGCGGCAGTAATCCGGCAACACGGGTTCCGTCCCGGTTCAATCGGTGATGGATCAAACCTTGATGGTACGAGGCGACACACTTGAGCACCTGGTTCCATCCCCGGCGGAGGCGCGCGCCTGGCAGGTGATCCGTGCGCTTGCGGGGTACGCGCGCCGCACCGCGACGGACCCGCCGCAAGGGCACGGGTCGCGGCCCGGCGGCGCGGCGGCTGGCACGCCGCTCGCGATGCGTTTCGCAGACACCGCGGGTCGCCGGTGGACCTGGCGTCCGGATCAGGGCTGGGTCGCGGAGCCTCCGGCCGCGGACCCGGTCGAACGCGATCTGCTCGACCTCTACCTGCCCTTGTGCGTCCCGGTTGTGGACGGCTGTCGCATGACAGCGCACCTGGGACAGAGCCTGGATGGCTACATCGCGACCGCCAACGGCGACTCCTGCTTCGTGACCGGCCCGGACAACATTCGCCATCTGCATCGGATGCGCGCGCTCAGCGACGGCGTCTTGGTTGGGACCGAGACCGCCGCCCGCGACGATCCGCGACTTACCACCCGGCTGGTGCCCGGCGCGAACCCGGTCCGGATCATTTTAGACCGGCAGCGCCGGCTCGGATCTCACCTGCGGGTTTTTAACGACGGGGCTGCCGCGACCTTGCTGTGCTGCGACCGCGCGTACGTCACCGCGGGCCGCGACCGTCAGGGCCAGGCACGGGTCATCGGTCTCCCGATCCATGATGGCCGTCTGGATCTGATTGCCCTGGCGGAGACGCTGGCTGAACTGGGCTTGCGGCGAATCTTTGTCGAAGGTGGCGGGGCCACGGTCTCGGCCTTCCTGACGGCCGGGCTGCTGGACCGGCTGCAGATTGCCGTCGCCCCCCTGCTCATCGGGACCGGCCGGCCCGGACTGCGCATCCCCGCCCCCGAGCGTCTCGCCGATGCGCGGCGGCCGGCCGCCCGGCTCTTCCGCATGGGCGCGGACCTGCTGTATGACCTGGACCTGAGGCGCGGGAGCACCGCGGCTCCGCTCACGCCGGTGACGCGCATCCTGTGATTAGGTGATTGCCGTGAAATGATCGACCGACGTGTAGGGGCGACTTTAGTCGCCCCGACAGCCCCCTGCGGATCATGCTGCACCCAAACAACAGACTGGAGGTCGAGGTTTCAGCCGAACGCGGCGGCGCCGCCCGCTAAAGCGTCGACCTCCGGTCGCGTCGGCCCGGTCACCGGAGGTTGAGCCCGCGTGGTACGAAGTTCTTGGGACATCGCCTTAAGGCGGCAGGAGCAGGGCGTCCTGGTGCCCGACCGTGATCTGCGAGTCGCCGGTGCCGATCCACCCCAGACGGGTGTCGCGCCAATCGGCGATGACCGCGGTACGCTCGGCCGCCTGGTCCGGGCTAAGCTCAGCCGCGGACTGTTCGGTCGCGGCGGCGGCCCAGCCAGCCACCAGGGCTTCCTGGAGCGCGGTCTGCTCCCTGGTCAGCAGCCAGTCGCTGTCAGTCATTTCCACCGTGAATCCCAGGGTGCGTGCCAGGTACGCGAGCCGGGCCGACGCGCTGGGTCCCAGCGCGGATCCCAGGCTCTTGTCACGGCGCTGGTGCGCGTTCACCAAGCCGATGACCGGGCCGTCGACTCGGTGACGGGGCTCCAGCCCCACCCGGCCGTCGTAGGTCAGGGCCAGCAGCAGCGGCGAACCGGCCGCCGCGGCGGCCCGCAGCAGGCCGAGCAGCCAGGATTCGGAGACCAGGTCGAGCAGGGCCGCAGCAGTCACCAGGGTCCCGGCCTTGAGGTTCAGGCCGGCGGTGCTCTGGGCGAGGTCGTACGCGCGTGGTGCGATGTCCCAGCGGAAACCATCCCCGTTGATGCGCAGCCCGGCCGCTTCCGCAGTCGCCTCCAGGCCGCGTTCGCGCGCCCAGGCGGCGGTCCGGTGCGGCAGCGCGGCGAGCAACGCGGGGTCCCGGTCCAGACAGGTCCAGGCCTGACGGCCGTGCAGGCGCGGTGCCAGCCAGCGCAGGTTCGAACCGGTGCCGCAGCCCAGGTCCAGGATGTTCAGGGAAGCGTCCGGTGCGGGCGTCGGGCGGGCTGCAAGCCACCCGGCGAGCTGCTCCGCCAAGTGGACACAACGCGCTTGGACATCCGCCGACTCACGCAGGGCGAGCCAGGTCGGGCTGAAGTCAGACATCACAGAGTTCCTCGATGGAGCGGGCGAAGGCGGCCGCCGCCGTCTGCCAGGTCGGCAAGCCCAGGCCAGCCGCGCGGGAGCCGGCGGCCAGGCGGTGACGGAGCTTTGGTTCCTCCAGCAGGCGGGCGAGTGCGGCCGTCAGCGCGGCCGGGTCGTCCGGCGCGACCAGCAGTCCGGCCGTGGACGGGACAGTCGCGGGCACGGCGCCGGCGCGGGTGGCGAGGATCGGCAGGCCGTGCGCCAGCGCCTCGGCGCAGGCCATGCCATAGCCCTCGAAGCGGGTGGCCAGGACGAACAGGTCCGCGCCATCATAGCAGCGGGCCAGTGCCGCCTCGTCCAGGACGCCGACAAAGGCGACGCGCCCGGCCAGGTCCAGAGTGTCACACAATGCGGTCAACCGGGCGGCGTAGGCGGGATCGCGCGCGGGGCTGCCGACACAGGTCAGCCGCCAGTCGCGACCGCGCAGGGGCGCGAGCGCCTGGAGCAACAGGTCGTGCCCCTTGCGCTGGGTGAGGGCGGCGACACACAGCAGTTGCAGGGGTCCGCCCGCCGAGCCCCGCGCGGCCGGGGCCGGGTCCGTGCCCGGCTCCACCACCCGGATGCGCGAGCGCGGCACCTGATAGTCTCCCAGCAGGTCAGCGGTCGCGGCGCTGGTGACCACCACCCCGCGCGCGGCGGCGAGCGCGCGGGTTTCCGATTGGTGCAAGGCGGCGACCCGCTCCGGCGCGAGCCCGCTCTCGGCGGCCAGGGGGTGATGGATCAGGGCGATCAGCCGCAGACGCCCGCCGTGGGCCGCGGCCGCGGCGGGCAGGGCGCCGAAGGCGAGGCCGTCGACCACCACCGCTGAGGCGTCGGGGAGTGCGGCCAGGGTGCGCGCCGCGGCGGTCAGCGCGCTCGTGCTCGGGTCGGGGAAACTCGCATCCAGGCGGCCAACCTCCACCAGCCACCCCAAGTCATGCAAACCGGCGATGATCCGCCGGTCATACCGGTAGCCGCCGGTGGGCGTATCCATGGCGCCGGGGACCAGGAACCAGAGTGGCGGGCGGCGGGTCATCAAGATCGGCTAGAGTTCCGCTTCGTAAGCGGCCCAGGCGAGGTGCGATTCGTGCAGCACCACGCGCAGGGCGGTGATGCCGCGCGCCGCTTCGCCCAGTTCACCGGCGGCGATCCGGGCGGCCATGCCGTCGAACACCTGACGGGCCAGGAATTCGGTGGTGGTGTTCTGCGCGCGCAGGGCCGGGTGGTCGTCGAGGTTCCGGTAGTCGAACTCGGCCAGCACGCCGCGTAAAGCCTGTCCGGCGAGCCCAATGTCGACCACCAAGTTGTCCGCGTCCAGCGCGGGGCGGCGAAACTCCAGATCCACTACATAGGTGGCTCCATGAAGCCGCTGTGCGGGTCCGAACACCTCGCCGCGGAAGCTGTGGGCGATCATCATATGGTCGCGGACGCAGAGGCTGTACATCACTCATCTCCTCAGGGGTACCGGATGCGGTGCATTAGGGTGTCGCCCGGCCCCAAGGCCAGGCGTGCCTGGACCGCGGGCAGGTCGGTGAAGGGATCTTCGCCGGTGATCAGCCGATCGAGGACCGGGTCGTCCAGCAGCGACAGCGCGAGTGCCAGGCGGCGGCGGTGGTCCCAGCGCGCCCGCTGAGCTGCCGCGATGCTCCCCACCTGCGACGAGCGCAGGTTGAGCCGCCGCTGGTGGAATCCCTGGCCCAGGGGCAGCGTCACGGTGCGGGTGCCGTACCAACTCAGTTCCAGTACCGTGGACTCGAAGCCCGCGATGCGCAGGGCCTCGATCAGTCCGGCGGGCGACCCGCTGGCGTGGATCACCAGGTCCGCGTCCGCACCCTGCGTCCCCGGTGCCGCGAACGCCAGGCCCAGCGCGGCAGCGATCTCCGCCCGGCCGGGGTTGGTGTCGATTAGCGTCACCGCGCAGCCGGGCAGGCGCCCGGCAAGCCAGGCGCACAGGCAGCCCAGGGTACCGCCGCCGATGACCGCGATCCGATCTCCGATGCGGGGCGCGGCGTCCCAGAGTCCGTTGACCGCGGTCTCCAGCAGGGCGGCGAGCACGGCGCGCCCTGGCGGAACCGCGGCGGGCAGCGGGTGAACCGCGGTCGCCGGGACCCGATAGCGGGTCTGATGCGGATAGAGACAGAAGACGACCCGGCCCGGCAGGGGCGCCGGCCCCGCCTCGACCAACCCGACGCTGCAATAACCGTACTTGACCGGCCAGGGGAAGTCGCCCGCCTGGAAAGGGGCGCGCATGGTCGCGTACTCGCTCGTCGGAACCTCGCCGCGCCAGACCAGCGACTCGGTGCCGCGGCTGATGCCGCTGTAGAGCGCGCGGACCAGGCAGTCGCCCGAGTGCGGGTCGCTCAGCGGTTCGGGGCGCAGTTCGCCCTGTCCGGCACCGGTGACCCAGAAGGCAAGGGCTGATTCGCTCACGCGCGCGACGCGCCGCTAGGCCAGCAGCGCATCCATTTCAGGCGGAATTTGGGGCCGGCCGCGGGCGTTGAGCGCGGTGCCGATGACCCGTGCCGACATCACCGGCTTTTCGTCCGGGAGGCGGAAGATGTCCTGCAGGAAGGCGAAGCGCAGCTTCGACTCACGGACCAGGTTGAGCCCAACCAGGAAGCGGTCTCCGCTGGTCAGCGAGGATTTGTAGTCGAGCTCCGCCCGCACCACGACCAGGTTGATCCCATTTCTGGTGTACTCGGCGAAGTCGATGCCGACCTCCTTGAGATAGAGATGCCGGACGTGCTCCAGATAGTTCTGGTAGACCCCATTGTTGACGATTCCTTGCATGTCGCATTCGTAGTCGCGAACATCCAGTTCGCATGAAAAGGCGTAGGTTTCCATGGTGGAGATCTCCAGTTGCGACGGTGCCCTAGTTTACCGCGAAAGCCGGCGTGCGCTGCTGGCGCCAGGAATTCCAAATTTTGGTGGCCGCCGCCGGCGGCGAGGCTGATGGTGGATGCGCTGCGCTTATCCACCCTACAAACGCCGGCTCCGTCGTAATCAGTCGTAATCGTAGGGTGGATAAGGCGCGCCGCTCGGTGTCAGGGAACCGGCACGGCGGTCGCGCGCGCCGCATCCACCAGGGGTGGTGCAATGCCCCCAGTTTTGGAATTGCTGCGCTGGCGCACGATAACCGCCGCCCGCTCAGCGCTTGCCGCCGGTCTTGGTCCCGAAGAGTGAGCCCATGACGCCGCGCATCAACTGGCGGCCGATCTGGGTTCCCAGTGAGCGGGCGGCGCTGCTCGCAAAGGCTTCGAGCGGGCTCTGCCGGCTGCTCGAACCGCTGCCCTTGGCCTTGCTGGTGCCGCCGCTCCCGCCGAACAGATCCCCCCAGCCGGAGGCCGCGGGGGTCGCGGCGGCAGTGGCCGCCCCGTTGGCCCGCTGCTCCAGCATCTCATAGGCCGAGACCCGGTCGATGGTCACGTCATAGACCCCTTTGACCAGTGACTGGTCCATGACCGCCCGGCGTTCATTGGCGTCCACCGGGCCGAGCCGGCTCCCCGGCGGGGCGACCGTGACCCGCTGCACGATCCCCGGAATGCCTTGTTCGTCGAGGGTAGACACCAGGGCTTCGCCGACGCCGAGCGCGGTGATCACGGTCGCGGTGTCCAAATCCGGATTCTGCCGGAAGGTTTCCGCCGCCACCCGCACCGCCTTCTGATCGCGCGGGGTGAAGGCGCGCAGAGCATGCTGGACCCGGTTGCCGAGCTGGCCCAAAACGGTGTCTGGAACATCGAGCGGGCTCTGGGTGACGAAATAGACCCCCACGCCCTTGGAGCGGATCAGCCGCACCACCTGTTCGATCTTGTTGAGCAGGACCTTGGGCGCATCGTTGAAGAGCAGGTGCGCCTCGTCGAAGAAAAAGACCATCTTCGGCTTGTCCGCGTCGCCGACCTCCGGCAGCGTCTCGAACAACTCGGCGAGCAGCCACAGCAAGAAGGTCGAGTAGAGCGCCGGGGTATGGATGAGCGTCTCGGCGGCCAGGATGTTCACATAGCCGTGCCCGTGCTCATCGGTCTGCATCAGGTCGGCCAGGGTCAGCGCGGGCTCGCCGAACAGTACCTGCGCCCCCTGCTGCTCCAGGGCCAGCAGACGCCGCAGGATGGCCCCGACGCTGGCCTTGGAGACATTGCCGTAACGGGTCTGGAGTGTTTCGGCCTGCTCGGCGACATGGGAGAGCAGGGCGCGCAGGTCCTTGAGATCCAGCAGCAGCCAGCCGTTCTCGTCCGCCACCTGGAAGACGATGTTGAGCACGCCCTCCTGGACATCGTTCAGCTCCAGCAGCCGGCCCAATAACATGGGACCCAACTCGCTGATGGTGGTGCGCACCGGGTGTCCGAGCTTGCCCTGGATGTCCCAGAACATCACCGGGTTGGCGGCATAGTCGAAGCCTTCCGTTTGTTCCAGGTCCAGTTCCGCGACCCGCTCGGCCACCCTCTTGTTGCCGCCGCCGGGCTGGCTGATCCCGGCCAGGTCGCCCTTCACGTCGGCCATGAAGACCGGCACCCCGGCGCGGCTGAACTGCTCGGCCAGGCGTTGCAGGGTCACGGTCTTGCCGGTGCCGGTCGCCCCGGCCACCAGACCGTGGCGGTTGGCCATGCGCAAAGAAATGGCGACCGGCACTTGGCCTTTGCCGACGAGGATGGATGAGGTCATGGGGCGCTCCGGAAGGGCTGGCGTCAGTTAGCGTCAGTGTATACCGGGCGGGCCGTCAAATTGAACCGGAACGCCCTACCGGTCCGGCGCATAGTTCCGGTCGAAGATCCCGCCGTCCGCAACGGTGACGCCGACGCGTCGTGGGTCTGATGCACGCGGTTCACTGTCGGCGGTCGCGGTGGCAACGTCATGACGCGACTGCTAGTATCAAGACAAATCGGAGCCCACCCCATGCCAGCCGTCCTAGAACCACCCAGCAAGCGCCAGACCCTCAACTTGCGCATCAAGACCGAGGAGCGAGACCTGATCGACCGCGCCGCCCGTGCCAGCGGTAAGAATTGCACCGCGTTCATCTTGGCCAGATTGGTGACCTAAAAAGACGCGTCACTCAACCCGCCGTCGATCAGATTAACGAACACTCTCAACAAATGCGCGCTATGAACAGTTACGACAACGACGTGATCGCTTGGGCCAACGAACAGGCTCAACTGCTCCGGGCCGGGTGTTTCCACGCGCTGGACATCGAACATATCGCCGATGAGATAGAAGACGTGGGCAAAAGCGAACAACGCGAACTTGAAAGCCGAATGGCCGTGCTCCTCGGCCATTTACTCAAGTGGTGGCTTCAGCCGGAACGGCGCGGGAATAGCTGGCGAAACACGATCGGCGAACAGCGCAAACGCCTTGCTAGACGCATCCAGAAAACCCCGAGCCTTAAGTCCGACTTGCAAGACGCGGAATGGTGGCCCGCTATATGGGCCGATGCGCTGGAGATCGCGACTAAGGAAACAGGATTGTGGTACAACGCGTTTCCCGAGTCTTGCCCCTGGACGTTCGATCAAATCATGAATCCGGAGTTTTTACCGACGGAACTCTAGCTTTTGGAGTCCGTCCATGGCGGATACCGCAACTCTCAACGGCGCATACTTTGATTCAGTGTACCTTCTCAATCACTCATGGTACGGCGGCGGCCAGGGCACGTTCACGAACGATATCCGGTTCAGGGTCTCAACGGCGGCGCGCTGGGTGAAGATGGCATCGAAACGGGTCGCCAAGACCTGCGCCTGCGCCTGCGCCTGCGCCTGCGCTGGCTTGCGCTGGTAGGCCTTCAGGTCGGCGTACAGATCCCAGACTCTCCGCGCGGACCCGCTACTGGTCCTCGCGCTGGCGTTCGTTGAGCGGAATCAGGCTATGGACCAGCCGCTCGGCATGAACCCAGCACAGCGCGTGCAGCAGGATCCCGAACTGCCCGGCGCCGTCGCTGACGATCACTAGGTCGAGGGAGAAGCCTTTGTCGAGCTGAATCGTCTCCGCCTTGGGGGTTCCGGGGATTTACCTATCTCCCCGCTGGTTACTGATACCGAATTGAGTAAACTGTCCCCGGAATTCGGCCCAACGAACGGCTGCGCAAGACCAGGCGGACCGCGCCGCCCTGGGCGAAATGACGATCGGTGCACCACCGGAGCCGCTGACGGAAGGACACGATTGCACCGACTTCGCCTGCGGCAGGTGGTTGTGCTCGCCCGCCTGGCCGTCGACCGTTCCCATCAGGGATCGGGTCTCTGGGGCGCACCCTCATGCAGGACGCCGGCCGGCGGGTCGTGAACGCCGCGGACGCCATCTGCCAATCGTCGAACGTCGGGTCGTCGGCAAAGCTCCCGAAGGGGCCGCGGCAGCACATCCTGGTGAGCGTCCCCGGCCTGGTCTCGGGCGCGGATTAAGCGAAATGATGCCGGTTTTGCGTGCTAAACTGAAGGCGCCTTTGACATTTGATCGATTGCGTCCTCGTTAATGCCATCGCACGGAGCGGATCGAGCCGTAAGACCGTCGTTTCGCCCAGGAGACGGAGAAATGATACCCAGCCGAACTTTACAGCTCCTCACCGAGCACAAAGGGCTGTTAACCCGGCGCTTCGGCGTTACCTCGCTCGCCTTGTTCGGGTCCAGGCTCCGGGGCGACGCGCGGGAGGATAGCGATATTGATATCCTGGTTGCCTTCGATGGACCGGCCACCTCGGAGCGATTCTTCGGAGTCCAGTTCTATCTTGAAGACATCTTAGGTCATCCCGTCGATCTGGTCACGGAGAAGGCTCTGCGCGCCGAGCTACGACCACACATCGAGCGGGAAGCGGTCCGTGTCTGAGCCTGGCCATGGTCCCCGTGAATGGGCCTTCTATCTGGACGACATGATCGGCTTTACCGAGAGGGTGTTGCACTACACCTCCAGTCTCGACCAGGACGGATTCTTGAGCAATGGTCTGATCTACGATGCCGCCCTGCGCAACCTGGAGCTGATCGGCGAGGCGGCGACCCATATCCCCGAGTCGGTGCGGACTGCCAACCCGCAGATACCCTGGCGGCTCATCATCGCCACACGAAATCGCCTGATCCACGGCTATCTCGGAATCGATGACGACACCCTTTGGAGCATCATCCAGGGCGACGTGCCCGCCCTGCTGCCGCTGCTTCGCGAGCTTCGCGCGCGGTTCGGTTCGCCGTCAGCATGATGGCCGTAGGGCGGAACGCCGCTAGCGGTGCCGCCATGACCGCTGCGTCGCGGCGAATCGCCCTTCGGGCATTCGCCCTGCGCAGACTGTATCCAAGAGTCGCTGATGGCTAACTGGTCGCGATGGCAGTCGAGTGCGGCTCGACGCGTTCTGAACGCACGGGTGGCCTTATTGAGGATCGCATCGCTTCCTGGGCCATCCTCCGCATTTCCTCCCAGTCCCGCCGCGAGAAGGTCGAACTGCCGGTGACGAAGGCAATTCCGAACTCGTCGATGACCTCCTCCACAATGGCGTACCTCTCGCGTTCGCGGGAGAGTCGCGTACCGCGGTGAAGCATGAGGGGGAAGCATCGAACGGTCGGTACGCCGTGGCGCCGCAGGAACTCTAAGGACTCGGCAAAGGACTCCACGGTCTGCAGCGGGAGACCGTAGATCATAGACACCTCGAACGATTGATCTCGACGCTGCAATGCTTCGAGCGCCCTAGCCACGGCGTCGTAGTCGTTGCGTCGATTCACCGCCTCGGACTCCGCGGCGACGGCGGTCTGCAGCCCGAACTCCATGTGGAAGTCGAGGCCCGCGGCCAGGTCCATGAACTCCGTCCCCCAGGGAGCACGCACGAGGTTTTCCAGGCGGACCTGGGCCGTGACCCTGGACTGAAGCCCGACCTCCCGCATTCTACGGAGTACGGACAGGCAGCGCCGCGTTCCGTTGAACTCGGGATCGAGGATGTTCACCTTTTTGACTCCGCGGGCTGCGAAGAGCTCAATTTCGCCATAGACGCGTTCTTGGGGGACAGGAAGGATTTGGCCTGCGCGCGTGCCCCCGTAGCTGCAGAAGCTACAGCGCCAGCGGCAGCCACGTTGGGTTTCCATTCGCACCATCGTCGTCCCGTGCGGCACATCGATGACACCGGTGAGGTAAGGGGAAACAAGGTCCTCCATGGAGACACCATCGGTGAGCAGGCGCTCAGGTGGTCGTTCGAGGAGCGCCCGGATGAGCGCGCGCTCACCCGGTCCTTCCACGATCCAGCGTGCTGCTGGGTACAAATCGGAGGTCACGACATCTGGAGTGACCTGATACCCGCCAACCAGATAGTCGCCGGCGAACCCGCGATTACGAAGTTCATCCATCAGTGGAGCCACAACTCGCTCGGACCAGGCATACGCGGCTACCGCGATGAGATCAAGCGACTTAAGTACTGACCTCTCCGCGAGTTGCTGGGCGATGAGGTACGCGTCCAGCGGAGCACTCCCGATTTGAAATGCATGGTTCGCTACCTCGAATTCGCGTCCGAATCCAGGTTGCTTCCGGGCAAAGGCGAGGAGGCTTCCCACTGCGAGCGACGGAGTCGGGTCCTCTTGGCGAGAAATCTCGAACGAGACGACTAGCGCTCGTCTCGGTGGCGAAGATCGTTTCAATATTTCCTCCTGACGTTTTCCGGGCTCCCAAAACTGTCAGGGCGCCCAGCGCTTGGGGCCGGGTAGCCGTATTCGCTAGGATTTCGCGAGATCTGGGTAAACCGCGCGAAAATCCCCTCAGCGATACCCCTCTCCCCCTGACCACCAGCCCTTAGACCCGGAAACCCCAGTTCAACAGCTAACCCATACATAGCTTTTTTCAATACCGCGATCCAAGCTATGCAGGCACTGGGTTTGATGCCTGGCGCCGAGCTAGATCTCTAGTTGTGGCAGCGAGTCCGCGATCTTCTCTTCGTCAGGCTGATTCATTGAAGGAATGGGGGTCTCGTCGAGCTCGTCCGCCTCGTCGAAAGCTTTGCGAATGTCCTCGCTATCTTTCGCCAAAATCTTGTCGAGTTTGGCGGACAGCCAGTCCTCGTACGCTCGCTCTTCCAATTGCCGCTTTTGCGCGAGCGCTTCACGCAGATCGATCCGCCCGTTCGCGAGCATGCGGACAATCTCGTTCTCCCGCTTACTTTCGCCCCTGATCCCCACTAATTCTCGAAGAAATTTTCCTCCTATCCCGTAGTCCACTGTGAAATAAGACCGTGGGTCTATCCGCACCAATTCCGTCGACAACCCGTCCGCAAGCCGCGCCAGGTAGTTTGCGTAGGGATTGAGGTTGTCGTCCGGGATTTGGTTATAGTCTTCGGGTTCACCCCAGAATTTTAGATGCCCGAAGACCTCGCGCTTTTCGATGGAATCGCGTTCTATCTGCAAAGCTTCTTCCAAATAGGTACCGCGTCTCCGCCGGAGCGCACTCTTTAGGTGCCGCGCCAGCGCTTGGGTGGTCTCCTCGGTTTCTTGCAGCCGCTGCTCGATCTCGTCTGCCCGTGCCTGGCGCTCCATCAGACTGCGCTGCGCTGTGATGAGGAACAGGAGAGGGGCAAGCTCGATGATCTCTTGACGACTCACGCCATAGATCAGACTCACGAGCTCAAGATTCGTCTTCGTTTCAGCGGAGACCCGGATGTTGAGTTGCGTCGCAAAAGGCTCGTCCTGCTGGGGAGCGGGCTCGTCAACTTCTTCCGCTTTTCGCTGTCGGAGCGGACTCGTCAACTCCTCCCACCGGACGCCAAGCGCCTCACTGAGCCGGTCACGCGATGTCTTGCGCAAGTTGAGTGACTTGCCGTGCTCCCAGCGGCTGATCTGCTCTTTGCTACAGCCACTTTCTTCGGCCAGATTTTGCTGCGTCCAGTTCTTGCGCTCGCGCAGCGCGGTGAGCTTTTCAGGATTCAATAGTGCTATTTTCATCGGAGGCTCCCTTCTGGGTTGTGTCCTGCTCAGGTGTTATGGATGCGCTTGTAGCGGTGTCCTAGGGTCACGATCCGGTCATCGGCGATCACCGCGTAAGCATCGAGCAGTTCGGATAGTCGATCGACGACCTGCTTGCCGAACGCCTTCCGCAGATCGCGGCGGCTCTTCTTGTCGAAGTACAGGATCTCCGCGCCACGCCCGGCGGTCTCGGACGCGCCGAACTTGATCAGCCAGTCGATGATGAGCGGCGAGATTCCCCTTTGTTTCTGGCGGTCTGCGGCGTGCTTCGCTAGTTCCATGGTGCGTCTCCGACAGTGTTGAGTTTGATATAGCCTTCCTACCTGATAAGTACATCAATACAATTATTTATAAAAAATCAGAAAATAACGAAAAAAACTTTTATAAACAGTAACTTAATATAATTGTGTCTTATAAATTATTCTGTTGAAGTACTCATCCGGACAGACCATTGGTATAGGGGCGGGTTTGAAACCCGCCCGTACGTCCGGTTATCACGTCCGATGGCTGTAGACTATCGTAGCCGTCATTTCATGGTGCGTCAAGATGCGCGTTTGGCGTAATGTTGTTTTAAAAACGCATTTTATCCTAGCTAAAAGATTTTTATGGCCTTAGCCAGGCCGAGGACGCTGGGCGAGCCGCTGAGCGGCTGCGGCGGGCGGTCTGAGGGGGTCTGGGGCGCCAGTGAGGGCAGGTGCGAGGCTGGCGGGGTTGAACGGGCGCGGCGAGTACCCGCCCGGTGCGATCGGGAACATCCACCGCCGTTCGTCGTGGTATTGGCCAGTGGGAGAGTTTGCCAAGAAATGCGTCGATTTAACTCGAACTCCGGTGCGAGTTTCGCCATGGCGTCCCAGTCCGGCGCGGTGCGAGCAGGTCGTCACAGGCGGGCGGTCCGCGGGCCGGGGCGATGCGCAGGGGTTCAGCCGGTGCGCCAAAGTGCGTCAGGATGCGCGCGACTGGTTCAGCGACAGTGACGAAGGCGATCAGGCGCAGTTGCCCACCGCGCTGCTGCGGGCAGCGCAAACCGAGTTCCGGGGACAAACCGAGTTCCGGGGACCGAGTTCCGGGGACAGTGCGGCCTGGCAAGGCCGCGTGTTCTAGCGGGTGAGAGTCCCGCCTGGGTCATCGTGAGCCGCGAGCCCAGTATCGAGCCTTGCGGCGTAGCCGGTAACGGACGCGTCGATGCGTAGGCACGAAAGCAGGCGAGGTGCAAAGGTAACGGGTGATGCCGACCCTGAAGGTGTTGAGCCCCGAAAGTATTGGTTGGTGAGTGCCGACGGTTTTGTCCCGCCGGTAGGCAACAACCGGCGCTACGCAATGGCGAGCGGCGCCGGTACTCCCCGGGGTCCGAGGCCGTGTCGAGCCTGACATGGAGAACACGCGGTAACCAGGG
>NZ_CAIZIZ010000419.1 GCF_903933125.1 uncultured Lamprocystis sp. | reverse complement strand
CCGGGTCCCTGACACCGAGCGGCGCGCCTTATCCACCCTACAGCGGCGCCGGTTCTGTAGGGTGGATAAGCGCAGCGCATCCACCATTGGCCTCGCTGCCGACACGCTGTTGGCGGCGGCCACCCAAATTTGGAACTGCTGCCGCCACGTCTCCGCGTCAGGGATGAGCAAGACCTCACGCCGGCGCGCGATTCCACCCCAACCCCAGCGGATCGGCCGGGTTCACATGGTCCATGAAGGGTAAGCACCGGTCGCTGTGGGTGATCTGATAGACCAACCCCATCCAGTTGCCGATCACCCCCTCTGCGGTATCGTGCCAGGTGTTGTCGAGACGGAAGACGATGTGGTCCTCGGGCAGGCGCGGCGGTTCCCGGCCGGCGGCCAGGGCGGCGCGGACGCGCTGCGCGTGCTCATCGAGGATGGCCTGGGACTGTACGGTGAAGTAACCCTCGGGGAAAGGGGGATAGTCGCGCCGCGCGCCGGCCGCGAAGCGGTTGACTTCGCGTTTATACTCTTTGAGCAACGAGATGGTGTCGTACTCCGGGTGTCCCTGGAAGAGCACCTGACGAATGCCGTCGGCGCTGACCGCCAGATGGACCCCGGCCCGCTCGCCCTCCACCAGCACCCGCAATCCGGCAGCGTCGAATTGGGCGCGGCTGATCTCATTGAAACGCGAGTGGGGAACGTCGAACAGGGTGTTGACGTTGCCGACCAGGGGGTGGGCGCGATTGACCACCCGATGCGGGAAGACCCCCCACCGCTTCTCGCCCAAAGGCTCCCGGCGTTGACCGTAGCGAAACTGAAGCACGGCATGGGTCGCGAGACAGGAGCACAGGGTGGAACTGACGTTATTCCAAGCCCAGTCCACGACCTCGATCAGCGGTTCCCAAAAGGGTTCAGTAGAGAGATCGGGACCGGTGACATTGGCGCCGGTGATGATCAGCGCGTCCAGCCCCTCGGAGCGGATGCGCTCGAAGGTGCTGTAGTAGCGCTGTATATGGGCCCGCGCCGTCTCCGCCCGCGCCAAGGCATCCAGGGTGAAGGGGTGCACGTAGAACTGGGCGATCTGATTACTGTGTCCGATGAGCCGGAAGAACTGACGCTCGGTCGCCTCCAGCGCGGCGTCGGGCATCATGTTCAGCAGGCCGATGTGCAGTTCCCGAATATCCTGCTGAGCGGCGCGCACCGGGTCCAGGATCTGATGACCGGCAGCCCGCAGGTGGCTGAAGGTGGGAAGTTGGTTATGGGCAACGATCGGCATGGCGGCGGCTCACTGAAGGGGATCGGCTGGATCAGTCGGCATAGCCGTCGGCACGCCGTCGGCGCGCGCGATGGCCCGTTCCAGGAGTTCCAGAAAATCCTGTTCGTCACGGATCTGGGCCACTTCCTCCGAAGAGACCGTGTAACCATGAGGCCGCGCGATCGCCTCGTAGCGCGGCACCCGCGAGTGGAACAGGCGGGGAAAGACCCACCGGGTGAAATCATCCGGATCGATCTCGGCCACGTACTCCAGACCCCGCGCCGGCAGATACTCGGCAAGCGCGGTGCTCAAAAACTCCGGCCGATAATACAGCGGCTTGGGGTCCGCCTGGGCACGTTTGATCAGCTTGATCTCATCCGCCTCGGGCACCCGGATGTAGAGGATCAGGCTGTGCCTGGCGAGCAGCGAGATGACCCGCGGTTCGTCCAGCTCGCACAGGCTGCCGCCGACATCGTTGACCAGGTTGGCATAGCCGTAGATTTCCTGCGCCTTGCGGATGAAGTCCGGCACGTCGAACATGGCGGCGATCTCGGCCTCACGGTAGAGCGCCTGACGGCGGTTGAACTCGGCCAGCGGCAGGCCGCCAAGTTCCGGGTTACCGAGCTTGCCGACGAAACTTAAGACCGGTCCCAGGTCGTTCACTTTGATATTGTTGCGGATGAAGATCCAGTCGCTGCGCAGCAGGTCGCGCAGGAAGGGATCGCGCATGGCATGAGCCTTGATCAGGTCGAGGATGTGCTCGTCCAGATAACGGGTGCCGATGCGGTAGTCACCCGAATAATGGAACCAGTCACTGCGCCGCAACAGGGCGGACAGAAAGGTCTTGCCGACCCCGGACATGCCGAGCAGGGTCACGCACTTATGGGGCCAGGCTCGGAACTCCTCGACGGTGAACTTCATAGGGGTGCTTCGCGTGGGTGGGTGGCGCCGTTGACCACAAAGGCACGGCGGTGCTCAAGCAGCAGAATGGTAATGCAGGGCGGCCGTGGCTGACCAGGGATCGGGCGACGCTTTTGTCCGCTCAAAAAACAGCCCCCGGATTGACCGGGGGCTTATGTGCTTTCCGGAACACCGGATACCGCCAACCATCGGCTCGGATGTAGGTGCGACTTCAGTCGCACCGATTCGGACGCAGGTGCGACTGAAGTCGCACCTACACACCGGTATCCAAATTGTCGGAAATCACCGTAAGACGCAGGGCAGGACAGTTAGTTCCGACTCAGACTCAATGCACGCTCCGGCCGCGTGAAGTTGTGGCAGGCGGCGCAGTCCTTCTTCTTGTCCTGCACGTGTCGCTTGTGCACCGAGTCGAACGTGCGGCCCTCGGTCTTGTTGCTATGGCACTGACCACAGATGGCATTCAGATTACCGTTGAGTGTGGTCACGCGGGTGCCAATGACGGCGCTAGGAGCGGTGCGCAAACCATAGCCCAGATCCTTCATGACCATCCGCGCCGGTCCGCCGGTGAGCGCCGCATGGCAGGAGCCGCAGCCCGCGCTGGTGCCGCCCAGCGCATTGCTCTTGGGCTCGACCCCGTGGTTGATGGTCTGGTAGGTAAAGACCGGCACCGTGGTGGTGTCGGGCGGCATCTCCAAAGCGCCGGGCAGACCGCTGCAGACCGTACTGGTCGCCGCGTTCGGTTCGTCTAAACCCAGACCCACCGCGACCGCGCGGCAGAAGCTGCCGGTGCGGAAGAACTCGAAGGTAGAGTGTCCGACGAAGCTATTGGTGCTGTCGTTCCGCGCCAGCTTGCCCCAGTGCTTCTTCATCGGGTAGAGCTTGGCTGTACTGCTCGCCACGTCCCCGTTGGGCATCCCCAAGGCATAGGCGCGCTGCCCGGGCTCAAGGCCGCGATAAAAGTTCGCCGCGAGCGTCGTGTCCAGGGGCACCGTCGGAATGCCGGTGAGCGACTCCTCCAGGTAAACGACTTCTGATTTGCCGTCGAACCAGGTGTAGCTGGGGATCAGCGCGGCGCTGCCCAGGCCGCCCTTATCCTCGCGGGGCAGCCAGCCGCCGCGTCCGTTACAGGCCGAATCGGACGGGTGCGGGTCCTGCCAGTCACGGGCAATCTCGGTCCCGACCGCCGCCTTGGCGTAGGACGGGATGTGACAGGTCTGGCAGGCGACTTTCATGGCGTGCTTGTCTTTGCTGGAGCCGCTGGTGGCACTGTAGTCGCCATGGGGGCGGCTCGAGTGACAACCGCCGGTCTCGCAGGTGAAGCGCTCGGGCACGTCGTTGGCCCGCAGGTCGAGACCGCGCCCACGCACCCGGTGGCTTTCACCATTGGCGCCGGTCGCGTTATGGCAATCAGAGCAGGTCAGGTCGGCGCCCGCCGGGCTCATATGCATATCCACCGTCACCGTCGGATTGATGTTCTCCTTCGACAGATCGCCGCGCTTGGCGCCATCGGCCCCGGCCGCCCCGGCATGACAGTTGAGGCAGGACTGACGGGTGGTGGCATGGACGTTCTGCGCCGCCGCCAGGGTGGTCAGCGGCATCGGGGTCATGGGGACCGCCGCCGGGAGCGTGTCGCTGCCGGCCGGTTTGAACAGGAAGTCGCCGGCCAGGCTGACGTTCGGGATGCCCTGGAACCCGGTGCGCACCACCGTGCCGCCGTCGGAGCGAACCAACTTGCCAGCGGCGTCCTCGGTCAGATTGAGCAGGCTGAAGCTGCTGAAGCCCTGCCCACTGGCGGTCCAGTCCGGGAAGCGCTTGTAGACCTCCTGATGGCACATCAGGCAGTCGATGTTCGCCAGTTGGACATTCGCCTGCGCGGACCCGACGGGCAAGTCTTCAAAGAGCGACTGCGCCATGGGGAACCGCCCATTGCCCACATGGCAACCGGCGCAGGTGAAGCGCGGGGAGTTCTCGTGGGTGCCGCAGTAAGTGTTGACGCCGGTCGCCACCAAGTCGCCCGCCGCCTTAGCCGGCCGCTCGCCGGCCGCCGCGAAGTTGGTCGGGATATTGGTGACGTTGGGGAAAGCGCCGCCCTGCTGGTAGTGGACCGAGCCATGCATATCGCGCGCTTCACCTTCGTGGCAGGCCACGCACACTGCCGGTCCGGTATAGGCCGTGATGCTGCAATGCTCCGCGATCGACGCGGTGCAGGCGACCGGTGCCGCGATTGTCGCGGTGGTGGTGGACGCGGCCGAGGTCCCGCCCCCGTTGTCCGTGACTCTGAGGGAAACGGTATAGGTCCCAGCCGTCGGGTAAACATGGCTGGGATTGGCCAGGGTACTGCTGGTGTTGTCGCCAAAGGTCCAGGCGTAAGCGGCGATGGTGCCGTCCGAATCGCTGGAACCCGCGCTACTAAAGCTGACGGCGACGCCCGTCGTGCCGCTGTAAGGACCATTGACATTGGCGGTCGGAGCGACATTGCTCGGCGCCTTGGGCGCACAGGTGGACGGCACGTTGCTGACATCGCGCTCGGCCGTCTGCCCGTCCGCCTGGGTGACGCGCACCCGGCAGGGCATGGGGCTCGGTCGCACGGCGGCCATGTTCCAGGCGCCTGTCGAGGTGCTGGTGATGCTACCCAAGACCTGGTCTGGGTTGTAGGCGTTGACCAGCGTCACTCGAGTCCGTGGCGTGCCCACCCCAATGACCCGCACCAAGGTATTTTGGTTACTCCATGCCGCGCTGCCGATGCTGAGAACGGCGGCGGCGGCGGTCTGCGCCCAGACCGAAGCAAGTCCCGCCAGGCAGAGCGCCGCAATCAGGAGACTCAGGCTCCACGGGCGCCACCGGGATCGCTGCTGTACTGTTCGTGGTGTGCGCTGGACGCGCGATGGTTTGGGGGTCGTCATCGGGGACTCCTCTCATTCAGGTACGGGCTGGAACCTCCGTGGATAACCGGACAGGTGTTCCTGGATATGAGCCCGATGAGACCAGGCGGTCAGTATCGGGCAAGGCCGGCTGTCGCATTAACGCTACCACCGGTCGCCTTAAGAGATCCTTAAGCCCAATGGCGAATGTGGTTTGACTCTGGCGGGCGCGGGGAAGATCAGATCCACGCGCAGGCCCGTACCGCCCTCGCCGTCGCCCAAGCTGATCTCGATACCGTAACGGTCGCAGAGCCGTCGCACGATGGCGAGCCCGAGCCCCGACCCAGGCTCAACCTGACCGGCGGGTCGGTAGAAGCGGTCGAAGACCCGTTGCCGGTCGCCGACCGGGATACCGGGACCGGAGTCAGTCACCCGCAACACCAGTCGCTCGCGCTGCCAGAGGACCGCGACCCGGACCTGGCCCCCGGCCGGCGTGTATTTGATCCCATTCTCGATCAGGTTGCCGACCAACACCCCCAGTACCGCCGCCGGGGCTGAAACCACACAGGGATCGCCGTCCGGCAGCACGGCGGTCAAGCCGATTGATCGCGCGCCCGCGGCGGCCTGGCGGTCAGTCACCGCCCGTGTAGCGGCTTTGGCAAGCGAAGCGAAACCGCGCCCGCTCACGCGGTGAACATCATGTTCATCGTCCTGGAGACGCGCCAGCGTCAAGAGTTGCGAGATCAGATGGGTTGCCCGATCCACGCCCTGGATCAGTTGATCGAGCGCCGCGCGACGCTCATCCGGTGCGGTGCTGCGCTGAGCGATCTGGGCATAAGTGCGGATAATCGCAAACGGGGTGCGCAGCTCGTGTGAAGCATCGGCGGCAAAGCGCCGCTCGGCGGCCAGCGTCTGATCGAGACGTTCCATCAGACCGTTCAGGGCCTCGGTCAGCGGTCGGATCTCCGTCGGGACACTCTGCCCATCGATCGGCTCCAGGCGCTCGGCGGAACGCTGTCCGATGTCGCGCGCGACCCGCTGCAACGGGCGCAGGCCATCGCTCACTGCCCACCAGATAAGGAACACGGTCAAGGGCAACGACCACAGGATCGGCTGTAATGCGTGGATCGTCAGAAACCGGATCATCTCCTGACGGATCGTATAGTTCTGAGCCACGAAGACAACCTCTCCCGGCAGGGTGCCGGGAAGACCAAAGACCCGCCACTGGGCCGAACCGATGGACTGGTCCGAGAACCCGGGCGTCGGCGCCAGGGGCTGCGATGGTGCGGCACCAAAACTGGCGACAAGTCGATCGCCCTGCCAGCGCTGGAAACTCAACTTGAACTCATAGGGATGACCCACGGGCGACAGCGTTTGCGGGGCGGCAGCGGCCACGGATAAAGGGCCGACCAGGGTCAGTTCATGCAACACCCGGGCGGTCTGCGCCAATTGGGCATCCAGGAGTTCCGCGATCTCATGACCCGAGCGATCAAGCGAAATCAGGGCCACCGCGACCCAGACCATGATCCAGATACCCAACAGAGCAAGCAGCAGCCGTCGGCGAATCGACGTCATGACGCTGCGACGCAGACCAGTTGGTAGCCGACCCCGCGCACCGTGAGAATCCGCTCGCGGCCGAGTTTGCGCCTCAGGTGATGGATATGCACCTCCAGCGAGTTGCTCTCGACTTCGCCCTGCCAGCCGCGGGCCGCGGCCTCAAGTCGGGCGCGCGTGACCACGCGGTCGGGGTTCGCGATCAGCTCCTCCAACAGCGTGTACTCCATCGGTGAGAGCGACAGCGCCTGCCCACCCAAGGTCGCCGCGCGCTGCGAGGTATCCAGGGCCAGATCCCCGACCTGCATGACCGGCGAGGGATGACCACGACCACGGCGAGCGAGCGCCCGCAGCCGCGCGCTCAACTCATCGAGATCAAAGGGCTTGACCAGATAGTCATCCGCCCCCGCATCCAGACCGGAGACCTTGTCGGCGATGGCATCACGGGCGGTGAGGATCAGCACGGGCAGGACCGACCCCGCGCGCCGGAGCTCACGCAAGAGCGAGAGCCCGTCGCGCCCAGGCAGGCCCAGGTCCAGAATCAGCAGGTCGAAGTGCTCCAGACTCAGGGCATGCAGGGCCGGCTCCGCGGCCTGAACCCAATCTGCCGCAAAGCCGTCCTGAGCCAGCCCGGTGCGCAGCCCCGCCCCCAACAGCGGATCATCTTCGACGATCAGGACGCGCATATCAGTTCCGCGGAATCACCCGTCGGATGGGCGACGCGCGGCACGGCCAGACGTGACCGTCCGCCCCCTGGCGAACCGCCGAACCGGCCAGTCAACTGACCAGTTCAACGCGGCGGCATGCCTTGCTGCCGGTGCTGCGCTTGGGCCGCGGTGAACTCCTGGGGGTCGACCCGGCCGTCACTGTTGCTGTCGATGGCGCCGAAGGTCGGGGCATTGGCCAGGTTACGCATCGGGTAGCCTTGTTGCGCCCGCTCTTGAATGCGCTTGCCCTTCGCCTCGTTGAACTCCTGTTCGGTAAGGCTGCCGTCCGCGTTCAGATCGAAGTCGGCGAAGGATGGCATGTTGCGGCCCATGCCGGGTCCCATCCCCATACCAGGCCCGCCCGCCCCCATGCCGCCGCCCGCCCCCGGCCCCATCCCGCGTCCCTGCATACGCGCCTGCTGCGCCTGGGCGAACTCATCCGGCATGAGTTTGCCGTCGCCATCGAGATCAAACTCCGCAAAGGTCGGTGCATTGGCGGCCCCGCGCATCGGGGCACCGGCCGCCGCCCGCGCGGCCATGCGTTGCGCGTGGGTCGTCTCGAACTCCTGCTGGGTGACGACACCATTGCCGTCCTGATCGAACGCCGTGAACGGCATGGGGCCGCGCGGCGGCTGATTGGCCGTCTGTGCGTTCAGCAGCGGGGCCGCGGCTGCCAGGGTGAGGGTCAGGGTCAAGGTGCGGGTGAAGTACTTCATCATTCGCCTTCGTCAATCTCGTGGTACATCGTCTGGCTGGCCGGTCGTGTTCGCTACGCGGACCGCAGCCACCCAAGGGTTCAAACACACACTATAGACCGACAACGCCGGGGCCGTCCGCCGCCGGCCTGCCGGCCAGCAATTCCAAATTTGGGCGGCAGCATCCAGCGTGAAGCCGTCGGCGGGGCTGATGGTGGATAAGGCGCGCCGCACGATGTTCGGGATTCAGCACGTCGGTTGTGCGCGCCCCATCCACCATGGGCCGCAGCGGACCCTCAAATTTGGAATTGCTGCCTGCCGGCAGGAAGGCCCCGGAGCCGGCAGCACTCAGCCGAAACCGCAGGACGGGGGGCAAGCGGGACAGCCGATCAGTCGTCATCCTCGTCGTCCTCGTCGTCCTCGTCGGAGTCGTCCTTCTCCCCTGACGATTGATCCGCGCGATTATCGCCTTCGCCGGCATCCCGCCCTTCCCGACGCCCAGCAGCGTGCTCAGCGTCCTCGGCATCCCCGCCGCGGTGACACTCGACACAGTCCTCGTAGTCACTGATGCCCTCTTCCACATGTTCCTCGCGAATTCCGGAACGGGTGTGCTCATGACAACCGTAGCAGGTATAGCGACTGTAGTCGTTACCCACATGGCAGGTGTTACAGGCGGCCTCGTGGTCGCCCGCGAGACTGAACAGGCTCTCATGGTCGAAGGTCGCGGGGGTCCAGGCATCTTGGGCATGGCACTGACCACAGTTGCCGACGACACCTTGATGCATGCTGTCCAGCGGGGCCTGATGACAGCCGCTGCACTGATCGCGGCGGGCGACTTTCAGCAGCTCGTGGGAGAACCGGCCGATGGGGTGAAACACCTGCACCCCCTTGTGGTCGCTGTGACAGGCCACGCAGTCTTGCTCGGTCAAGTCCTGATGGAACGGGGGAAACTTCAGCTCGTCGGCGATCGACAGACCCTTGGTGGTCACCAGGCCGATCTCAGCCGGCTTGTGGCACTTAATGCACTGGCCGGGCGTGCTGCCGATGAAGGGCTGATGGCAGGCAAAGCAGTCGGTCGCAAAGGCCCGGTGGGCCGGCATGACCTGACCGGGCGCGACCATGTGCTCAGGCCAAACCACGGCAATCAGTAACAGGACCACCAGATTGGCGGCAACGAGAAAGAAAACGGCGCGCTTGTTCATTGCCACTGCCAAAATAGAAAAATGCTGAAGATGTGCGCGAATCCCAGAACGCCGAAGGCCAGCGTGATGGGGAAATGCACCGTCCGCCATTGCTTCATCACGTCCACCGTCACCGCGTCCCAAAAGACTTCCCGGTCAACCTCGGTCGCGGCATCCCCGTGCCGGATGTGGAACTCCCGTTTTTCGCTCAATTCGCGGCGTGAGCGGCCGAGCAGATATTGCCCGGTCATCCCGCTGGCCAGGGTGACCAGCATGGCCAGCAGCGCCAACCAGGGGAGGATCGCGTAGACATGGACACCGGCGTGAACCAGGATCATCAACGCCCCCACCCAGGTGAAGATCTCATGCAGTTGCAGCAGGGTCTTCGGGTTACCGGAGTGGATCAGCTTGCGCTTGCGCATGGAATAGAAAAACGACAGCAGGATCAGGATGGTTCCGGGGATACCCAGATAGCGGCCGATCCAATAGAGGCCGTAAGCGTGCAACAAGGCATCGGTGATCGCGGTCGCGACGATCAGCGACCCGAACATCAGGACGAACGGCAGGACTTCTTTACGAATAATGGAACGATTCATCTTGGACTCTAGAGCGCCAGGGTTAGATCGGTCTTCGGGGTCGAAATGCAGAGCAGACAATGGCCTGGCTTGAGGTCCGCATCGGGCTGCTGTCGATACGCCACCTCACCGGCTTCGATCCGTGTCTCACAGGTGCCGCAACTGCCGGCCCGACAGCCGGAATCGACCGGAATACCCTGGCCTTCGGCGAGGTCCAGCAGGGAGCCGGCTGAACCGTCCCAGGCGACGGTCTTGCCGGAACCGCTGAAGCGCACGGCGACCGGGTTGATCACCGCCGCCGGACTCGGCGCCTGACGCTGGTTCAACGATGCCGGCCCGAAAGACTCGTAATGAATGTCCGCCGACGCCACGCCCTGGGCCTCGAGGGCGGGCACCAAGGACTCCATCATCGCGGGCGGGCCGCAGACATAAAATTCATGGCGGCCAAACTGCAGGGTCCGCCGCAGCAACTCGAGGTTGACGAAGCCCTGATGCTGGTAATCCGTCCCCAAGCGATCGTCAGATCGGGGCTCCGAATAGCACACCTGGAGATGAACATTCGCGTGGGCCTTGCTCAGCGCATCCAGGTGTTCCTTCATGATGTGCTCGGCGCCATTGCGAACGCCGTAGAACAACCAAACCTCGCGCGGATCGGCCCGGTGGGTCAAGGTGTTCAGGATGCTGAGCATCGGGGTCATACCAATTCCGCCGGCGATCAGCACGATCGGAACAGCGCCGTCCTCGGTCAGATAGAAGTGACCGGCCGGGGCGCGCGCCCAGAGCGTGGCGCCCTCCTGGAGTTGATCATGAAGGTAGTTTGAAATCACGCCCGGCGGCAGTTCCGACCGACCAGGAGGCGACGGAACCCGCTTGATCGAGATGCGGTAGCAGTCGGGGCGCGGCCGATCCGACAGTGAATAGCACCGCACCAGGGTCTTGGGCGAACCGCCGGCAGGGTCAGGCACTTCCAGCCGGAAGGTGAGATACTGACCGGGCCGGTACGGCGGCAGGCTCCCGCCGTCGACGGGGACCAGGTAGAAAGAACACACTGCACCGCCCTCGTCCTCAACGACGCGCCGGTCGATCCGGAACTCCCGATAGCCGGACCAGGCTGCAGGAGACACACTCGCCGCACCCGCCGCAACCAAGGCAGGCTCAGCTTCAGGAAGCTGCCTGGATAAGGCACGGGCCGGCCTTACCTCCTCTCCAGCCGCTTCGCCCGACAGCGTCAGTTGCCGGAATCGTGCGCGCTGGCGTTGCCACCCGAACAGACCAACAGCCGCGACCTGGGCCAGGATAGCCGCGGTAATCAACAGGACCAGCGTTGCGTTTGACATGATGCGTATCCCGCGAGACTCTCGCCCCGCTCAATCCTCTCGGCAATCGACAGCGCCCGCTGCCGAAACCAGTCGGCAGCATGGCGCACGCCGACACACCGCCGCGCAACAGGCAAGGCGGCCGGGTCGATAGCAGCGCAACTGAACGCGACCGGATGCCAGGCTAACAGTGGGCGCCTGACCGCAGCCTGTGCGGGGTTGTCAGCGAATCGTCAGTTTTGAGTATCCGCGATGGCGACCTGCTGGTGGTCGACCGCGCGCGTAAGGCAAGCCGGGATCGATCGTGATCCGGCGGTTGACCCATAGGGGACACATTACGCCTTTTGGCTAAGGTGATTTCCGGGAAATGATCTACCGATGTCCAGGGGCGACTTCAGTCGCCCTTACATGACAGAAATCGCCTTAGGGGGCGGTCCCGAACAGCACGGCGAGCCCGAAGCCCATACATCGCCTTTCTTCCATCCCACCGTCATTCTCGCTAGACTTAGTCCGAGCACTGAGTCCATCAGGAGCCGCCAATGACGCTGACCGTCAACGTTCACGAGGCCAAGACTCACCTTTCCAAGCTTCTAAAGCAGGCCCATGCCGGTCAGGAGATCATCCTGGCCAAGGCCGGCAAGCCATACGCACGCCTGATGCCCTTGGCGCCCGCACCCGCACGGCGTCAACCGGGGCGCCTGGCAGGCCGCGTGACCGACGCCTTCTGCGACCCGCTACCCCCGGAAGAGCTGGACGCCTGGGAAGGCCGTTGATGCGGCTGCTGCTCGATACCCATGCGCTCCTGTGGTGGTTTACCGCCGACCGGCAACTGTCCGCCAGGGCGCAGGCCGCCATCGCCGATGAAACCAACACGGTCCACGTCAGCGCGGCGACGGCCTGGGAGATCGCGACCAAGCAGCGGCTCGGCAAACTCGATGAAGTCCCCCACGCGGCCGAGCAGTTTGCGGAACTGGTCGCCGCTGACGGCTTCCTCCACCTGCCCGTCAGCTATCGCCATGGACTTCGCGCGGGAGGCTACGTCCTGGCCCATCGCGACCCCTTCGATCGGATGCTGGCGGCGCAGAGTGAGTTGGAATCCATGGTCCTGGTGACGCGAGACCCGGCGTTCGCCGCGTTTCAAGTTGTGACACTTTGGTGACGCAGAGAGTACAGGTCGGTATGCCAGGGGAGGGATTGGGTGGTCACAAGTCGACTGGTTCTGGCATCCGGGTTGGGCAGGACACCGGCAATCCCCCATACTGGTGTCGGCCATTCCTGCGACCGCGTCGGTTGGGAGCTTGACCAAAAATCGCCGCGGGACAGGATGGCAAATTTTGCCGTCCCCGCTGCCATTGACAGGGGTCGGATCGAGCGTAACCTCACACCCTGGCGAGTCTGGCTGCCGAGGGAGTCGGTCCCCAAGGTCGACCTGGATAGTTCTGACCTGGGCGAGCGCGAGTGGGTTATCGTCGCCCTGGAAGATGCCGGCTGGGTCCAGGCCAAGGCTGCACGCCTGCTCAACATGACGCCGCGGCAGATCGCTGACCGCATACAGACGCTGAACATCTAGGGTGAGGCAGTTCTGAACCGCCTCGGAAAGCTGTGCTCTGGCTCCGCGAACAGCGCCTTGTGAAGACGATGCCCATTAGAATGGATCGGATAAGTTATGAACGTAAGATTCGACACTGTAGAGATCGGCGATTTCCGGCGCAGAATTTACCTGTCGAGTCAGTGACGATTATGAAAATAGACCAACTCACGCTGACCAACTTCAAGTGCTTCGAGCAGCAAACTGTTAATCTGCATCCGCAGTTCACGTTGTTCGCTGGCGATAACGGCTCCGGTAAGACCAGCATCTTGGATGGGCTGGCAGTGGCGGCCGGCAGTTGGCTGCTCGGCGTTGATGGCCACTACAGCCGACCGATCCGTCGGCATGAGGTCAGATTCAGTGCGTATCCCTCCGAACGCGCTGCGGCGGCGGCCCGTGATCCTGGTAAAATCATTAATGGTGCAGGTTACCAGTGGGAAGAGAACTTTCCCTGTGTGGTCGGCGCCAGGGGCTCTGTGCTCGGTGAGGAATTGAGTTGGAAGCGGGCGCTAAACGGATGGCCCGGTAGAACGACCTACCGTGAAGCCAACGCGCTGAAGGCCCTCGCCCAAGGGCTGACCAAGGGGGCCAGGCAGCGCGATGTCCTATTGCCGCTGATCGCTCATTATGACATCTGTAGGTTGTGCGGCATACCGCGCGATCAGGGGCTTATCCGTGATGCCGAGCCCTTGACCGACAAGACCGGGATGTCTCGTCTGACAGGGTATGACCTGAGCATCGACCAACGGCTGAGTACCAAGGAGTTCGTGCGTTGGATCGCCCGCCAGTCATGGATCGCCTTCCAGCAGGGGGGCACGCGAAGTGACAGCTTTATCGCCGTGCAGCGCGCCGCTGCCTCCTGCATCCCGGGAGCATCCGGCCTGCATTTCGATCCGATGATCGGCGAGGTCGTAATTGACCTCGCCGGAAGCAGCGCGCAGCCGTTCAACAATTTAAGCGATGGTCAACGCGCGATGCTCGCACTGGTTGGTGACCTGGCCACGAAGGCCACGATGCTGAATCCGCACTTGGGCGCAGCCGCGCTCGACGAAACGCCGGGCATCGTGCTGATCGACGAATTGGACTTACACTTGCATCCGAAATGGCAGCGCCGGGTCGCCGCTGACCTGAAACGGACCTTTCCGTCCCTGCAATTTGTCTGTACCACCCATTCACCACAGATCATCGGTGAACTGAGCCGGGAAGAGGTGCGGCTGCTGCATGATGGACGCCCGCAACTGCCCGCGGTCGCCCGTGGTGCCGATTCCAACTGGATCCTCGACCATGTGATGGAAGGTGCCGCGTCGGAGACACAACAGGCGCGGGACTTCAAGGAGACCGTCGAAGATGCGCTGGACCAAGCCGACTTACCGGCGGCGCGACGGCACATCGAAGCACTGCGGGCGCTGCTCAATGGCGATACCTCGTCGCTGGTGGAGTTGGAAAGCTACCTGGACCGACTGGAGCGCCTGGCAGAGGCGCCCGAAGACGACGAGGATGACCTTTGAGAACCATCGTCAAGCGCCCGCAACCCGACGCACTGACTCGCTGGCGCCAGCCGCGGCTGGCGGCGGAAAAGCCTGAAGGGATGGAATGCAGCTATGCCGAACTGCGCCGGGACAACGATGCGATCAATGCAGTAGAGGACGCCTTGTTCTCCGAGCAAGGCGGTATCTGCGCCTATACCGGCCTCCCCCTATCGCTAACCCTGGAGCGTGAGGGCGTTCCGAGAAAGGTCGGATTCCACTGCGAGCACCTCAAGTCGCAAGACCGATGCCGCAAACTCGACGGCGCTGTCTATGGCGAAGCCGCCGACTATGGCAATCTTGTAGCCTGCTGGCCACCGCGCAACTGTGGGTACCAACTGTCATTCGGGGCTCACGCGAAGGAGGCTTGGCCGCGAGCAGCGGAAGATTATTTGGCTCTCTGGGATTTCCCGTGGCAATTTACCGTAACATAATCAATAAGATATTGTGCATCGTCAAAATTTACTGACCCCTGTCATGGTCGGCACT
>NZ_CAIZIZ010000418.1 GCF_903933125.1 uncultured Lamprocystis sp. | reverse complement strand
CGCGTTGGGGCCGGGCGCGTCACCTGACCGTTCGGGGTGACCGCGGCATCCATCGCGGCGGGACGCCGCTCCCACGGGGGACCCTCAGTCCGACCGCGTCAGGTCGGCGGACAGCTCAGCCGCAGTGCGATGAGACACTTCCAGGAAATACTCGTAACCACCAGGCCCACACCGGCGGGCCAGCTGGTTCACGATGCGCCGCTGCATCGCCGCGTTCTCATTGGGCCCATTCGTATACAGTGGCTTGCCATCCCTCCCGTAGGTGAACTCCCTGGGACAGTCGGCGGTGTCGATGTCACCAAAGATCAGCCGGGCAATCCGGTAGTCGGGATGTGGTTCAAAGCCCAGGTCTTTGGCATAGGCCACAGCCCCCTCCACCAGTTTGCGGGCACAGGCCGGCTCCTGACGCTCCAGCGCCTCCTCCGAGGTGGCTTGGACACGGGTCCAGGCCGCCCGATACTCGGCCTCTTCCATAATGTTATACAGCGCGTTCTTGACGCCGAGGCAAAAAACGTCGACAACGATTCCCGCAAAGGCATAGCGTCCGTCCGGCAGATGCCGGCTCAGCCAGACCGATCCAACCCCCACCTCGAAAAGCGTTCGGGAAAACAACACATCGGCGATCGGCGCGTGGGCCGCGACCGTCCAATCGTGGGCCATTGCTGCGGCGCCTGACAGAACGGTGGCCGCTTTCTTGGCTTGCTTGCGTTTGAGCTCCCGCTTCGCCCGTTTCTTTTGTAATGCCTTTTGATCGAGTGCCATTCACCATGTTCCTGTAAAAAAGCCGGCCGAACAATCGGCCGAACATAAGAATCGCACAGGTGGGCGGGGACGTGAAGTCCGGGATGGGCTGAACCAGCGAACACATCTGTTCGAGGCGACCGGCTTTGACGTGTCCCAGCGCCATAGCCATCATGACCGCCAGCGCCAAGCCGACGCGCGTCTTGAAGGACCGCCCGTGGGAGGCGTAAAGCTGCGGGGTGCATGGCCTTGTCGCACCGGCCACGCCTGTTTACACTGCCACCATGCGCCATCCCATCGACCCCAAGGTTGACTGCGTCTTCAAGGCCCTGCTAGGGGCACAGTCCAATCGTGACCTACTGATCCATTTCCTCAACGCCATCCTCGGCGCGGAGCTGCCCCGGCCCATCACCGCGGTGGAGATCCAGAACCCCTATAACGAAAAGGAATTCCTCGACGACAAGCTCACCGTGGTCGACGTCAAGGCCCGCGACGCGACCGGGCAGATGTATCAGGTCGAGGTCCAACTCCTCAACCACCGCGACCTGCCGGCGCGCATCCTCTACGGTTGGGCCGACCTCTACAGCGCGCAGATCAAGGAGGGCGAAAGTTACCGCAAGCTGCGCCCCACGTACGCGATCTGGCTGCTGGGTCAGACCCTGTTGGCGGATGACCCGGACTATGCCCACGTATTCCGGATGCGCGACCCGCATGGACGTGTCTTTCTGGACCACGGCGGCATCTGGCTGCTGGAACTGAGCAAATTCGCCGCCGACGCGGTCGAAACCGAGCAGGAGCGCTGGCTG
>NZ_CAIZIZ010000417.1 GCF_903933125.1 uncultured Lamprocystis sp. | reverse complement strand
GTCTTGGACGAATACCGCGAGTCGGTGGACATCGACTTCCTGTGCGCCGCGACCGAGGGGTATCGCGCTATCCGCTCGACCGTGAGCGAGGGGTCGCTCGGCGAACTGTTTCGCGTTGCGCCGCGGCTGTTGCGTGAGGTGCGGGCAGACCGGTACGGGATTCGCACTGTGCTGGAGGTGGAGGGTGTCCCGGTTCGCTTCGAGGTGGTCCTCGAAGGGCGTATTCCGCTACGCTGCGAGACGGTGGAACCCTTGCCCGTGCCGATCCTCGCCCGCACCGACCTGTTCGCCGAGAAGCTTCTGGCCAACTGCGACCGCTGGGCCGATCGCAGCACCTTTGCCCGCGATGTCCTGGACCTACTGGTGATGTCGGCCCACTGGGGGCCAATCCCTGCCGAGGCGATCGGAATCGCGGAAAATGCCTATGGCCCGGCGGTTCGCCTCGCCTACGCGCGTGCGACCCAAGCGCTCGCCGACGACTCCGCCTACCTGGTGCGGTGCTTCGACGCCTTGTCCGTCTCGTCCGAGGCCCGGACTATGGTTCGGGAGCGACTGGGACGCGTTGGGGTGCCCTGAGCCGCCGCCAAGCTCCGGCGCACATCTGGTCTTGGACGGTTCGCGGACATCTGAGGATACTTGCGGCTTCGTCCATCGAGCCGCCGAGCCTGCTATGAACGACAACGCCGACTTCAGCCTCTCGGGCCACTGGGCCGAGTGGCTACAAGCGCTCGATGCGGTCATCGCGTGCGACGGCCGCAACCGCGCCACCTTCCTGCTGCGCAAACGCTTCGACCGGGCGCGCGCCCAGCGCGCGGCGCTGCCGCCGGTCTGGAGTACGCGCTGCTGCAACACCATCGCGCTCATTTCTTTCGCGCCGGCCAGGACGGTGACCTGGTGTACTTCCAACCCCACTCAGCGCCGGGCGTTTACGCGCGCGCCTTCCTCGAAGGGCGGCTGAGCGAAGCTCAGCTCGACCACTACCGGCGCGAGGTTGGGGGCGAGGGCCTGTGCTCCTATTGCCACCCCTATCTGATGCCGCAGTTCTGGCAGTTCCCCACCGGCTCGATGGGGCTGGGCGCGCTCCAGGCCATCTATCAGGCGCGCTTCATGCGCTATCTCGAACACCGCGGGATCGCCGCTACCGCGGGCCGCAAAGTCTGGGCCTTCGTCGGCGACGGCGAGATGGACGAGCCGGAGTCCCTGGCGGGGCTGTCGCTCGCCGGTCGCGAGCGGCTGGACAATCTGATCGTGGTGATGAACTGCAACCTGCAGCGCCTGGACGGTCCGATGCGCGGCAATGGCTCCATCGTGCAGGAGCTCGAAGGGCTCTTCGCCGGGGCGGGCTGGAACGTCATTAAGCTCAGGAATACCGGGAGAAAATAGGTGTCTGAATCGTCCGGTTTCACAAAGTTTCACGAATGTAGTGCCACTGAGCGCTTTTTTCCGCTGTAAGCGGATGATCTTAAGAGAGAAATAATCCGAGGTGTTAAACTTGGGTTAAGATAGCGGTTCAACCCGCTTCACTATTCAGGACAGACCCATGGCCCTCAAGGCGACCGTGTTCAAGGCCCAGGTACAGATCAGCGACATGGACCGTCACTATTACGGCTCGCACGCCCTCACGCTGGCGCGCCACCCTTCGGAGACCGACGAGCGGATGATGGTCCGGCTGCTCGCCTTCTGCTTGCTCGCCGATCCGCTGCTGACCTTCGCCAAGGGGTTGAGTACGGACGAGGAGCCGGATCTTTGGCAGCACAGTCTCAGCGGCGAGCTGGAACTCTGGGTCGAGGTCGGCCTGCCCGACGCGCGGCGCCTGAGGCAGGTGTGCGGGCGCGCCCGCCAGGTGGTGGTGATCAGCTACGGTGGCCGGACGGCCGCCCTGTGGTGGCAGCAGAACAGCGAGGCCCTGGCGCGGCTGCCGAACCTACGGGTGCTGGACCTCGAGAATGCCGACGAGGTCGATGCGCTGACCGCATTGGTTGCGCGCAGTATGGATCTGACCTGTACCATCGAGGGCGGCCATTGCTGGGTCAGGGACGATCAGACCACGGTGGAGCTGTCGCCGCTGGTGCGGCAAGGGTAAAGCCTTCGCGAAAACGGGTGTCGGCGAAACGACGCGGTGCGAGACCATCCTCGTGGGTGTCGTAAACTCGATTACGACAACGATAGTGTTTAGCTTGTTCTTGACTCGTCATCAGGGTGGCAAAGATGCTGATCGGCGTACCGCGCGAGATCAAACCCCAGGAGTATCGCGTCGGCCTGACCCCCGAGTCGGTGGCCGAGTTGGTCCATCAGGGCCACGGGGTGCTGGTGGAGACGCAGGCCGGGGCGGGCATCGGGGCGGACGATGCGGCCTATCAGGCGGCGGGCGCGCGGATCGCGCCGGACGCGGCGGCGGTGTTCGCCGGCGCCGAACTGATCTGGCGGACCATCCGGCATCGGGGTCTGCCATGAGCCGCCCCACGCGCGCCCGAATCGATCTGGACGCGCTACGCCACAATTTGCGTCATGCCAAGGAACTGGCCGGAACGGCACGGGTCGTCGCCGTGGTCAAGGCGAACGCCTATGGTCACGGCGTGGTCCAGGTCGCCCGCGCGCTGGTCGGGCAGGCCGATGCCTTCGGGGTCGCCTGCGTGGAGGAGGCCGCCGAACTGCGGGAGTCGGGGATCAGTGACCCCATCCTGCTCCTGGAGGGGGTCTTCGCCCCGGATGAGATCCGGTTGGTCGATCAACTGGGCCTGACGATGGTGGTCCACTGCCGGGAGCAATTGGAGTGGGTGCGGGCGGCCCGTCCGGCCCGGCCGCTGAACTGTTGGCTCAAGCTGGACTCCGGGATGCATCGTTTGGGTCTGACACCAGAGGCTCTGGTGTCGGCGTATCGGGCGCTGACCGAACTGACCCAGGTGGGCGAGGTGGTGCTGATGACACACCTGGCGCGTGCCGACGAGCCGGATCAGCCCTATACCAGCCGTCAACTCGCCCTGTTCGGCGCGGTTTGCGGCGGTCTCAAGGCGCAACGCAGCCTGGCCAGTTCGGCCGGTCTGCTGGCCTGGCCGGATGCGGTTGGTGACTGGGTGCGCCCCGGCATCATGCTTTACGGGGCCACACCGCTGGGCGATGGACATCCATCGGCGGCCCGACTGCGCCCGGTCATGACGCTGGAATCGGCCCTGATCGCCGTGCGCGATCTGGCCCCTGGAGAGCCGATCGGCTATGGCGGGCGCTTCGTCTGCGCGCGACCGACCCGGGTGGGTGTGGTCGCGGCCGGGTACGCGGACGGCTATCCCCGCCACGCGCGCGACGGCACCCCGGCGGCCGTCAACGGACACCTGACTCGGATCATCGGCCGGGTCTCCATGGATATGCTCACGGTGGACCTGACTGACCTGCCGCAGGCCCGCCTCGGGGACCCGGTGGAACTCTGGGGCGCCCGCGTCAGCGCCAACGCGGTCGCCGCTGCCGCCGACACCATCGCCTACCAGTTGTTCACCGGCGTGACGAGTCGGGTGCCGCGGGTCTAGGAGGCCATTCGTTGAGGCGGGGACAAGCGGGCTGAATGTCCGCGCATAAACGCAAAGTGAAGCTGACTCTTTAATTTGCATTCATGTGCGTTCATGTGCGGAAGAATCCTCTTTTTCCTCTCGCACCGAGCGCGGTCAGTTGCTGCCGCCGGGTGCGTAAAGCACCGGTTCCGTTTGTTGATATGTCTGATAATCCACTGACGCATCACGAGATTCTGACCCTGGTCGAACCCTTCAGCCGCAGCGGCCGGCAACTGGACCTCGCGGCCAGCGACCGCCCGGAGCGGCGCCTGGTCTTCAAACCGCGTGAGTATCCGTCCAAGACACTGTTCGGACCGACGCTGACTGAGACGCTGGTCCTGGAGAACCCAAGGTCCGATCTGTACCGGCTCGTCCGCAACATGCGCATTCCGTCGGGCGAAACTGCCACTTTGCGCGTCGAGGGGTCGGACCCCGCGAACCTGGTCGAGCGGTTGGACCGGATTGCCGCGCAGGTCCATTTCCAGGTGTGCCGCGGGGTCACCATCGCCCGCAGCTACCGGTTGATCTACAACCCGAGCAGCGTCCGGGGCGTGCCGGGGCAAGACAATCTGGTCCTGAGAGAGGCGAAGGCCGATCTGGGCAACATCGAGCTGACGCTGGATGCCGGGATCGGGACCCGCGGTCCGGCGGAAGTCCATCTGACGGCGAAACCCGAGCAACCGTTCGCGCCACCCGATGATTTGCTGGCGGTCCTGGGCTGGAGCTGGAAGCCGCTGCGGCCCATCAAGAACGGTTGGCGATCACTGCTGCGCCTGCCGGCGAGCGAGCCCAAGCGGACGCCCGCGCTCGAACAGAAACTGGTGCAGACCGTGGAGCACCTGGCGCTCACCCTGGCGGAGCCGCCGGCGCGTTTCCACCGGCGTTTTCCGGTGGCGCGCTGGGTCTGTGTGTCGCGGCGGTTGGCCGGGATTCTGGTGGTCCTGGGTCTGTTGGCCGCGGGACCGCTGATCATGTTCATGGACCTGGCGCCGGGTTCCATCTGGCGCTTTCTGGCCTTTCACTCGCCGCCCTTTCTGATGATCGGCTTCTTCATGGTCAAGGAACTGCCGCTCATGCGCCCGCCGCGGATTCCCAGCCCACCGCCGGAGACGGCCTGGGTGCCGACTGCGGTCACCTGACGGCAACTGATGCGACCACAGGGTCCGGCGCACGGCGCCGGATACTGGATGTCGCCGTTTGCACCGTGGCAACCGATTGTTGACTCAGTTCACGTTCGCTTTCGACCTCGGGAACTAAGAGGATATCCGGAACAAAATATGCTAAAACTGACAAATCCTATAATTTACAACGCTTAATCTATCAAGTGCCGAAAGCGCCGTATTGTCAGAGTTCAGTAACATATCAAGAAATTGCAAACGGTTGTCTTTAATATGC
>NZ_CAIZIZ010000416.1 GCF_903933125.1 uncultured Lamprocystis sp. | reverse complement strand
GCGCTTATCCACCCTACAGAACCGGCCCCGCTGTAGGGTGGATAAGGCGCGCCGCTCGGTGTCAGGGACCCGGCACGCCGGTCGTGCGCGCTGCATCCACCAAGGGGCTGCGTGATGCTGCCCAAATTTGGAATTGCTGCCGGCAGCGCCCGCGGGAGCCGGTCCCGCCCGCTTCGTGCTAAGCTTGGGCTCTGCGATTCCAACACTGGACGCCTGCCGCCCATGTCCTCCAGCGCTGCCACCCAACCCGCACCCGCGTCCGCGACCCCGCCGCCCCGCCGCCTGCCCGCGGCGGACCCCACACCGCGCTCCGCGGACGGTCTCCTGGTCTCGGAGGCGGTCTACTGGGCCGAGTATTACCTGGAGTCGGACCACCATTACGAGTGGAACAATGGCCGCCTGGAGGAGAAACCGGTGTCCGATTTCGAGACCTTTCTGGTCTATGCCTGGTTCAGCGAGTTGGTGCGGCACTTCCTGCGCACCCACCCGTGCGCGCAGCTGGTCGGCTTGGAGATGGGTTTCCGGCTGCCGCTGCCAACCGGCACCGTCATCCGCAAGCCCGATTTCGGCGTGGTGCGCAACGACAATCCCCAGCCGCTGCTGCCCTTGGATTGCTCCTACCGCGGGGTCTTCGACCTCTGTATCGAGGCCCTGTCCGACCAGGAGCGAAGCGGCATCGAGCGTGATACCGTCATCAAGAAGGCCGAATACGCTGCCGGGGGCGTACCCGAGTATTACATCCTGCACCAGAACCCCGCTCACCAGGCGTTCTACACCCGCACCCCGGCCGGGTTCTATACGCCCATCGCACCGCAGGCCGGGGTGATCTGTTCGCGGGTGCTGCCGGGGCTGCAATTCCGCCCGACCGACCTGGCGCGCCGACCGGAGCTGGAGGCGTTGCGCGACGATCCGGTTTATGCCGGTTTCGTCCTGCCCGGCTGGCGCGCGGATCGGGAGCAGGCGGCGACCGAAGCGCGGCGGGCCGATGCCGAGGCCCAGGCCAAACGCGAGGCCGTGAACCGGGCCGATGCCGAGGCGCAACGGGCCGATGCCGAGGCGCGGCGGGCCGATGCCGAGGCCCAGGCCAGACGCGAAGCCGTGAACCGGGCCGATGCCGAGGCCCAGGCCAGACGCGAAGCCGTGGACCGGGCCGATGCCGAAGCCCAGACCCGGCAGCGCCTGGAGCACGAACTGGCGGCTCTGCGGGCACGCCTCGCGCAGGGTCAGTCCGACGGCTGAGCCGCGCCAAGCCGCCAAGTCGTGCCATGCTGTTCCCGATGTCCGGCCGGTTTTATAGCGTTCGGACGTGATAACCGGATGTAGGGGCGGGTTTCAAACCCGCCCCTACACCAAGGGTCTGTCCGGATATCAGGTAGGAAGGCGATATCTCGATTTCGATTACGACAACGACCGAGACGCCAAAGGCGTTCCCTAATGGTTAGGTCAGCTTGGCGCGATCCCATAGCGGCGGATCTTCCGGTAAAGGGTGTTGCGGCTCATGTTCAGCGTCTCGGCGGTGCGCGAGATGTTCCAGCCGTGGCGGTCGAGACAGTCGCGGATCAACTGGATCTCTGCCGCCTTGAGCGGGCCCTCGGCGCCCGCCGGCAGCGCCTGCGGATCGGCGATCACCGCGGGTGCCGGCGCGGCGGTACGCGGCAAGCGCGGCAGATTGAGATGATCGACCTCGATGATGCCCTGCTCGCAGAGCGCCACCGCGGTGCGGATGACGTTGCGCAGTTGCCGGATGTTGCCTGGCCACTCGAAGGCCAGCAGCGCCGCCATGGCCGCCGGGGTCACGCGCAGTTCGGCGCCGGTGTCGTTCTGCGCCTCCAGCACCCGCAGCACGAGTTCTTCCAGATCGCCGCGCAGCCGCAGCGGGGTCAGATGCAGCGTGATGCCGTTGAGCCGGTAATACAGGTCCTCCCGAAAGCCCCCATTCACCACCAACTGGGCCAGGTCGCGGTGGCTGGCGGCGAGGATGTTGATTTCGACCTGCACCGGCCGCTCGGCCCCCAGCGGAATGACCTCCTGCGTCTCCAGGACGCGCAGCAGGCGCGACTGCATGGCGGGCGGCATGTCCCCGATCTCGTCCAGGAACAGGGTACCGCCGCTGGCCTCCACGATCTTGCCGCGCCGACCCTCCCGGCTGGCCCCGGTGAAGGCCCCGTGCTGGTAACCGAAGAGCTCGCTCTCGATCAGGGCCTCCGGGATGGCGGCGCAGTTCAACGCGACGAAGGGCCGGTCGCGCCGCTCGCTGGCGCGGTGCAACGCCTGAGAGAACAGTTCCTTGCCGGTCCCGGTCTCCCCGTGAAGCAGGATGGGGATGCGCTTGTTCATCACCCGCCGCGCGCGCGCCGCGGCCTGCTGCATGCCGGGGTCACTTCCCGCCAGGGTCTCCAGGGTGCACAGGTCGGCACGGCAGGGGTTCGGCCCGATGGTCGTTGCCGCCACGGCGGCGGGGACCCGCGGATCGGCGCGGCGCTGGGGTTTGCGGTACTGGTAAACGAAGCCGAACAGGCGTCGTCCGCGGGCCTGATCGTGCAACTCGCGGATCGTACCCCCCTTGCTCGGCATGCCAAGCAGGAGCGGTTCGAGGTCGCCGGACAGGAGCTCCGCCAATGCGCGCCCACGCAGCGCTGCCCGGTCGCCGACCCCCAGGAGACCGGGTGCCGCCCCATTGACCGCCAACACCTGGTTGTCCTCCCCGAGCGCGATCAAGCACTCCTGGGCCAGGCCGATGCCCTCCGGCCGGTCGTGCAGGCGCAGTACCCGGCGGTCGCGATACTGCCGCAGGAAGTGCTGATTCTCCAGGATGCTGGCCGACTTGCAGACCAGCGCCCGCGCCAGTGCCTGGCCGGAGCGGGAGTCCTCGGCCGCGCAGCAGGAGGCGTCCAGGACACCCAGGAGGCGGCCGTCCGGGTCGCGGATGGGCGCGGCGGAGCAGGTCAGGTCGATGTTCTGGCGCAGAAAGTGGTCCTCGCGGTGGACCGTCACCGGCTGGCCCTCCACGATGCAGGTGCCGATGCCGTTGGTGCCGAAGCGCGCCTCCCCCCAGTCCGCGCCGGTCCACAGGCCGACCGCCCGCAATTCCCGCTCCAGGGCGCGGTCGGAGAGATGCCGCAGGATCACCCCCTCCGCATCGGTGAGGATGACGGCGTACCCGGAACCGGCGAACGACTCCAGCAGGATGCGCAACTCCGACTCCGCCAGGCGCACCAGCGCGGCCAGCGGCTCGGCACGTTCACGCAGCAGGCCGCTATCCAGCACCTGGACCTCGCGGGGCCGCAAAGGGTCCAGATCGGGCTGGGCAAGACAGCGCTGCCAGGATTGCAGGATCGTCGGCGAGAGGTCCAGACCCCCGCTGCCGCCGGGGTGATCCGTCTCGGTCAAGCCCCCGGCCGCGCCGGGCGCCTGACCGTACGCGGCGGCAGCCGAGAGCTTGTGGGCGTGCCGTTCGGAAAGGGTCGATGTCACCATGGTGTCCTCTGCGCCCAGTGGATGGGAGCGGGTCGCGGGGCTTGGCCCGAACCCGCGTGGGGGTTGGTGCCTGATGGCCCTTTTGTTGTAGTCGTCGGACGTGATAACCGGATGTAGGGGCGGGTTTCAAACCCGCCCCTACACCAAGCGTCTGCGCGGATATCAGGTACGAGGGCAATATCTGGCGCTTTCCCGACGTGCAGGGCGCGGCGGGGCCTGATCGGCGAAGTCTAGTGGTTGCCGTCGGTTACTACAAATGATCAATATTGATCGGGTGCCGACTGGTGCGGGGCGACAGCATTTGGAATGGCTGCTCTTCCAGTGAACATACAGGGGCCTTATGTGATACTGCGATCGTCGTCCCATTCCATCCCCGGAGTCCGCATATGAACGCCGTCGATCTGATCGCCCATGAAGCGACCGCACTGCCCGCGGCCCTGCAGGCCGAGGTCATGGACTTCATCGGCTATCTCAAGACGCGCCACCCCCAGGCCCCCGCGGTTGCCGCCGACGACGCCAAGCTGGCCGAGTTGACCGCCTTTTTTGCGCCCTACCGCAAGGACTTCGGCAGCTTCGTCTTCGATCGGGACGAAGCCAATGCCCGGTAGCTTCATCGACTCCAACGTCGTCCTCTACAGTGGGCCTTGAACCTGGTTCCGGCCACGTGGCCTCATAGGGTAGACACGCGCAGCGCAGTCTACCAGCGACTGCGCGGGATTCGGTGGACTGCGCTGTCGCTTGTCCACCCTACGGCCGGAACGATGATCAAGGCCCTCAGAAGTCAGCGGGAAGTCGGCCAGGATGTATTAAGTAAACTGTCCCCGGAATTCCCCGGAATTCGTCCCGGAATTCGTCCCCGGAATTCGTCCCCGGAATTCCAAAATTTCAACCTTGTACCGCAGTAACAAAAAATGCTAAAATGACGAGTTACAAGTAAAAAACTCCGAATCAGGAGGCAAATTATGCTCACAGCGAGAGATGTTGCCCAATTCTTCATCATGAAAGGCTTGGATGATGAAGAGTCTGGCATTTCAAATCTGAAATTGCAAAAACTACTTTACTATGCAAAAGGATTTCACCAAGCAATTGGCCTTGATCGTCGTTCCGGCCACTTGGGCGCGCCGGGTGCGTAGTCAGGCCATCCTGGCCTGACACTGTCAGGGCTGGAAGCCCTGACTACGCATACCGCCGGCCGGGATTACGAT
>NZ_CAIZIZ010000415.1 GCF_903933125.1 uncultured Lamprocystis sp. | reverse complement strand
TAGGGGCGAATTCATTCGCCCCTACAACCCAACAGGCTTTCTGCGCATGCGCAGTCGGGATGCCTATTCACGGAAATCGCCTTAGGGGCGACTAAAGTCGCCCTACACGTTGGTACATTGTTTCCCGGAAATCACCTTAGGTGATTTTCGGGGCAGGATCTGCCGATGTTTAGGGGCGACTGAAGTCGCCCCTACAGGCGCCCCTACAGGCGCCCCTACGGGCGCGCGTAAAGCCCTATGGTCTTGCAGGCATGTTGATTCCCGGATATTGCCTTAGAAGTCCAGGCGGCTGATCTGCGCCTGGGTTCCGGCATCTTTGATCAGGACTTGTGCGGCGCCGGTCGACGGGATGCCAAGGACGGCGATCTCGGGACGGCCGTTGCCGTTCAGGTCGGGTAACACGGCCAGATCCCTCGGCGTGAGCGTATCGAACCAGACATTGCGCACCTGGGTGCCGGTGACGGCGTCGCGCAGTTCGGTCTTGAGCAAGCCGGCGGTGTTGCGGCTCAGCACCGCCAGTTCGGGGACGCCGTTGCCGTTGAGGTCCGGTAACGCCGCGAGTTGCAACGGCGTGAAGGCCCGGCTGTAGTAGGCGATGCCCAGTTGCGCTGCGGTGCCGGCGTCGAGCGTTCGCACTTCGACGTTCATGCTGGTGTTGCGTCCCAGGACCGCGATCTCCGGGGTGCCGTTGCCATTGGTGTCGGGTATCGCGGCCAGGGCGATGGGCGTGAAGATTTTTGGCGACCAAAGGTTCTTCACCAACTGCCCACTTTGGGTGTCGCGCAGTTCGACCTTTGACTGGCTGCCGCTCTTGATGCCGAGCACGGCCAGTTCTGCGGCGCCGTTACCATTCGCATCGGCGACCGCGGCGAAGTCGAGCGGCTGATAGGTTTTGTCGAAGTACACTTGGCGCAGCCGCACGCCGGTGCGTGCGTCCTTGATCTCGGCAGCGACGGCCCCGGAGCTGCTGTGGATGCCGAGGACGGCCAGCTCGACGGCGCCATTGCCGTTGAGATCCGGCACCACCGCCAGCCGTTTGGGCAGGAAGGCGGCAGCGAAGGTGAGTGCGGTGCGCCGTTCGCCGGTGCGGGTGTCGCGCACCTCGACCTGGACCTGGGCGTCCGCGGTGAAGCGCAGCAGTGCCAGTTCCGGCGCGCCGTTGCCATCCAGATCCGGCACCATGACCGCGTCGAGTGGTGCATAGGTGCTGCCGAAGGCGATGGTCTGGATCAGGGTTCCGTCGGCCGCGTTTCTGACCACGCCGGTGACGGTCTGCGCCGCGACATCCTCGAACACTGCCGCGACGGCCTGGGTGCCGTCGCCAATGACGTCACCGAGCGCGACCAGCCACAGCGGCGCGTCGACCGACGCTGCCGTCCCCGCGGCGATCTTGACGATAAAACCGTCGTTCAAGCCGCCGAAATCCGGCTGCAAGGCGCCCCCGGTGGTTGGGAAACCGGCGCCCGTCAGGCCGGCGACATAGATGTTGCCGGCCGCGTCGAGCCCGACGCCGCGGCCTGAGGTGTCGCCAGGCCCGGTGACACCCAGATGGCTGGAGAAGACGAGCGCCGTGCCGGTCGCGTCGAGCTGAGTCACGAAGGCATCCATGACGTCGCCCTGGGGGACCGGCATGAGTGGGCTCTTGGTCGGGAAGTCGGGCGATCCGGAATCGCCGGTCACAACCGCGTTGCCGGTCGTATCCACCGCGATATTGGAACCCCATTCCCAGCCGCTGCCGCCCAGGTAGGTGGCGTAAACCAGTGCGCTTCCCGCGGCATCGAGTTTTGCCAGGTAGGCGTCGGGCAGGTTGTTGGGACCGCTGCCGCCGAGTGTGGGCTGCACGGGGTTGCGGGTCGGAAAGTCGGTCGATGTGGTGTTGCCGCTGAGGTAGGCATTGCCGGCCGGGTCCAAAGCAATACCCAGGCCGGTTTCATCGCCGCTGCCGCCCAGGTAGGTCGAGTACACGAGGGCAGAGCCGGCCGGGTTGAATTTCGCGGCAAAGGCGTCGAACGAGCCGCTGATGGCGGACTGGAAGGCGCTGGTCGTCGTTGTGAAGTCGGTTGACGCGGTCACGCCGGTCACATAGGCGTTGCCGACCTGATCGACGGCGATGCCGGCGGCGTCGTCGTAGTCACTGCCGCCCAGGTAGGTTGAATAAACGAGCGCGCTCCCGGCCGGATTGAGCTTGGCGACCACGGCGTCAGGCCCGGCGCCGGCCAGTGTGGCCTGCTGTGCCTGGTAGGTCGGAAAGTCCAACGAATCGCTGCCGCCGGTCACATAGGCGCTGCCCGTGTTGTCGACGGCGATGCTGGCCCCGCCGATCTCGGTGATGGTCTCGTTGGTGCTGCCGCCCAGATAGGTCGAATAGACCAACTCAGACCCGGTCGATTGCCGGCGGCGTCCACGGCGATGCTGTCGGCGACGTCGTAATCGTTGCCGCCCAGGTAGGTGGCATAGAGCAGCGTCGCGCCGGTGGGGTCGAGCTTGGCCACGAACGCGTCCTGAATCAGGCGGCCTGGCGCGGGTGCGGGTTGCACGGCGTCGGTCGTGGTCGGAAAGTCGTCCGACCAGGTTTGTCCGGTCACATAGGTGTTGCCCGCGGCGTCGACCGCGATGCCGTTGATCCGGTCGATCCCGGTGCCGCCAAGGTAGGTGGAATAACTCAACACCGGGTCGATGACCAGGGTACGCGTGGGGTCATAGTCGCCCAGCGCCAGGCCGATCTGTTGGTTGTCGGCCAGCAGATAGCGGGCCGGGATGGGGGTGCGTTCGCCGTTGGCTTCCTGGTAGACCCGCGGGGCCTGCTGGACGAGTTCGCCGCCCTGAAGGCTCAGGACCAGGTTGCCTGAGGCATCGAGCCGCTGCGCGTCGGCGCCGTCGAAGGCCAGGGCGATGACCTTGGGGTTCGCCCCTGGGGCCACGACCAGGTCGTACTCCAGTTCGCCCTGATTGCCGTAGTAGACCAGATCGATGCCGGGGTAGACGTTCTCGTAGCGGACCTTGGCGTAGGTGGACAGACCGGTGCGCCAGGCCGCGGGATCCCGGCCGCGCAGATAGTTGATGGTGCCCGGCAGGGGATCTTCGCCGCGGATGAGCGCAGCGGGATTGGCGCCGACCAGGCTCAGGCGCAGTACGGCCGGGGGGGTGACAGCCGCGGTGTGTGTCGGGTCGAATCGCGGCGCCGGGCGGGCGCCCGATTGATGCCGTTCGGGCGCCCGCGGCTGACCGGTGCGCAACGAGAGTACGGCCTCGCCGGGGGTCAGGAACAGGCTATAGCCGGGGCCGTGCGCGAGGAATTTGACCGCGGCATCGACCTGGCCGCCATTGGTCTCGAAGGTGTAGGGGAGCTTGCCATAGTCGGCCTGCACCCGGGCCTGGGCCGCATCCGCGGCGGCTGATGGTTGGACCGGTCGGGCGGTTTGGTCCAGCTCGCCGGGGGGCTGTCCGGGGTCTGTTGTTGCCGCGACCAGCAGGCCGCTGCCGAGGGTCAGCAGGGCGGTCAGCAATCCAATCCGCGCGTGGTGTAAGTACATTTTGAGTTTCCTTGAGCGAGACGGTCTGAAGAAGTGCATTCCAGGTGCGCCGCGATGGCCGCAGGCTTCGCCCTGGGGGGAAGCGTGTCTTGGTGGGAACGGTCGGCCTTGAGACCGCGATACGCGCCGCGGTCGTTCGTGCGATCAAGGCGCGGTGAGGCGTCATTCCCAGCGATTGTCGCCATCGGACGTGATAACCGGATCTAGGGGCTGGTTTTAAACCCGCCCCTACACGAGCGTCCGACGAAGGCTATCGCAGCGTTGATGGTCACCGGTGGTCGGCCTGAGCCATACGACAACTGTGATCGACTTCACATCTTGGCGACATAAGGATGTTACGGTGTGTTCCCCGCTTCGGGAACCGCCTTTGGTCGCCCGTCAATAGCCGTTCGGCGGGAATTTGCAGTCGGCGGTCCGGCTGTTGTCTCTCATGTCCCCCGTGGGAGCGGCGTCCCGCCGCGATGGGTGCCGCGGTGACCTCAATACTGCGCCCGGCCCATCGC
>NZ_CAIZIZ010000414.1 GCF_903933125.1 uncultured Lamprocystis sp. | reverse complement strand
CTGCGCTTATCCACCCTACGAAACCGGCTCCGTTGTAGGGTGGATAAGGCGCGCCGCTCGGTCTCAGGGACTCGGCACGGCGGTCGCGCGCGCCGCATCCACCAGAGGTCGCGCGGTGCCGCCCAAATTTGGAATTGCTGAATCGAATCAACCACATCGACGCTTGGAGAATGACCAATGCAATTATCCATCCCTGAAGAAGCCATCGCCGATCCGGGTCTTACCGAGGATGTCCTGCTGCGGGCGCTTGCCGTCGCGCTCTATCGGCACGGCCGGATCACGGTCGGCCACGGCTGCAAGATGACCCGGCTGTCGGAGATCGAGTTTCAGCGCCTGCTCAGCACCGAAGGCGTGGATCTGAGCTATCCGGAGCACAGCCTGGACGACGATTTGGCGACCCTGCGTTCGGGTCTCTAACCGATGAGCAAGGCGGCCGAGATCCATGTCAGCGACACCACGGCGATCACGAACCTGGCCGCCATCGGCATCCTCATCGAGGCCAAGCGCCGCGGGTTGATCCAGGCGGTGAAGCCCGTGCTGGACGAACTGCGCGCCAAGGCCGGGTTCAGACTTAGCAAGGCGATCGTCGAGCGGGCGCTACGGGAGGCCGGAGAGCCATGAATTCCGTCCGGATTGAACTGTTGGGCGGTGGCGCGACCCGCGGTAGGTCGGGCTTCAGGCGAACCCCGCGGCCGGGTTGCCAGCCAGGCCCAGTCGGACGACAAACTCCGATCGACAGCGTTCCGCGGATCGGCGTTTGGCAGGTGCCATGTACTTAAGGTGGTTTACGGAACACCGGAACCACCCACCATCGATTCGTATGTAGGTGCGACTGAAGTCGCACCTACACTTACCGGTATCCAAATTGTCGGAAATCGTCTTAACCGGCCGGGAAACCCGCCCGGAATCGACTTCAGGAGACCAATGATGCAGACGGTGCCGTAGCCGCGCCGGGCGAGCATCTTGGCGACCGGCCCCTGGGGTTGCCGGATCAGCGCGGAGAGGATGTTCGTATCGAGCAGGTAGCGCAGCCCGTCCATGGCTTAGAGGCGGATATCATCCAGGGGCAACAGTCCCTCGTCCGCGTCAGGGAAGAGTTCATCGAGCGACGCCCACCCGGCGAGCAGGGTGGCGAGGTCCGGCCGGCGCTTCACCGGTTCGACGATCAGACGCTCGCCGTCCTTGCGAATGGTCGCCTCGTCCGCGTCGAGCGTGATTACCATCAACCAGACGCCCCTGGTTGAAATTCACCATCGTCGCGCCATTTTCGATCTTCAGATGAACCCCGCCATCCAACTCACCCTGAACCAAGCCTTCGAGTTCCTGCTGAATGTCGCCGTGGTGCGCCCGGTGTTCTTGTGGGGCGCGCCGGGCATCGGCAAGACCGCCCTGGTCAACCGCTTCGCCAAGGAACTGGGGCTGGAATGCGTGTCCTTGTTGGGCAGCCAACTGGCCCCCGAGGACTTGCTGGGGGTACCGCAGATCGACGGCGATTGTTCGCGCTTTTTTCCGCCCGCCAATATTGTGCGTCGGGAGCCCTTCGTGCTGTTTCTGGACGAGCTCAATGCCGCCAGCCATGAAATCCAAAAGGCCTTTTATTCCCTGATCCTGGATCAACGGGTGGGCGAGTATCGGTTGCCGCAGGGCACGCTGGTGATCGGGGCCGGCAACCGCGCCAAGGATGCGGCCATCGTCAAGCCGATGCCCTCCGCGCTGATCAACCGCCTCGCCCATATCCATTTGCGCGCCGATCATCGGCAGTGGCTGGACTGGGCGATCAATCAGGGCGGTATCCATCCCTGGGTGGTCGAGTACCTGCAACTGCGGCCGGATCATCTATGGAGCGAGCCGCCGAAGCATGAGGAGCCGTTTTCCACGCCGCGCTCCTGGCACATGCTGTCGGACGCGCTGCATTCGTTCAGCGGCACCATGGACAATACCTTGCTGGAGGCCTTGGCGTTCGGCCTGCTCAGTCCACCCCATGCCGGCCAATTCAAGGGGTTCCTGAAGCAAATCCAGCAGAAGCATACTCTCGCCGCCATCCTCAAAGGCGACGCGCATTGGCCGGATGCGCCCGGTGATCGCGATATCCTCTATTTCCTGGCGCAGTCGCTGCGCGGACTACTGCGTAAAGAGTTGCCGCAGGACGAGGCCGACCGGCGGGGCGAGCACCAGCAATTGGCGATGCGCGCCAAAGACCGGCTCAAAGAGCTGGCCCGCATCAGTGTCGAGATCGCCCAGTCGGTGTTGGCGGAAGATGACGAGGGACGACGCCTGCCGACCTGGTTCCTGGTGGAGGTCGCTCGCGACCTGCCGCGTCTGGCCGGACACGACAAGGCCAAGGCCTGAACCATGGCCCGCCCGCGACGCCCCGATCCGGCGCAAGCGGCCCGCGATGCCGGGATCGCCTTGCTGCGGGAGAAGGCGGTGCTGTTGCCCTTGCTCGGGGACATCCATTTCATACCCGACAAACCCCACCAGTTTGTCGCTGATCAGGGCTGGCTGGCCGTCACGCCCAAGGGGTCGGTGTATCTGCATCCGACCCGGCGCGCGGCACCCGAGGAATGGGCGCGGGTGATCGGCATCGCCGCGGTCTGTCTGGGCTTCGGCATGGTGCGCGGGCGTCCGCCGCAGGACTTCTGGGAGACCGCCTGCCTGCTCAGTGCCGAGCGGTTCTGCGAGGAGTTGAAACTGGGGCAACTGCCGGAGGTCTTGTGGCACGGGCCGGTCCTGGTTCCTGCCGGAGGCGAGGACGCCTTGTTCCGCCGTTGGTGTGCCGATGGACTGGAGCCGTCCCTGGCACAGTTGCATCGGTGGTGGTGCGCGGACCGGCCGCTGTTCGTGGGGCTCGACGTCCAGGGCAGCGACCGGTGGCGCAAGCCGCCGGACTGGCCCGCCTTGCTGGCGGAGGGCATCGCCCAAGGGGTGGGCCGCGCCTTGCGGGTGGTCGGGGGGCGGGAGACCGCGGCCGGCCAGGTCACCGTGGCCGACAGCCCGGCCCAGCGAGCCAAGCGCCGGTTGATGGACAGCTATCCCTTGCTGGGCGCCCTGGCCGCTGGTTTCGACCTGGAGGAAGGCTTGGCGCAATGCCGGCAGTACGACATCCAGGTGGCGGCCATCGATGTCGGGGCCAGAAGGATTTGGATGAACCCGGCGGCACGCCTGACCCATGCGGAGGCGCTCTTTGTCTTCGCTCACGAGTTGCTGCATGCCGGATTGAACCACGCTTCCCGGCGGCGCGGGCGCGACCCCTTGCTGTGGAATGTCGCCTGCGATTTCCTGATCAACGCCTGGCTGATCGACATGGGTGTCGGGACGCCGCCCGCGTTGGGGCTATTGCACGATGCCGCCTTGACCAAGCACAGCGCGGAAGAGGTCTACGATCTGCTGGCGCGCGATCTGCGCCGCGCCCGCAAACTCGCCACGCTGCGCGGCCCCGGCCAGCCGGATATGGTGGGCGAGGCACGGGACGGACCCTTTGTGGACGCCGAGGACTACTGCCGCCGCGCCCTGGCGCAAGGGCTGGAGCGGTGTCTGTTCGGCGGCGGGCGCGGCACCATCCCGGCGGGGCTGATCGAGGAGATCCGCAGCCTCAGCCAACCGCCGATCCCCTGGGATGTGCGGCTGGCGGACTGGTTCGACGAGCGGTTTCCGCCGCCGGAAGTGCGCCGGAGCTACGCCCGACCCTCGCGCCGCCAGTCCGCCACCCCCGGCATCCCCCGGCCGTCACCACTGAAACCGCCGGAGGAGGAGCGCAAGAGCCGGGTCTTTGGCGTGGTGCTCGACACCTCCGGATCGATGCCGCCACAACTGCTGGGCAAGGCGCTGGGCGCCGTCGCAAGCTACAGTCTCGCCCGTGACGTGTATGCAGTCCGCCTGGTGTGTTGCGATGCCGCCGCGTATGACAGCGGTTGGGTGGAACCGGAACGCCTGCTGGAGCGTTTTACGCTGAAAGGTCGGGGCGGCACCGTGCTGCAACCGGGAGTCGATTGCCTCCGCCGTCTCGCCGAGCGCGGCGAGTTTCCCCGGCAGGGCCCGCTGTTGGTGATTACGGATGGGGATTGCGAGGACGCGGTGGAGATCGTCTTCGACCACGCCTTCCTGCTGCCGGAGGGCCGGCGCCTGCCGTTCGCGCCCAAGGGGGAGGTGTTTACAGTGAAATGAAAGAAGCGCACCAGGCCGGCCGGGGTGTCGATCCGCAGCGTCATCATGATCCGGGCGCGGTAGGTCTCCACCGTCTTGGCGCTGATGCCCGGAGTTTCGGCGATCTCTTTGGTACGCCAACCCTGGGCCATGAGCCGCAGCACCTCGCGCTCACGCTTGGTCAGCAGCGCCTGGTCCAGATCCGCGCTGCGCTGCACCGCGGCCGTGCCCACCTGGCCTCCTCCCGAAACCGCCCGAAGGCTCCCCGTTACCCATCGATCCCCGCTGTTCGGCTGGGACGCCTGGCCGTCGATCAAGCCTGCCGCGGCCAAGGTCTCGGCAGCGCCTGATTGGCCGACGCTTTGGCACGTGCCGCTCGTTCGGAGATCGCAGCCTTTGCCATGAACGTGGACGCCAAGGAAGAGGCCGCCTTGGCGTTCTACCTTCACCACGGTTAGACAGGCGTTTCCGCACTCGTAGCACCGCTCCGCAGTGCTACGCACGCTTCGGCGCTCGGCGCCATGCGCTGTCGGAAGCGAATCCCAATGAGCTTTACGATTCGGCGTCGGCGTCGGCGTCGTGGTCGACGCGAAGCCCGAGGCACGGGCGTTCTATCTTCGCTATGGGTTTGAGTCGGTGTCGGTGGTCGTGGGTGTCCTGCTCGATCGCCCGGAGCTGATACCGATGTTTCTACCGCTGTCGACGATTCCGTGCCCGGACCAACAGTGAACGGCACGCCGTATGACGCGTGGCGTCCTTGTCACCGTTGGGGTGCGTTTGCCATCTCGGCAAGACTTGGTCGGCAGACCGGCCACAGGGCCTCACCGCCCGCCTCCAGATGGCACAGATACGCCCGCAGGTCGAACTCGTACTGACCGTAGCCAGGTTCCATGTGGGCACACAACTGGTAGAACGCCTTGTCGTGCTCCCGTTCTTTCAGGTGGGCGAGCTCGTGCACCACGATCATGCGCAAGAACTCAACGGGCAGGTCGCGGAACAGGCCGGCGATGCGGATCTCGCGCTTGGCCTTGAGCCGGCCGCCCTGCACCCGCGAGATGGCGGTGTGGGTGCCGAGCGCGTGCCGGACCACGTGCAGCCGGTTGTCGTAGTTCACCCGCGACAGCGGCTCCGCCTTGCGCATGAAGGCCGCCTTGAGTTCGCTGACGTAGGCGTAGAGCGCCGCGTCGGTGCGCACCCCGTGCGCCGCCGGGTAGCGCCTCGCCAGCAGCGGGGCGAGCCGGCCCTCGTCTATGAGCCGGCGCACCTGGGAGACCAGCGGCTCGGGATAGGCGGAGAGGTACTTCATCGTCGTCATCGTTATGGCCTCGGCCCGGGTGCGCGCTCGAAAGTGGAGCAGAAATAGACTGGAACAGAGTATTGCACCCGTAACCGCCCCAAGTGAGGAATCCCAAGAGGAACCCCGGACCGGACGCCATGCCGAAATTCTCAGACCTGTACGTGAAAAACCTAACGCCCCAGGCCGCCCGTTACGACGTGCGCGAAGGGCAAGGCTTCGGGGTCCGCGTCTCGCGCGATGGGGGTAAGGCGTTTTTCTTCATCTACACGTTGCAAGGCAAGAAGCGACGCATGACTTTGGGGCAGTATCCAGCGGTCACCCTCAAGGACGCACGCAATATCAACCTGTCATTCGATGCGGGCGGAAATCTGGTTGAATTGGTTGTCCTGGAAGCGCGCGAAGCCGGGTTGTTACCGGCGCTGCTGGATACCAGAAAAGCCGCCTGAGGAATGGTGGGCCGTCTAGGACTTGAACCTAGGGCCAAGGGATTAACCATCATGTGTTTCATAACATCAAGTACATGTTTTACAAACATTAGACAAGTGCGCCACGAGTTCAAGGCGCACTTACGGCGCAGTTAAGAAAAAATGGGGTCGAAACCGGGCCGGGTTGCCAGTCTTGGGGCGGATATCTCGGATGTCTCGGGTATCGCTGGGATCGCGGAACCGGGTCGGGGATGTCACTTGGGTGGAGTCTAAGGGTCAGCAGTCAGGCGAATCTTCAGAAGCCGGAATCTGGTTAAGGGCAGCGGTTTGCTGGTAAGTCATCGGCCCGAACAAAAAAGGACCCCATGGCCCACGGGCCGTGATGCCAGCAAGGTGTTCGCGGATCGCCCCTATCAGCATGATAAACCCGCTCTCTTGCGCCATTGGGAGCGCTTCCTCGCGGGGCAGATCAGGGGCGGCAACCAAGATAGCAAAGGCATTGATCGAAAAGAAGTAAGGTGGGTTTTCGCTTTTGGATTCGTCAAGCGTGACGGTCAATTCCAGGGCGAAAGCGTCCTCCCTACCTTCGATCGGCGAGCACGACAGCGTTGGCACGATCAGGCTGCCGTCGCTCGGGCCGGTCGGGACGTGGCCGGGGTTGGCCCTGACTACTGTTTCCGTGAAGAAATAGCGGTCAAGCTGCAACGGGAAGGTATCCATGCGCCCCCTTGGTGGCATGGTTCGCCCAAACCGACGCGGCAGCGGCAATCGGCTCCGGTTCGTTCTGCACGATACCAAGCCACTGCACGCGCGCGTATCGCGGCGTAAGGTGCAAATGGAGCGCCCCGTCTACCGCGGCGGCAAGTTCGACCATGCTCTTGATTGTCAGGTTGCTGTCGCCGCGCAGAATTTTGGTGACATAGGCTTGACTGGTTCCTAGCCTGTGCGCGAGTTCAGTCTTGGATATGCCTTGCTGTTTCATGCGTCGCTCAACGCACACGGCAAACCCGATCTTAGCGTCTTCGGTCAGATAGTCGGTATCGTCGGCGAGATCGCGATACCACTTAAGGGCGGCCATCTCACTCATTGTCGTTCTCCACAAGGTCGATTTGTCCGACCTTCTTTGCGGTCAGATATCGGTTTTTCGCAGCGACCGCCGCGGTTACCTCGGCGGGTTTCACCTTCTGGGACATCTTGACGGTGCCGTGTGTCAGCACCGTCAGGTGTTCTTCATTGTCCATGAAGCAGAACACACGCAAGGCGCCCTTGCGAAATTCCCAGATGCTCTCTTCGCGGTTTGCCAGGTGGAACTGCTCTTCCGTCAAGCCTTGGCGCCCATGTTCTGCGTACCGCCGGAACAGCGCTTTGAAGCCCTTTGCGCTTGCCGCCATGTTGGCTGGCTGCTCCTGCAAGAACGTCAGCACACAGTCATCGCCCAAGACGCAGGCGACAATCCGTCGATTTACATGCTCCAAGATCCGTAGCCGCAAAATTTTAACTCATAAGTTAAGTACAAGTGAAGAAAGTTTCAAGGGCCAGCGTCTTCCGTCTCTCCCGCCCCCCACATGCCCCGCGAAGATCAAGAGTCGCACCAGATCACCCCCGGCGGTCTTACCATGCTAACAATTTAGTTGATTTATACCGAATTCTGTTAATTCAGTTTGCAAGATGATACTAGGTTTCCTCATCGGCGTTGTCGTGCACCTAACTTACACAGAGCGAGGCTAATACTTACACGTCATCAGCCTACGCAAGGCGAACAAGCATGAAATCTGATACTTTGCAAAAGGGCTTTCCCGCGAACGCTGAAGTTGGGAAAAGCTGATCGCTGAGGCGCCCGGCGAGGATCGCCCACCGACCCGAGCGGAAACCGCCGCCCGGCGCAATGCCGTTGTTGTCCGCGAGGGTGGGATTTCCGCGATCCGCGCGGCACTGGCCGCCCGTCGCTGCGGTCCGCAGTTGAGAAGCGCAAGGTCCTGGAAGCATGGGCCGAACAGATGAAAACCATTTGCTACGCCGACGACGACATCCTTGCAATCCGCTTATCAGATGCGCCCATCGTCAAAGAAACGTCGCAGGGGATGACTCTTACCCGCCTGGGTGGAAATCCCGACGAGATAGGATGGATCAAGGGCGGGCAGCTTGATCATGGATACCTTCACCAACGCACCGGCCCCGCGCGGCCGGCCGGGCGAACCTGCCCGCAATTCTGACCCCAGCCATGACGCCGCCGCGACGCAAGCCACAAGCCGGGATTTAGCTGTTGCCACAGGTCACCTGAATGGCGCGGTTAACAGCCACGTTGTCCGGCTGGCGAAGGAGAATGGCTCGACCACGACACCCGCTGCGCGATTCGTTCACTTCAACAACGCCACCGCAAGGGCCATCGGATTGCCCAAGTCCGATGCGACGGTCATTGCGGCCCTGCCGATCGAGGATCGCGCCATCCCCGAGAGACCAGCCAAACAACACCGCTAAGCCGGGTAAAGGCTGATGCGGCTCGGTTGGCCAGGAACAGGCTCCGGCGGCAGGGTTCAAATCACGGCCACCCTGGCATGCGACCGTTGAATCACTATCGCCATCTCGACCATCGGGTGGTCGCGTTGTCGGCCCCCCATTGCCGCACTCCCGACGCGCGGCAGGTCCCTGACGCCGAGCGCCACATATGACCCCTTGTTGAGCGACCCGATCACTCGTGAATGATCAGTAAGTCACGGTGCAACTCGATAAAATGATGAGATTCCAACGCGGTTTCCACGGCCTGGATATTTTCGCACAGCAAACGCTCCAGATCCGCATTCCCCAAATTTCCAGTCGCAATCAACAATAACCGGGCCGGACGCCCTTGGAGAAGGTGTGAATTGACGAAATCGGCGTCTTTAGTGACCACGATCCGATCATCCCTGCAGGCGAACTCAGTGATCGCAGCGTCCGAAGTCCGATTTCCTCCCGCCAGATCGAGCGTGTGCAAGGCGTCATGACCGCGTGCCGCCAGCCAGCGCGCCAGACGCTTAGGCAATTGGGCATCGACGACGAATCTCATGCGGCCAGCGGGACGAGGTGCTTAGTGTGGGCAATCCGAGCGGCAAAGGCCAAGGCGGCAAGAATGTCTTCGCGGGTCAGATCCTCGTAGTCGGCTAGGATGTCGTCGATGCTCATGCCGCCCGCAAGCCACTCCAAGACCGTCTCGACCGGGTAGCGGAGTCCTCGGATGCAAGGCTTGCCGTGGCAGATGGCCGGGTCCATGGTAATTTGCTCGATCATCGCTGGACTCCCGGGTCCCCAGACTCATTAGCGCTTGAGGGAATGGTGGGCCGTCTAGGATTTGAACCTAGGACCAAGGGATTATGAGTCCCCTGCTCTAACCGCTGAGCTAACGGCCCGTAAAGCAGTTTGGCTGACCGTCCATGGTGCATCGATTATATCGGCATTCCTGCCGTCTTGGATTCGCCACGATGAGTTTCGTGGTCTTATACAGGCGTCGAACGCGATAACCGGGTGTAGGGGCGGGTTTCAAACCCGCCCCTACGCCGTGACCGGCGATCAGCTACGACGGCCATCGCCACGAACATCACTCGGTATCGAGGAAACTCTTGAGCTTCTCGGAACGGGTCGGGTGACGCAGCTTGCGTAGTGCCTTGGCTTCGATCTGACGAATGCGCTCGCGGGTGACGTCGAACTGTTTGCCGACTTCTTCGAGCGTGTGGTCGGTATTCATGTCGATGCCGAAGCGCATACGCAGGACCTTGGCTTCACGCGAGGTGAGGCTGGCCAGCATGTTCTGGGTGGCCTCGCGCAGACCGGCCATGGTGGCGGACTCGACCGGGGAGATGACGCCGGAGTCCTCGATGAAGTCGCCCAGATGCGAGTCCTCGTCGTCGCCGATCGGGGTCTCCATGGAGATCGGTTCCTTGGCGATCTTGAGCACCTTGCGGACTTTGTCCTCAGGCATTTCCATGCGCGCGGCCAGCTCTTCCGGGGTGGCCTCACGGCCCATTTCCTGGATCATCTGCCGGGAGATGCGGTTGAGCTTGTTGATGGTCTCGATCATGTGCACCGGAATGCGAATGGTGCGCGCCTGATCCGCAATGGAGCGGGTGATCGCCTGGCGAATCCACCAGGTGGCATAGGTCGAGAACTTGTAGCCGCGACGGTATTCGAACTTGTCGACCGCCTTCATCAGGCCGATGTTGCCCTCCTGGATCAGGTCCAGGAACTGAAGCCCGCGATTCGTATACTTCTTGGCGATGGAGATGACCAGACGCAGGTTGGCCTCGACCATTTCTTTCTTGGCGCGGCGGGCCTTGGCCTCGCCGATGGACATCTTGCGATTGACTTCCTTGATCTCGCCGACGGTCAGGAAGTTTTCGCGCTCGACTTCCTGGAGCTTGCGCTGGGCGCGGCGGACATCGTGAGAAAACTCCACCAGACGCGCGGCGAAGGGCCGCGTCGCGGCGAGCTGCTGCTCCAGCCACTGGGGGTTGGTCTCGTTATCCGGGAAGCTCTCAATGAATTCCTTGCGGGGCATGCCGGCCTGGTCGACGCAGGCGCCCATGATCGCCTTTTCCTGGGAGCGGATGCGCGAGATGGTGCCGCGCAGGATCTCGGCAAGCTCCTGAAAGACGTTGGCGACCAGTTTGAACTGCAGGAAGACCTCGGAGACCTCGGCCATGGCGGCCCGCGAGCGGGGGTCGTCCCGTCCGTACTGTTCGAGGTTGACCTTGAGCACGTCGAAGCGATCACGCAGCAGTTGCACCCGGCGCGCGACTTCGACCGGGTCCGGCCCGGTATCGGCGACGGCCACGGCTTCCTCATCGTCTTCGGAGGCCGGCTCTTCGATATCCGACTCGGTATCCGCTTCGGCCACGACCTCCGGCACCGGTGCCGCCACCGGAGCCGGCACCGGAGCCGGCACCGGTTCGGCATCGGGGTCGTTGAACCCGGAGATGACGTCGGCCAGCCGGGTTTGTTCGCGTTCGACCCGATCGAAGATTTCGATCAGTTTCTGGACCGACCGGGGGTAGACGGACAGGGAGGACAGAACCTGATTGAGGCCCTCCTCGATGCGCTTGGCGATCTTCAGTTCGCCCTCGCGCGTCAGCAATTCGACCGTGCCCATCTCGCGCATGTACATGCGCACGGGGTCAGTGGTGCGTCCGAACTCGCTGTCGACACTGGCCAGGGCGGCGGCGGCGGCCTCGGCGGCATCGTCGTCCGAAACGGCATTGTCCGTCAGGGTCTGGTCGATGATGTCAGGGGCGGACTCATGGACCATGATCCCCATGTCGTTGATCATGCGAACGATGTCTTCGATCTGCTCGGGCTCGACGATGCCGGGGGGCAGATGGTCGTTCACCTCGGAATAGGTCAGGAAACCCTGCTCTTTGCCTTTGGCGATCAGCTGCTTCAGCTGGGACTGGTGCTGTTCTTGATCCATGGGTTACCTTTGCCGTTCTCTGGGAGAGTTATCAGGCAGACTTGAGGCCGTGCGCGGAACTACGCATTCTAGCACAGAATGTCAAGCTCTCTTAAATTTTTCAGCGTTCTAGCGCAGACGTGTCCGCGCCTGGGCGTGGTCACGATCCATTTGCTCGCGCATCTCGTCGCTCCACTCCGCGGTGCTACGCCGATTCAGCGGCTGCAAGCGCTCGGCGTCCCGCACGTCTTTGCTCAGCCCCTGCAGTGCGCCGATCAACTCCGCCGCCAGTCCCTCCTCCGGGACGTCACGCAGAAAGGGTTCCACGCTCAGTCGCTGGAGATACTCAAAGTGCGGATGGTCGCGCCAGCGCTCCATCAGAGTCGCCTTATTGATGCCCGGATACGCGGTGATCGCATCGAGCAACTGGGCCAGGACAGCGACTCCCGGATTCTCCAGTCGACGCCAGTCGTCGGCCTGTTCCGCGGCCGCGGGCGCCAGCTCGGGGTGGTCGAGCAAGAGCGCGATGGCCTGCGCCACCCGACTCGGCCGCGTCGGCCGCTGGACCGGGGTCACCCCGCGGCGTGGACGGCTGCGACGGGCACCGGCGCTCGGCGCCATCCTCGCCTCGGCCTCATGCGTCGCCAGCGTACCTTCCAACTTAGCCCGGTAGATGCCGGCGCCTACTTTCTCAATCAAGGGTTTCGCCAGATCCACCAGACGGGCGCGACCATCCCGGCTGACCATATCCACATGAGCGGACAGGTGCTCGAAAAGGTACTCGTCGAGCGGCTGGGCGCGGGCGAGCCGCTGCTCGAAAGCCGCCTGACCCTCGGCGCGAATCAGGGTGTCCGGGTCCTCGCCATCCGGCAGAAAAAGAAACCGCAGCGACTGACTGCCGGTCACCAGACGGTGGTTCAAGGCCGTTTCCAATGCCTTCCAGGCCGCGTCGCGCCCGGCACGGTCGCCGTCGAAGCAAAACACCAACTCCGGCGCCGAGCGCAGCAGCACCTGGAGGTGGTCGACAGTGGTTGCCGTGCCCAGAGTGGCAACCGCGTAGTCGATGCCGAACTGCGCGAGCGCAATGACATCCATGTACCCTTCGACCACCAGCAGCCGTTCAAGTTTGCGCCGCGCCTGCTGGACTTCGTAAAGCCCATAGAGCTCGCGCCCCTTGTGGAAGACCGGTGTCTCCGGGGAGTTGAGATATTTGGGCTTGCCGTCGCCGAGCACCCGCCCGCCGAAACCGATCACGCGCCCGCGGCGGTCCCGAATCGGGAAGATCACGCGGTCGCGAAAACGGTCGTAGCGCTTGCCGTCCTGCTCCGTGATGAGACCGGCCTGAAACAATCGCTCGCGCTGCGTCGGGCTCTCTCCCAATTGCGTCAGCAGCAGATCCCAGCCGGGCGGCGCATAGCCCAAGGCATAGCGCCCGGCGATCTCGCCGCTCAGGCCGCGGCCCTTGAGATATTCGATCGCGCGGGAGGCGTCCGGATGCTCACGCAACTGCAGGCGAAAGATCTGGGCGGCCTGATCCAGGATGGCATACAGCGGCGCGTGGTCGGGGCCGACCGGCGCCACTGCCGCCTCGCCCGGCACCTCAAGCCCGGCCTTGTGGGCCAGTTCCTCGATTGCTTCACGGAAACCGAGCCGGTCGTACTCCATGAGAAAGCCGATGGCGGTGCCATGCGCACCACAACCAAAACAGTGATAAAACTGCTTCTCCTGGCTGACCGTGAAGGACGGGGTTTTCTCGTCGTGAAAGGGACAACGGGCCTGAAAGTCCTTGCCCGCCTTGCGCAACTGCACCCGACCGCCGATCAACTCGACAATGTCGGTGCGTGCGAGCAGATCATCGATAAATTGGGATGGAATCCTGCCGGCCATGCACGCAGCCGGCTTCAGGCACCGAGCCGCCGCTTCACCATGGCGCTGACCGCGCCCATGTCGGCACGTCCTTGCACCTGAGGCCGCAACACGGCCATGACCTTACCCATGTCGCTCATGGCCGCCGCGCCGCTGGCGGTCACCGCGGACTCGACCAGGGCGGTCAGTTCGGCCTCGCTCAGGGCCGCCGGAAGGTAGCCTTGGATGACCTCGACCTCGAAACGCTCCACGTCGACCAGATCCTGACGACCGGCCGCACCGAACTGCTCGATGGAATCCCGCCGCTGCTTGACCATCTTGTCGAGCACGGCCAGCACCTGGGCGTCATCCAGCTCGATGCGTTCGTCGACCTCGCGCTGTTTGACGGCAGCGAGGATGAGGCGAATCACCCCGAGCCTGACCTTGTCACCCGCCTTCATGGCGGTCTTCATGTCGGACTGGATTTGCGCCTTGAGCATAGTCTCGACCTACTGCGGCATCAGGCCGCGACCGACTGAACTTCCGGGAGGATGGCAGGGCTCGGACCGCGGCCGAGACCCCGAGCCCAAGCGACCGTTAGTACGGGCGTTCCCAGCGACGCGATTCGCGCTGCAACTTTTTGTGATGACGCTTCACAGCCGCTGCCTTCTTGCGCTTACGCTCGGAGGTGGGCTTTTCGTAGAATTCACGGCGACGGACCTCGGCGAGCACACCTGCCTTTTCGCAGGAGCGCTTGAACCGCCGCATGGCGACCTCGAAGGGCTCGTTATCTTTGACGCGGACGCTGGGCATAGATGTCCTTCAGACTCCAGACGATAGGTTAGGCGAAAATAAAGACCGCTGATTTTAGCTGAAACGCGGGGGTGATTGCAAGGGATACAGTCGCCCGCGCGCCGGCCCTGGGCATCGTTCCGGCCACTGGAGGTCGAGGCTTTAGCCGGTCCGGCGTGCAGGCACCACTGATTTTCTTTAAGATCTCGGGAATCG
>NZ_CAIZIZ010000413.1 GCF_903933125.1 uncultured Lamprocystis sp. | reverse complement strand
CCGGGTCCCTGACACCGAGCGGCGCGCCTTATCCACCCTACAGCGGCGCCGGTTCTGTAGGGTGGATAAGCGCAGCGCATCCACCATTGGCCTCGCTGCCGACACGCTGTTGGCGGCGGCCACCCAAATTTGGAACTGCTGTGCGCAAGCGCTATGCCTTGCTCCAGACCCCCGAGTTCGTCGAGCGTTTCATCCTCGATTACACCCTGGAGCCGGCCTTGCGCGCTTTCGGTCTGCCGGGGCTCAAGCTGATCGACCCCACCTGCGGTTCGGGCCATTTCTTGCTGACCGGCTTCGAGCGGCTGTTCGCCGACTGGCAGCAGCGCGAGCCGGCCACCAACGCCCGCGCCCTGGCTCAGCGGGCGCTCGACGCCATCCACGGGGTCGACATCAACCCCTATGCGATCGCCATCGCCCGTTTCCGGCTGCTGATCGCGGCCATGAAGGCGGCGGGCAGCGATCGGATCAAGGATGCGCCCGACTTCCATTTCAACCTCGCCGTGGGCGACTCGCTGTTGCACGGGCGTCGGCACGAATGGCAGGGACAGGGCAACCAGCGCGACCTGCTGGACGACTCGCTCGCCCATGTCTTCGAGGTCGAGGACCGGGACAAGCTGGAACGTATCCTCGGGCAGCGCTATCAGGTCGTGGTTGGCAATCCGCCCTATATCACCGTCAAGGACAAGGCGCTCAACCAGGCGATTCGGGACAAGTACCTGACCTGTCACCGCCAATACTCGCTCGGCGTGCCCTTTACCGAACGCTTCTTCGATTTGACCCTACCGGCCGAAGACAACCGCCCGGCCGGATTCGTCGGCATGATCACCGCCAACTCCTTCATGAAGCGCGAGTTCGGTAAGAAGCTGATCGAGGAGTATCTGCCGCGCAAGGATCTGACCCATGTCATCGACACCTCGGGCGCCTACGTCCCAGGTCACGGCACGCCGACGGTGATCCTCTTCGGGCGCAACCGTACGCCCCAGGGCGATCTGCTGCGCGCGGTACTCGGGATTCGCGGCGAGCCGAGCACGCCGGAGGATGCGGCGCAGGGGTTGGTGTGGCGGTCGATCGTGGATCTGCTGGAGCGGCCCGGGAGCGAGAGCGAGTTTGTCAGCGTGGTGGATCAGGAGCGGGGGCTGTATGCGCGGCATCCTTGGAGCGTTGGCGGCGGTGGTGCTGTTGAGCTGCAAGAAGTGCTTGATCAAGAGTCCAAGAAAACGCTTGATGACGTGAGTTTAGCGATCGGATTCGTTTGTATCACCAAGCAGGACGACGTCTTCGTTCAGGATTCCGCCGTTCTCGCGCGGTTCGGCGTTGATCAGGGCGAGCGGAAACCTTTTGGGATTGGTGAGGAAGTACGAGATTGGGCGCATACATCGCCTCTCGACGTACTGTTTCCTTATCGAAATGACCTAACGACACGGGTGCCACAGGAGTTTGCAACGGCGCTTCGGTTCATGTGGCCCTATCGTGAAGATTTGTATTCGCGCAAGGTATTTTGCGGACAAACTTACCGAGAGGCGGGGAAACCTTGGTACGAGTTCGGTCAGATTCCCGTAGAGCGCTACAAAATCCCCCTCTCCATCACCTTCGCCTTCGTCGCCACCCACAATCATTTCGTCCTCGACCGGGGCGGTAAGGTCTTCAAACAGTCCGCGCCGGTCATCAAGCTCCCCGCCGGGGCGAGCGAGGACGATCATCTGGCGCTGCTGGGTCTGCTCAACAGCTCAACCGCCTGTTTCTGGATGAAGCAGGTGTTGCATAGCAAGGGCGGGGGTGGAATAGGTGGTGGGCTGGCAAGCGAAGAGTGGGAGCAGTTTTATGAGCACACGGGCACCGGTCTGAAGGAGTTTCCAGTTCCCTCTGCCCCCAAGCACGTAGCGCGCGACCGCGCTCAACAGCTCGACCAACTGGCCCAGCAAATCACCGCGCTCGACCCCGCCGCCGTACTCAGTCGCACGCCGGAGAACCCCAAAACCGCACTCGCCGAGGCCGAGCACCAGTCCGACGCGCTCTGGCACCAAATGATCGCCCTCCAGGAAGAACTGGACTGGCTCAACTACCGTCTCTACGGCTTGAGCGACGAAGACCTCTGTCTCGGTTCGACCCCACCCGAGATCCGCCTCGGCGAGCGCCCCTTCGAGATTGCGCTCGCCCGTCACCTGGCCGCCGGCGAGACCCAGACCACCTGGTTCGCCCGCCACAACAGCACCCCCATCACTGAGATCCCCGCTCACTGGCCGGCGGACTACCGGGCACTGACCGAGCGTCGGCTCCAGGCGATGGCCGACAACCCCTGGATTCACCTGATCGAGCAGCCCGAATACAAGCGCCGCTGGAACCGCGAGCCTTGGGAGAGCCGGCTGCGCCGTGCATTGCGCGACTGGTTGCTGGACCATCTGGAAGCCCTCTGCCACGCCCCCGAGCTGCTGACCGTCGCCCAGCTCGCCGAGCGCGCCCGACATGATGCGGCCTTTCAGCAGGTCGCCGCGCTCTACACCGGCTCCGATACCTTCGATGCCCGCACCCTGGTCGGCGAGCTGGTCGAGGGCGATCAGGTGCCGCAGATGGCCGCCGCCCGCTATAAGCGCAGCGCCATGCCCAAGTTCCACGCCTGGCGGGAGACCTGGGACAAGCAGCGCGCCGAGGATGCCATCGACGCCCGCGTCGCGCTCGATCCGGCCGACCCGCAGTCCCTGACCGCCGAGCAGGCACGGGCGCTCAAGGCCCAGGAGATCGGCGACATTCCGCTGCCGCCCAAGTACGCTGCCACTGACTTCCGCAAACCGAGCTACTGGGGCCTGCGCGGCAAGCTCGACGTGCCCAAAGAGCGCTTCTTCAGCCTGCCCGGCTGCGAGCGCTCCGGCGATTCCACCCTGGTCATCGGCTGGGCCGGGCTCGATCATCTGCAACGCGCCCAGGCCATCGCCACCTGGTATCTGGAGCGCAAGGAACAGGACGGCTGGGACGCCGAGCGGCTCATGCCCATGCTGGTCGCGCTCGACGAACTGATCCCCTGGCTCAAGCAGTGGCACAACGCACTCGACCCCGAGCTTGGTGAGCGTCTGGGCGACTATTACGAGGGCTTCCTGCTCGAAGAATTGCGTCACTTGGATCTGTCCCGCGACGCGCTGTCGGACTGGGAGCCGGCGGCGCCCGCGCGCGGGCGAAGGCGGACCGGCTGAGCGATTTAACCTAGAAAGAGCAGTTGCACCACAAAGACACAAAGGACACAAAGGATTTCCATGTGTTGCGTTGAAATGGTGGATCACCAGCCAGGAGAGGCGCATCATGACAATAACCCATTGTCTTTCTTTGTGATCTTTGTGCCTTTGTGGTGCGAACTGCAGAATCCAGGTTCAATCGTTTTTTTGAATCACATCCACAGGCGATCAATCACGTGCGAAGACTCGAGATCACCACCCGAATTGCAGCCGACGGCATCCTGCATCTGCCGTTGAAGGAATTTGCCGATCAGGAGGTACAAGTCACGGTGTCATCGGTAGACCGCCATGCCGCGTTACCGCAAGCCCCATTGGTTGGCGCGAATGCCTTACGCAAGGCCCAGGAAATCGGCTTCATCGGCAGTTTCGAGGCCGAAGCCGATTTCTCGGCGCGTTATAAAGAGCATCTGGACTGGTCGGACAAGGCATGATCATTGCCGATGCATCTCTGGTGTTGGTGGCTGAAACCTTGGGTCACGGGCGCATCCTGAGTACCGACCGCCGCGATTTCCATACCTACCTATGGAAGAACACCAAGCCATTCGAGAATCTCTTACGATGAAACCCAACCTGCAACTCGATCAGATGTCGGTCGAGGAAAAGATCCAGACGATGGAGCTACTTTGGGACTCGCTCTGCCAGGCACCTACCGAACTGGAGTCACCTGATTGGCACGGCGAGATCCTGAAAGAACGGCAGCGCAAGATTGGCGCGGGTGAGGCCGTGTTTCTTTCGCTCGACGCGCTGAAAGCAAGGCGACCACAGTAAGCATGCGAGAGATTCGATGACACTCATCAAGGACTTGATCCACATCCCCGAGCGCGTCCAGCGCGGCGATTTCGTGCTCAACCTGGCTAGCGGCCTCGAAGCGGACGCCGTCGCGCAGACGCTCAAGGACTATGTCGTCACCCCGCAGCTCGCCCGCTGTTTCGACGATGCCCTGAGCTTCATCAAGAGCACTGCCGTCAGCCAGCAGAATCGCAACAAGGGCGCCTATCTGCACGGCAGTTTCGGCACCGGTAAATCGCACTTCATGGCGGTGCTGCACCTGCTGCTGCAGGGCAATGTCCAGGCGCGCGCCATCCCGGAGCTGGGACCGGCGGTCGCCAAGCACAGCGACTGGATGCAGAGCCGCAACATCCTGCTGGTGCCGTATCACATGATCGGCGCCGCGAGCATCGAGTCCGGCGTGCTCGGGGGCTATGCGCGTTACATCCGCAAGCGCCATCCGCAGGCCCCGGTGCCCGGCTTTTACATGAGCGAGCGCCTATTCGCCGATGCCCAGGCGATGCGTGGTCACATGGGGGACACCACGTTCTTCGGCGCACTGAACGCCGTGGGCGGTACCGGCGGGAGCCGCGATGGTTGGGGTGACGCCGCCACGGGCTGGGATGCGGTGAGCTTTGATGCCGTGGTCAGCGGGCAGGGGGGCGACGATGACCGGGTCCGCCTGGTCGGCGATCTGGTCGGGTTCCTGTTCAAGTCCTTTGCCGATCTCGCCAACACTGAAAGCGGCGGCTATCTCGAGTTCGACGAAGGGCTGCGCGTCATGACCCGGCACGCCAAGGCGCTCGGCTACGACGCGGTCGTGCTCTTTCTCGACGAGCTGATCCTCTGGCTCGCCAGCCGCCTGTCCGACCGGAACTTCATCAGCAGCGAGATCCAGAAGGTCGTCAAGCTGGTGGAGACCGGCATCCCGCGCGAGCTGCCGCTGATCAGCTTCATCGCCCGTCAGCGCGACTTGCGTGAGTTCGTCGGCGACCAATACAGCGGCGTCGAGCAGGAGATCCTGAGTGACTCGCTGAAATACTGGGAGGGCCGCTTCCACACCATCACGCTGGAGGATCGCAACCTCCCGGTGATCGCCCAGCGGCGTCTGCTGCAACCCCTGAACGCGTCCGCCCAGGCCCAGATCGAGGAGTCCTTCGCGCAGACCGAGAAGATGCGCGAGGAGGCCTTCAACCTGCTGCTGACCAGCAAAGGCGACCGGGAGATGTTCCGCGCGCTCTATCCCTTCAGCCCGGCCCTGGTCCAGGCGTTGGTGGCGCTCTCCTCGGCACTGCAGCGCGAGCGCACGGCGCTCAAGGTGATGCTGATGCTGCTGGTAGAGCAGCGCGAGACCCTGGCGCTGGGAAGCCTCATCCCGGTCGGCGACCTCTATGACGTCATCGCCTCCGAGGCCGAGCCCTTCTCCGAGCAGATGCGGCAGCATTTCGACAACGCCAAGCTGTTGTTCGAGCGCAAGCTGATCCCGGTCCTGGAGCAGGAGCACCAGATCACCGTTGCGGTGCTCCAGGAGCTGCCGCCCACCGATGCCAAACGGCAGGCATTCAACAATGATTTGCGCCTGCTGAAGACCCTGGTGCTGGCTGCGCTGGTCCCCGAGGTCGAGAGCTTCAAGCACCTCACCGCGACCAAGCTCGCGGCCTTGAATCACGGCACCATCCGCTCGCCCATCCCCGGCCAGGAGGCCCGGACGGTGCTGCAGAAGTGCCGCAAATGGGCGGGGCAGGTGGGCGAGATCAAGATTTCCGACGATCCCAATCCCACCATCGGCGTGCAGCTCTCGGGCGTGGATACCGAGAGCATCATCGAAAAGGCGCGCATCAACGACAACGACGGCAACCGCCGGCGCCTGGTCAAGGAGATGGTCTTCGACGCCTTCGGCATCCGCGACGACAATCAGCTCTTCGTCGAGCACGAGTGGCTGTGGCGCGGGACGCGTCGGCGCGTGGAGGTGCTGTTCCAGAACATCCGCGAGATGACCGACGACAGCCTGTTCGAGTCCCGCGACGACCAATGGAAGGTCATCATTGACTTTCCCTTCGACACCGGGAACTACTCACCGACCGACGATCAGGCGCGTGTCCGGGACTTCGAGGCCGCGGGAGGGCAGGCGAGGACGATCTGCTGGCTGCCCTATTTCCTGAGCCAGAGCGCGCAGAAGAATCTCGGCAAACTGGTCGTACTGGAAGCCATCCTCAAGAGCGAGGACAGCTTCAACCGCTACAGCCGTCATTTGAGCCCGCAAGATCGCGTGAGCGCGCGGACCTTGCTCGACAATCAGCGCAGCCAGTTGCGTCAGCAGATGAAGGACGTGCTGATCGGCGCCTATGGGGTGGCGGCGGCGTTACCTGGCTCGCTCGACCACAGCGATCTGCTGGAGTCGCAGCTCATGTCGCTACAGCCGGGGTTTACCCCAAGGCCCCCGCAGGGCACCACCATGGCGAAGGCCTTCGAGCAATTGCTCGGGCAGGCCTTGACCGCGCAGTACCCGGATCACCCCGAATTCGACGGCGAAGTCCGCCCAGCGGACCTGGGCAAGGTGTTCACGGAGCTGTGCCGCGCGATCCATGCACCACACGGGCGCATCGACGTCGATGGCCCGCTCCGCCCGCTGATGCGCCAGATCGCCCAGCCACTGAAGCTTGGCGAGATGCACGAACGTCACTTCATCTTTAAGGAGGACTGGCCGCAGCAACTGAGCCGCGCGCTGGCCCAGTCTGGGAGCGGGTCTGGGAGCGGGGCGGGTGGGGACGTGACGGTGCGGGCGCTGCGCGAGGCGATGGACCAGCCGCGCCCGCGGGGCTTGCCGATGGTCGTGCAGAACTTGCTGGTCCGGGTCTTCGCCGAGCATGGACAGTACGCCTTCACCTTCCACGGCGGTCCCTACGACGATGTCACCTTGAAGGACATCCGCGACGAGCTGGTGCTGATCAAGCAGGACCTGGCGGAGCCGGAGCAGTGGAAGCGGGCCTTGGATCATGCCGGCGCCGTCTTTGGCCTGACGACCAGTCCACTACGCACGGCGAGCAACCAGAACGCGCTGCAGAAGGAAGTGCGCGACACGGTCGCTACCTATGTGGAGCCCTGTCGGACGCTGCTGTCCGATCTGACAGACCAGCTCAGGGCCTTGGGTCTGTCGGCGAGCGGCCATCGACTCGCCAATGCCAGCCTCGCCGTACAGTTGCTGGAAGCTCTGCAGACGCAGGAGGGGCCTGCCTTGGTCGACGCCCTGGCGGGCATCAAGCCGGTCACCAGCCTGCAGGCGCTTGCCCGCGGCATCGTCGCGGCCACGCGGGTGAGTCACGCCATCGCGGACAACAACTGGGCCTTGTTGGAGACCGTCTGGGGCGATGGCGAGGGCGCGCGGATCAAGCGTGCCGTGGCAGACGCCTTGGCGGCGGACGAACTGGTCACCTCCCTGGCCGATGCGCTCAAGCAGGCCCAGGCGGACGCGACACGACTGATCCAACGCCCGCCGGTGGTCGTTCCCCCGATCGATCCGCCACCGAAGCCGCCCTTGAGACCCAAGGGTAAGAAGGTGCTGAAGCAAGACAGCCGCCAGGGTCTGGAGGTCGGTGAGGCCCGCCGTGTGCTCAAGGAGATTGAGCCACTGCTGCGCGACGGTGTGACCCTGGACATCAGTTACCAGATCTTGGGGGAGACGGATGGGTGACGATTCTGATGCCTAGCTTCGGGTCTCGGGTGAAACCCCCCTTTACGAAAGGGGGGTTGGGGGGATTCTTTCCCGAAAGAGGTGAGTGTTGCCCCAGCCGAGCGACAGGTGTATAAGTACATAAACACCGATTTACGAGCAAACCCCCTGATGACACGCTGGAACGTAGCCGTCTCCGACGAAACCGATCAAGCCCTGCGCATGTTCCTCGCCAGTCGCGGCGGTGGGCGTAAGGGCGATCTGTCTCACTTTATCGAGGAAGCGGTGCAGGCGCATATCCTGGAGCTGAGCGCGGAAGAGGCGAAGGCCGCCAACGCCACGGTTGGTGAGCACGCGATCGACGCCATGGTCGATGAAGCCCTGGCCTGGGCCAAACGCTAGTCATGCGCGTGGTGCTGG
>NZ_CAIZIZ010000412.1 GCF_903933125.1 uncultured Lamprocystis sp. | reverse complement strand
GTCCGAGTCGGTGCGACTGAAGTCGCACCTACATCCGAGCCGACGGTGGGTGGTATCCGGTTTTTCGGAAATCACCTTAAATCGCCCCTGCGCGAAGGCCATGTCCGGATATCAGGTTTTAAGGCTCTACGAATCGCCACAACGCACTGACGGGGAGTGCGTATCGACTGCGGCCGAAAGAGACGACCTGCTCGCCCGTATAGAAGCAGATGCCGGCGCTCAGTCGACCGCCGCTGTCTTCCGCCAAGGCGTCCAAACCGGCGAAGTCTTTGGCTGAGACCGAAGCCGCTGCCTTGACCTCGATACCGACGAGCCGACCGGCCGCGTCCTCCAACACCAGATCCACTTCGCGCCCGGTGATTGTTCGATAGTGATACAACCGCGTCCGGGTCGTGGACCAGGCCGCCTGCTTGCGAATCTCGCCGATCACGAACGTCTCCAGCAGGCCGCCGAAATGGACGGGGTTGCGCGTCAATGAGTCGGCCGTGTGTCCGGCGAGGTGAGCGGCGAGACCGGAGTCGATCAGGTGGATTTTGGGCGACTTGATCAGCCGCTTGCCGAGGTTTGCCGACCAGGCGGGGAGGGGGCGGAAAAGGAAGGTCGCCTCCAGAAGGGTGAGATAGCGCTTGAGTGTCGTCTGCGGGATGGTCGTACTATGGGACAACTCGGACATGTTGAGCAGGCCGCCGCTACGTCCGGCCAGGAGTGTCAACAGCCGCGGCATGTCGGTCAGCCCCTCGATGTTCGCCAAGTCACGGACGTCGCGTTGCAGCAGGGCGGTGACATAGGCGGCAAACCAGGCATCGCGGCGTCGGCCTGGTGCCCGACGCAATGCCTCCGGGTAGCCGCCGGCGATGACGATGTCTTTCAAGTCCGCTGCAACGGCCGGATTCAGTGGCGGCAATGTCCCGGCAAAGACGGCGTCGATCAGGGACTCGCGGTGTCCGTGGAGTTCGCCTTGTGACAGCGGCTCCAGGGTCAAAATCTCCATGCGTCCGGCCAGGGACTCCGACAGGCGCGGCAGCATCAGAACATTGGCCGAACCGGTCAGCAGGAAGCGCCCGGGTCGGCGGTCCCGATCGACTGAGAGTTTGATGGCCGGGAACAGTCCAGGGGCTTTCTGGACTTCATCGATCACAGCCAAGGTGCCGAGTCCGGCGATGAAGCCCTGGGGATCGTTCGTGGCCGCCGCCAGGGCAGTGGCATCGTCAAGGGTCACGAGGGTCGCCGCAACTCCGGACGCCGCGGCGGTGGTCAGGGTGGTCACCAGGGTGCTCTTGCCGGTCTGGCGCGCGCCGTTCAGGAGCACGACCGGCGTATCGGCCAGAGCGGCGATCAGTTCCGGCTCGCAGTTGCGCCTGTACATGGTCGAATATTAACCGCGACGTGGTGAAATATCCACCATGCAGGTGCAGGGGTGCGCGCGGTTGCCGGTGGTGCTGACCAGGTTCGCTTGGCCGGCCGGAGCCTACAGCAGCTTCACCAAGGCCGCGATGGCGCCGACCTGGGCGAACATCAGTGGGATGAGCCACAACAACAGGCTGTTGCGACTGCGCTCGATGGCGGTTCTGACCTCCCCGCGCAACTGCTCGATCTGGACCATCAGGTCCGCGCGCACCTGCGCGATTTCCTTCTGTAACCGCAGTTCAGTTTCCTTCAGTTCGGCGCGGACCAGTTCGATGTCCTTCTGCAATCGTAGTTCGCCCTCGCGCAAATGCCCCTGGGTGGCCAGTTCCGGCAGGTTCGGGTAGCGTTCTTCGAGGCGCTCGAAGGCCTCGGCGATGACCCGCGCGCGCGCCCGCTCGTCCTGGGCACTGGCCAGGGCTTCGTAGAGTGCGACGACAGAACCCATGGGATGCGCTCCTTCAGAAGGCATGCTGCGATTTCCAACATCTTACGAGATCCAACGATCATTTTCCGCTGATTCGAGGCGCGGGGGCAACCACATCACTTTGGATGGCACCCCGTTCGAGTAGGGCGTTCCCGCTTATCTTGCGGATACTTACTCGTTGAGGGTTGCCATCCGTGGCACTGGATTCCGGCATCCTGCCGGAATGACGGCTTGAGTTGGAATAGGGTGCTGGCAGCCTGTCGGACTTTAGGCGATTTCCGAATATGACGCTATCAAGAATCAAGCTCCGTAGGAGCCCGCTTGCGGGCGACGTGACCTGCCGGAATCGCGTCATTGTGCCCCCACCCGTCGCCCGCAAGCGGGCTCCTACGGGTTGGATTTTTCGCGGAAATCACCTTAGGCAGTCTCGGAC
>NZ_CAIZIZ010000411.1 GCF_903933125.1 uncultured Lamprocystis sp. | reverse complement strand
CTTGCCCGCGCTCGACGGGGCCAACTGCAGCAAGTGGCGACGATGATCTCCCTCCATGACCAACACCAGATCGGCCCACCGCATCAGTTCGGGGTCGATCGGTCGGGAGCGATGCGCGCTCAGGTCCAGACCGTGCCCGGCCGCCACGAGTCGGATCATTTCATCCGCCGGATCATCCACGGCGGCGATCAGGCCGGCGGAGCGCACCTCGACCGCCTTGCCTGATCGCGCCAGGCGATCACGCATCATCACCTCGGCCAGCGGGCTGCGGCAGAGGTTTCCAGCACAGATGATCAGCAGGTGGTCGAACATAGCAGACGATCGGATCAGTCGCGGTCGGACAACAGACAACACAATACCCCAGTAACGCGCCAGGGGAAACCAAGACCGGGGCCCTGCAAGGAGAAAGCACAAACCGGGCAAGGTCCCGCGGCATCGACAACAGGTCATGCGCCGGCCGCGTCACTCGACCACCGGATCGAGTCCAGCGTCCCGCGCGCCGGTACCCCGTCCAAGACGCGCCTGGACCTCCCGGCGCAGCTGGTCCGCCGCCTCCCGCTCCGGGAAGTCAGACCCCTTGCGAAACAACAGCGTGAGCTCGCGTAACGCGTCTTCATCACGTCCCATGCGCACCAGGGCGTAGGCGATGTGGTAGCTGATCCCAGGCTCAGCGGCCGCGCGGGACTGGGCATCGCGCAGATAACTTAAACCGTCGGCGAGCTGGCCGGCACGGACCAGTACCCAGCCCAGGGTATCGGTGATCTCAGGCACCGGCAGCAGTGCCTGGGCTTTGCGCGCAAGCGCGATCCCCTGCGCGTCACCTTCCTGAGCATAGATCAATGCCAAATTATTCAACAAAATGGCATTGTCGGGCGTGCGCAAGAGCGCACTTTGATAGATCGCCTTGGCCTCGGCGACCCGCCCCCCGCGGAACAAACCCTCGGCCAAGGCTTGTCTGGCGACCGCATCGTCCGGATGTTTCTCGACCCACCGCCGGAGAAAGTCGGTCGCCGGCCCGACGCCCTGAGCAACCCGCAGGGTTTCATAGGTCCTGACCGCCAGAATGGGCGACTCGCGCAGTTTCAGTGCCCGCTTGAAGTGTTCAAGCGCGCGCGCATCGTCACCGCGCGCGCGTGCGATGGTCCCCAGCAGATGCTCCCCGTAAGGTTCCTGCGGAAAGTCCTTGGTCAAGGCCGTGGCCAAGGTCTCCGCCTGGTCGAGCTTGCCGACCTCGGCGTACAGCTCTCCCAACTTGATCCGGGTCGGAAGGTACCGCGGCTGTCCCTTGACCGCTTTTTCGAGGGACCAGATTGCTCCATTGCGGTCACCCGCCTGCCGTTGCAGGAGCGCCAGTTCAAGCAAACCGGCCGCATGGTAACCAGCCAGACTGGAACCCCGCTGCAGCACCACCTGTGCGGTTGCGCGGTGGCCATTGGCGAGATAGGCCCGGCTCAACGCGACCAACAGCGCGAGATCTTCCGGGTCCGCCGCGCGCGCTTCGACCGTTTCGACCACCGTCAGCGCCGCTTCGGTCTGCTGCATCTTCAACAACAAGTCGGTCAGGTAAACGGCCGCCGGGACCGCGGTCGGGTCCGAACTGACCGCCCGCTCCGCCAATTGCCGCGCCTGCTCGGGCAGGCCCAGCTGCTCGAGCGTCCGGGCTAACAGCAACAGCGCGGAGAGCTGATCCGGGTTGCGGGCCAGCACCAACTGCAAACGGTCGCGGGCCGCATTCGGGCGGTTCTCCCGCAGGTCCAACTCCGCAAGGTTGAGTTGCGCCGGAACAAAGCGCCAGTCCAGGGCCAAAGCGAGATCAAAGGCCCAGCGGGCCGCCGCCCGGTTCCCGGCCGCCAATTGAGCGACACCATAGAGGTTCAGATAGGTGATATTCTCCGGATAGGCATTCAGCAGTTGCGCGGCAACCTTGACGGCCTCCTCGAAACGCCGCTCCTTCAGGCTGGTGACGACCAGTGTCGCGCCCGCCTCCGCATACTGAGGATCGGCCGCGACGACCGCACCCAATTCCTCGATCGCCTGCGCCTTGCGGCCGAGCCCGAACTGATTGACCGCGCGCTGGGTGCGCAACACCAGATTGTCGTCCCCCGCCTCCAGCGCCTGCTGCAGGAACAGCGCGGCCTTGACGTGCTGCCCGTCGCGCATAAAGGCTTCGGCCAGCAGTGATAACACCTGCTGATCGCCTGGCGCCAGACTCAGTGCCGGTTCAAGCAGCCGGATGGCCCGGTCATTCTGTTGCCGATCGAGCGCGATTCGGGCCAAGAGGATCCGCGGGCCGACCGTATCGGGAAATTGATCGAGAAATGGCGCGAGGTAACTGGTTGCCTCGGTCCATTGCTTCAGGCTGAAGTTCACCATACCCGCCAGCAAGAGGGTCGGCGGATGCGCGTCGATCAGTTCACGCGGCAACTGGGAGATCAGCGCCTCGGTTTGACGCAGGGCGGCCTGGGCCGAGTCGACATCGTGCCGACGCGCCTGAATGACCGCCTTCAGATAGAAGGCGCGCGGATCGCGCGGATAAAGCCTCAGTAATTCTTCCGCGGCAGCCAGTGCCTGATCGAATCGATCCAGTTCGAGCAAGGCACTGATCCGGGCAACCTGCGCGGGCAAATAGGCCGGCAGAACCGCGACCGCCCGCTCGAAATCCCGCAGTGCGGCGGGCACATCGCTCAGACCACGCAACAGCATCCCGCGCAGCAACCAGGCACGCGGATTATCCGGGGCCAGCGCGACGGCACGACGCGCGTCACCTGACGCCGCGTTGAGATCGCCTTGCAACATCAGGACATGGACCCGACCCAAGATGGCGCTGACATTCGTGGGATCGCGTTCGCCGGCTTGATCGAACGCCCGTTGGGCGTCGTACAACTGACCGAGCTGCACGTGGGCCTGGCCGCGCAAGGCCAATAGCTCGGCGTCCTCGTCGGCCAGGGTTCCCGGCGGAAACAACTCGCCGAGCAGCTTTTCGGCGTTGCCCTGCAACAGATAGGAACGGGCGCGCGGGATCAGCGTCAATGACTGGTGAGCCCCGAGCCCATCCGCGATCAGGAGTTCTTTCTCGGCCTTGTCACCTTGACCGAGTTGGATGTAGACGCGAGCGAGCAGCAGGTGGCCAGCGAGGGAAAAGGGATCTTGCCGCAGGGCGTTCTTGATGCTGAGATAGGCGGCAGGCGTCTGTCCCGCATTGACCTCGTTCAACGCCTGCTCGTACCAGGCGCCCGCACCTTCTCGCGCCTGAATCGGCGCCTCAAGCACCGGGTCGGTAGCCCAGACCGCGCAGGCCACCCCGGCCGCCAAGGCGAAGCCAGGCAGCAGGAGTGCGCGACTGGGTCCCGAACGCATGCCATCAACTCTGGGCGTCTAGCCCTTCATCTGCTCCTGCAGCAGGGTGAGGATACGCTGCGCACCGGTGGAATTATCCCGGTTGCCTTTCGCATCAAGCACGCTGACGCGCGTTTCGGTGTCGTTACCCTCGACCTTGATCTGATACTGCTTCACCCGGTCGATCCCGTCCTTGCGCCAGAAGGCCAGTCGATCGACGAGGCTCCGCTTCCCGGCCCCCGCGCCATCCGCATCCTGATAACGGACGAAATAGATGCCGCGACTCAGGTCACGGTCCTCCACCGCGAAGCCGGCGCGGTCGAGCGCCGAGCCGGTCATCCGCCAACCGCGGCGGAATTCGTCCGCAATCAGCAGTTGAGGCCCGGCGCCTTCGCTGACCAAGCGCACCGGGGAGGCCGCCCGCGTTGAGGTTGGCGCAGCGACGGTGCCGGCGACGGCGACGGCGGCGGCAGCCTGCTTTTCCGGAGCACCCAGGAACAGCATCAGACGGCGCAGCATCTCCGCTTCCCGCTCCGGATCGCTCTTACCAGGCTGCCAGACAGTCCGCTTACTGTCGCCCAGGGTGCCGGTTTCGAGCTTTTCCTCCATCCCGCGGTGGGTGAGATGGAGCTCCGTGACCCCCGCTGTCGGCCCGTTGTCGATCCGCACGCTGTACTGATCCCGGCTCGACGTGGCATAGAGTCCGTCGGCCACCTTGCGGACCATCCGGGCCAGAAAGCCCCGGGGCACTTCGGCACGATTCTCGATCCAATCTGTTTTCATCACCCCGACCGTGGGGTTCTGATCGACCAGCAGGATGCCCTGCTCGCGCCAGAATGCGACCACCCGCGGCCAAACCTGCGTCGGGGTCGCCTGCACCTCGAGCCAACGGGAATCGCCGCTGCGGCGCAACTGGACGTTCTCGACGGCGGGCAGCACGGCACCCGTCGCGGTATCGCGCTGCCGTTGTGCCCGGCCCCCCGCATACTCCGAGTAGGTGGCCCCGCCGTCGATGGGCGGCACGTCCATCGCGTCATCGAACTTCCCGCTTCTCAGATCCGGGGGCAACTCAAGGTTTTCCTCGGCCTGCCGGCTTTTCTTGTAGGCCAGGCTCTGGTTGGGCAACATTTCCTGAAGGGATGCCGAGCCGCATGCGGTCAATCCACAGACGATCAGCAACGACAGCGACAACAAGACGGCAGGGCCGCCCAGTACACGGGAAGGTCTCAAGGTCCGGGACCTCTCAAAAGGGACGCGCCGTGGCCCGCATCGGGGCGCTGGACCAACCGTCACAGGCAGCCCGCCTGCTCCAGTGCGGCCCGCACACGCGCATGGAATTGATCGGAGAGCCAGGTCAGCGGCAGCCGAATACCGACGCCGCACAGACCCAACTCGCAGGCCGCCCATTTTACCGGAATCGGATTGGACTGCACGAACAGGTCCCGATGCAGCGCGGACAATCGCCGGTCGCAGGCACGAGCGAGCACGCGTTGATCCGCCAGTGCCGCCTGACACATCTCTTGCATCAGTCGCGGGGCAACATTCGCGGTCACCGAGATGTCCCCATCGCCACCCAGCAACATGAAGTCGCAGGCCGAGGCGTCGTCGCCGCTGTAGAGCGCGAACCCTTCGCCGCAGCCCTCGCGCAGGGCGGCGACGCGCTTGAGATCGCCGGTCGCATCCTTGATACCAATGATGTTGTCGACTTTGGACAATCGCGTCACGGTCTCAGGCAGCAGATCGCAGGCGGTGCGGCCCGGCACGTTGTACAGGATCTGGGGGATATCCACGGCCTCGGCGACCGCCCGGTAGTGCAGATAAAGCCCTTCCTGGGTGGGTTTGTTGTAGTAGGGAGTGACCAGCAAGGCGGCATCGGCACCCGCCTCTTTGGCGCATCGGGTCAGCGTGATCGCCTCACGGGTCGAGTTTGCCCCGGTACCGGCGATCACCGGGATGCGCCCATCAGCCAGTTGCAGGGTGCGGGCGATCAGACGACAGTGTTCGTCCTCATCCAGCGTGGCCGACTCGCCGGTGGTCCCGACCGAGACGATGGCCGTGGTTCCCGCGTCCACATGAAAATCGACCAGACGCTTCAGGCTCGCGTCATCGATGCCGCCATCCGCGTCCATGGGCGTAATCAGGGCTACGATGCTGCCGCGAAACATACTGGGGAGCTCCCGCTCTGTAGAAAACTACCACATGGTAGCCTGTGCCAAGGGTTCTGAACAGCCGGACAGTGGTGGATTGCGGAAATAGTCGCCCTACGCGAAGGCGCCTTGACACAAACTCAGCAAGGCCGCCGGAAACAGACCCAGGAACAGGATGGTCAGCCCGTTGACCGACATCACCGCGCGCACGCCGCCGGAGGTGAGGATGGGCGCGTCGGTCGTGGGCCGGTCGAAATACATGAGCTTCACCACCCGCAGATAGTAGTAGGCGCCGATGATGGAAAAGAACACGGCAACCAGGGCCAACCACACCATATCGACCCGCACGACCGCCTCCAACACCAACAACTTGGCCATGAAACCGACCGTCGGCGGAACCCCCGCCGCCGAGAACATCATGATCGCCATCATGGCCGCATACCAGGAGTCGCGGTCGTTGAGCCCGCGCAAGTCCTCCAGATGCTCAACGTCGAAGCCTTTCCGGCTCAGGATGATCATGATGCCGAAGGCTCCCGCCGTCGTCAGAGCGTAGACGATCGCGTAAAACATGGCGGCGGAATAACCCTGCGATGAGCCGGCCAGGAGTCCGAGAAAAATGAAGCCGACATGGGAGATGGCCGAGTAAGCCATCATCCGCTTGATATTGGTCTGGGCGATGGCGACCAGATTACCCAGGCCCATGGATAGCACGGCCAGGATCGCCAACATCCCTTGCCAGTCCGCCTGCAGGCCACCCATGGCGTCGACCAGGAGGCGCACGGCCAGGGCGAAAGCCGCGATCTTGGGGGCGGAACTCAAGAACAAGGCAACCGGGGTCGGCGCCCCCTCATAGACGTCCGGCACCCACATGTGGAAGGGCACGGCGCCGAACTTGAAACCGATGCCGATCACCAGGAAAGCGATACCAAAAATCAGGACCTTGTCTTTCGTCCCTTGCTCGGCAATCGCCTGCGCTACCACGCCAAACTCGATCGAGCCGGTCGCGCCGTAGATCATGGAAATGCCGTAGAGCAGCATCCCCGAACCCAAGGCCCCGAGGACAAAATACTTCATCGCCGCCTCGGACCCGGTCGGCGAGTCCCGGTCAAAAGCCACCAGCGCATAGAAACAGAGCGCCAGGAGCTCCAGACCGAGGTAGAGCGTCAGGAAGCTGTTGGCGTCAATCATCACCAGCATACCGAGAACGGCAAAGAGCCCCAGCGCGTAATACTCGCCAACCATCAGGCCACGATCCTTGAGCCAGGGCTGAGCGTAGACAAAGGCGAAGATCGAGATGACCAGCACCGCCCCCTTGAGCAGGTCGCTCATCGCATCGCGCACCACGTTCCCGTCGAAAAACAACTCCTGCGCACCACCCCCGACCGCCCCGGTGAACCCGATCGCGACGAGTAGACCGATGACTGCCAACGCATGGTTGACGCCTTTGCGCTTATCCTTGAGGTACAGGTCCACCATCAGCACAAGGCTCGCGGTGATCGCGACCACGATCTCCGGCAGGATGGGTAACAGGTTCGCAGCATCGAATGGCATGGGCATATTCCGTGAACAGGCGCCTGGTCAGGCCAAGACCTACCAGGCGCGGCGATGTCGGGTGAGATCAGGCTGTGGACACCTTACCTAAGGCGCCAGAAACGCCACGGGTGCCGGCCGTGCCAGCAGGCAATCAGCAGCCTGCGCGGCGGGCAGTTTGCAGACACTGACCTGGGCGACCAGGTGCTCGACGCTCTTATGCATGACATCGACGAGGGGCGCGGGCCACAGGCCGAACAAGAGCACCACCGCGGCCAGGGCGCCGAGATTGAATACTTCGCGCCGGTTCAGATCAGCAAGTGCTGCGACCTTCTCGTTCTTGACCTCGCCGTAGACCACCCGCTTGACCATCCACAGGGTGAACGCGGCGGCCAGAACCAGCGTCGTGGCCGCCAGGAAAGCGAACCAGAAATCGGCACGGAAGGCCGCGAGGATCACCATGAACTCACCGACAAAGCCCGACGTCCCCGGCAGACCCGCATTGGACATGGCAAAAAAGACCATAAAGCCGCCGAACCACGGCATGGTATTGATGACACCGCCGTAATCGGCGATCTGACGGGAATGCATCCGGTCGTAGAGCACGCCGACGCACAGGAACAAGGCGGCCGAAATAAAACCGTGAGAGATCATCTGGACCATGCCGCCCTCGATGCCCATCACCGCCCCGGTACTCTCCCCGGAATGCCGCAGAAGCGCGAACAGGATGAAGAATCCGAGGGTGACAAAACCCATATGGGCGATCGACGAATAGGCGATCAGCTTCTTCATATCTTGCTGCACCAAGGCGACGAACCCGATGTACACCACCGCAATCAACGACAAGGCGATGATGAGCCAGTCGAGTGATGCGCTGGCATCCGGTGTGATCGGCAGACTGAAGCGCAGGAAGCCGTAGCCGCCGATCTTCAGCATGATGGCGGCGAGGATCACCGACCCGCCGGTCGGGGCCTCGACATGCGCATCGGGCAGCCAGGTATGCACCGGGAACATCGGCACCTTGACCGCGAAGGCCAGCAGGAAGGCGATGAAGATCAGCACCTGAGCGCTCATCCCCAGCTCCAGTTCATGGAAATCGAGAATGCTGAAACTGTCGGCCTGGAAATACATGTAGATGAGCGCGACCAACATGAAGACCGAACCGAAGAACGTATAGAGGAAGAACTTGATGGTGGCGTAGACCCGATTCGGTCCACCCCAGACCCCGATGATGATGAACATCGGAATCAGCATCGCCTCCCAAAAGACGTAAAACAGGATCGCATCCAGGGCGGAGAAGACCCCGACCATCAACCCTTCCATGATCAGGAAAGCGGCCATGTACTGGGACGGCCGATAAGTGATGACGTCCCAGCCCGCCACCATGACGAAGATGGTGATGAAGGTCGTCAGGACGATCAGCGGCATCGAGATACCGTCAACGCCCAGGAAATACCAGACATTGAAGGTCGGTATCCAGGCGCCGCGTTCGACGAACTGCATGTCCGCCGTGGCGCTGTCAAACCCGATCCACAGACCCAGACTGACCAGAAAGGTCAGCACGGCAATGCCGAGCGCAATCCACTTCGACAGGTTCGTATCACGATCGCCGCTCGCAAGCACGACCATGCCGCCGAAAATTGGCAGCCAGATGACCAGCGTCAGCAGGGGGAAAACCGATTCCATCGTCTTTTAGTCTCCTGAGTCTGATCAGAGGCCGACAAAAATCGTCAACAGGGCAACGAGCCCGACGATCATGGCGATGGCGTAGTGGTAGAGGTACCCGGTCTGCAGGTGGCGCACAACCCCAGCCAGGCGTCCGACCGAATGAGCCGATCCATTGACCAGGGCGCCGTCGATGAAGAGCCGATCGCCGCCATTCCAAAGGGCGTTACCGAGCGATTGACCGCCGCCACCGAACACCCGCTGATTGAAATCATCAAACCCATACTTATCCAGGAGGAGTCGGGTAACGGGACCGCCCGCCGCCTGAATCTGCTCGTCCAGTTTCGGATTCCTGGCGAACATGAGCCACCAGATGAAGGCGGCACCGAACAGACCACCCATCGCCAGGTAGAAGGGTAGACCGGTCATGCCGTGCTGGATGAAGGCCCACTGGCCATGCCAGTGATCGGCCAGATGATGCAGGGTGTCGTGCCCATGGTGCACCACGATCGGATGCCAGTCGCCTGACGTGAGCCAGTCGTTCACCAACAACGGCTCGATCGTGAACCAGCCGATCATCACCGACGGGATGGCGAGCAGAATCAGGGGCACGGTCACCACCCAGGGGGTCTCATGGAGATGGTGCCGGGTGTGGTCATCCATGCGCTCCTTGCCATGGAACACCAGAAAGTACATCCGGAAACTATAGAGCGCCGTGATCAGGACCCCGAAGGTCAACAGGACACTGGCGTACCCGGAGCCGAAAATCGTGGCCCCGCTCACGGCCTCGATGATCGCATCTTTGGAGAAGAAACCCGAAAAGCCGGGAAAGCCGATCAGGGCCAGCGAGCCGATGAGCGCGGTCAGCCAGGTGATGGGCATGTACTTACGCAGCCCGCCCATCTCCCGGATGTCCTGGTTATGGTGCATGGCGATGATCACCGAACCGGCCGCGAGGAACAGGAGCGCCTTGAAGAAAGCGTGAGTCATCAGATGAAAAATACCGGCGGCGTAGGCCGATGCGCCCAAAGCCGTGACCATGTAGCCCAACTGAGAGAGTGTCGAATAGGCCACGACACGCTTGATATCACTTTGCACGAGACCGATCAGGCCCATGAAAAAGGCGGTGGTCGCGCCCACGATCATCACGAACGAGAGCGCGGTCTCCGAGAGCTCGTAAAGCGGCGACATGCGCGCGACCATGAAGACACCGGCGGTGACCATGGTCGCCGCATGGATCAGGGCGGAGATCGGGGTGGGACCCTCCATCGAATCCGGCAGCCAGACGTGCAGCGGAACCTGCGCGGACTTACCCATGGCGCCGATGAACAGCAGGATGCAGATCAGCGACATGAGTGACACGCCGCCGAACAGATTCACCTGAGTGTCGGCCTGACCGGGGGCTGCCGCGAAGACCTCCGCGTAGTCCATGGTGTTAAAATACATGGCAATAGCGGCAATACCCAGGATGAACCCGAAGTCGCCGACCCGATTCACCAGAAAGGCCTTCAGGTTAGCGAAAATCGCCGATTCCCGTACCGACCAGAAGCCGATCAGCAAGTAAGACACCAACCCCACCGCTTCCCAGCCGAAGAACAACTGCATGAAGTTGTTGGACATGACCAACATCAGCATCGCGAAGGTGAACAGTGCGATGTAGGAGAAAAAGCGCTGATAGCTGTTCGTGCCCGCCTTGGAGCCATGGGGCCAGTTGTGCTCGTCATCGGCCATGTAGCCGATGGTGTAGATGTGCACCATCAGCGACACGAAGGTCACCGTCGTCATCATCAGGGCGGTGAGCTTGTCGACCAGAAAGCCGACCTCGAAGCGGATGCCGTCCGAGACCATCCAAGTGTAGACCGCATCATTGAAGACGGGCAAGTCGTTCCAGATGAACTGGGCAAGCACATAGAATGACAAGGCGGTGGATAGGCCCACGCCCAGGATCGTCACGCTATGGGCCCCGCGCCGGCCGATCCGCCCGCCGAAGAAGCCGGCGACGAGGGCGCCGATCAGGGGCGCGAGCACGATGGTGAGGTAGACTTTTTCCATCTCTTCGTTGGCTCTTTCGCTAGGGTTTCCGCGCTAGGCCGACAGGGCCTGGTGCGGGTGAAAATAGGTGACAGGATCGACCGGAGTGCTCAGGGTCACCCCTTCAGCCGGTCGAGGTCCTGGACATTGATGGTCCGCCGGTTGCGGAACAGCACCACCAGAATCGCCAATCCGATCGCCGCCTCAGCGGCGGCCACGGTCAGGATGAAGAACACGAAGACCTGCCCGGTCATGTCCTGGAGAAAATGCGAGAAGGCGATGAAATTGGTGTTGACCGCCAGCAACATCAGCTCGATGCACATGAGCAGGATGATCACGTTCTTGCGGTTGAGGAAAATCCCGGCCACCGCGAGGCAGAACAGGATACCGCTGAGGATCAAATAGTCGGAGAGGGCGATCATGGCGGCTACTCCTGGGTTTCGGCTTCGACCACGGCCGGCATCTTGACGATCCGGATGCGGTCCGGTCCCTTGCGCACTGCGACCTGGCGGGCCGGGTCGATGAACTTGGTGTCGATCCGGTGACGCAGGGTGAGCCGAATCGCCGCCACGATCGCCACCAGCAGAATCACCGCCGCCAGTTCGAAGGGATAGACATAGACGGTGTAGAGCATCATCCCCAGGTCATGGGTGTTGTTGACCTCGACCCCGGCGGCCGGCGGCGCGGGAAAGGCATCCAGACCAAAATTGCCGGGGCCCACGATCAGCACGATCTCCACCAGCATGACCGTGGCCACCAGGGCCCCGACCGGCAGATATTTGATGAAACCCGCCCGCAGTGTCGCGATATCGATGTCCAGCATCATGACGACGAACAGGAACAACACCATCACCGCACCGACATACACGAGCACCAGGACAATCCCGAGGAACTCGGCTTCCAACAGGAGCCACAGGGCCGCGCTGCTGACGAAGGCGACCACCATCCACAACACCGCATGGACCGGATTGCGCCGCGTGATCACCATCACCGCGGCCGCCACGGTGATGGCCGCGAAGCAGTAGAAGAGAAATTTCTCAAAGCCCATGGATGTATCCGAAAGCTAGTGTTCAGTCACAAGGAATACTGGAATCGTGCGCCTTACCGGGTCTGGTCGGTCCGCTATCCCGGCTAGCGATACGGCGCATCCGCGGCCCGCGCCGCGGCAATCTGCGCCTCGTACTGGTCGCCGACGGCGAGCAGTTTCTCCTTGGTCATAATGTTCTCGCCGCGCTGCTCGAAGTGATACTCATAAATGCCGGTCTCGACGATCGAGTCCACCGGACAGGATTCCTCGCAGAAGCCGCAGTAGATGCACTTGAACAAATCGATGTCGTAGCGCGTCGTGCGCCGCGATCCATCGGCGCGCGGCTCGGCCTCGATCGTGATCGCCAGGGCCGGGCACGTCGCCTCGCACAGCTTACAGGCGATGCAGCGCTCTTCACCGTTCGGATAGCGGCGTAGTGCATGCAGCCCCCGGAACCGCGGCGAAATCGGCGCCCGCTCCTCCGGATACTGAACGGTGAACTTACGCTTGAAAAGATAAGCCCCGGTCAGCCGCATCCCTTTGAACAGCTCAAACAGAAGCAGGCTCTGCACATAGTCACGCGCGCTCTTCAGCATCGGTCATTCCCCCGCGACATCAAGCGGACCACCAAGGCGGCATCTTCGCGACCACGCCGACGGCGACCACGAGAATCCAGACGATCGTAATCGGGATGAAGACCTTCCACCCCAGACGCATGATCTGATCGTAGCGGTAGCGCGGGAAGGTCGCGCGCAGCCACAGGAACAGGAACATGAAGAAGAAAGTCTTGAGCAACAACCAGTGGAAGCCGTCATCCAGCAGGAAGACCCCGGATACCCAGGCCTGCGGCAAAGGCGACAGCCAGCCGCCCATGAACAGGATCGCCGTCAACGCGGAGATCAGGATCATGTTGGCATACTCGGCCAGGAAGAACACCGCGAAGGCCATGCCCGAGTATTCCACATGGAACCCGGCGACGATCTCCGACTCACCCTCGGCGACGTCGAACGGGGCACGATTGGTCTCGGCCACTCCCGAGATCACATAGACGCCAAACAGCGGCAGCAGCGGCAGCCAGAACCAGGTAAAGACATTCCCGCTTTGCGCGGCGACGATCTCGCCCAGGTTGAGACTCCCCGCGGCCACCAGCACGCCCACCAGCGCAAAGCCCATGGCGATCTCATAAGCGACGATCTGCGCCGCCGAGCGCATGGCCCCGAGCAGGGCATATTTCGAATTCGAGGCCCAGCCGGCGATGATGATCCCGTAGACCCCCAAGGACGTCAGGGCAAGAATATAGAGCAAACCGGCGTGGATGTCGGCGAGCACCAGGCCGGCATCGAATGGAAACACCGCCCAGGCCGCCAGCGCGGGCGTCAGTGAGATCAGCGGGGCAATGAGAAAGAGCGTCTTGTCGGCCTTCGCGGGCAGCACGATCTCCTTCATCATCAGCTTCACCGCGTCCGCGATGGGCTGCAGCGAGCCGCGCCAACCCACCCGGTTCGGCCCGATGCGCACTTGCATATAGCCGATCACCTTGCGCTCGGCCAGGGTGTAGTAGGCCACCAGTCCCAGCAGCGGGAGCACGATGGCGATGATCTTCAGCAGGATCTGGATCACCAGCGGCAGCATATTCCAAAGCTCGATCATTGGCGTCGACTCCTCAGGCCTTGGTCATGCTGACGGGGGCGATCTGATCGCCCAAAGATTCGCTGCCCGCGACCCCGGCCGGGATTCGCGCGCAGCCCAGGGGAATCCGCTCATCAATCACGACCGGGGCGCGGACCCCGACCGCGCCTTGTCGAACCTCCACGCGATCCTCGCTCGTCAGACCCAGGGCGGACGCCTGCTCCGGGTGCAGCGAGACACCGAAGGCGCCCATGGCGGGGGTGCGCTGGAGCGCTGGCGACCGGCGGACCAACCCATCGAGTGCATAGATCGGCACATTGCCGATGCGCATCAGTCCCGTCCCTGCCCCGACCGGCTGCACCCCCCCCAGATCACCCACCGGTGCATTATCGGGCTGGACACCCGCACAGCATGCCGCCAATTCGGCGCGGACAGCCGCCGTATCGCTGTACTCAAACCCAGGCAGCGCCAGCAGGTTGCCCAGGACGCGCAAGACCTTCCAGCCGGGCCGGGCCTCTCCCGGCGGCGCGACCGCGCCCTGGAAACTCTGCCAGGTGCCGTCGGCGTTGACATAGGTGCCGGAGGTCTCGGTAAAGGCGCCGATGGGCAGGATCACATGCGCGACCGCTTCCAGCGCGGGCGAGCGGAAGGCGCTGGCCGCGATCACGCAGTCCGCCTGGCCGAGCGCCGCCATGGCCTGGGCCGGATTGCCCAGGTCCAGGTCCGGCTCCAGCCCCCAGAGAACCAGGGTCGAACAGGGCGCGGCCAGCATCTGCGCGACCGCAAGACCAACCTGACCGGCCGGTCGGGCGCCCGGCCCCACCCGCGGCAAGGCCCCGGCCAGCGCGGCGCCGACGCTGTTGGCCGCGGTCGGAAGGTAGCCGACCCGGCAGCCGCTCGCCGCGGCAATGGCGTAGGACAGGGCCTTGAGCACCGTGAAGTCCGGATGCGCCGCGGCCAGTGCACCCAGCAGGATGAGCCCCTTGCCGCCCGCACCGGCGGCCTTGAGTGACTCGGCAACCGCCTGCTGCGTCGCTGTCGGGACGACGCGGGCGATCCGCTCGCGCAGCGGCCCGCTTACCTGGGCGCCCAGGGCGCCGGCGATGCCCATCAGGGCTTCGACCATCCCATCGGGCGTGACGACCAATTGGGTGGCCGGGTGGGTCAGATCGAGTCGATAGGGGTTGACCAGGGCCAACTGACCACCGGCCAGGACCGCCTTGCGCAGGCGGTGCGCAAGCATCGGCTGCTCCTGGCGGATATCACTACCGATCAACAGAACCCCTTCGCGCGACTCGAGGTCCTCAATACACACCCCCAGCCAGGGCAGCAGCGGATCCGCGCCATCGCCGCGGAAGTCACGCTGACGCAGGCGGTGATCGATGTTCGGACAGCCTAGGGCTCGCGCGAGCGCCTGCGCCAGATACATCTCCTCCAGGGTTGCATTGGGCGCGATCAGCCAGCCGGTTCGCGCGGCGTCGGCGGCCTTGAGCCGCTCGGCCACCAGCGTCAGCGCCTCGGTCCATTCGACCGCGACCCAGGCGCCGTCACGCCGCACCAGCGGGTGCGTCAGCCGGTCCGCCGCGTGCAGTCCCGCGTAGCTGAACCGATCACGATCCGAAATCCAGGTCTCGTTGACCGCCTCGTTGTCTCTGGGGTGGACGCGCATCACCTGACCGCGGCGGATATGGAGCCGCACATTCGACCCCACCCCGTCGTGCGGGGCGATGCTGTCCGCTTCGGTCAACTCCCAGGCACGCGCGGTGAAGCGGTAGGGCTTGGAGGTCAGCGCGCCTACCGGACACAGGTCGATAATATTCCCCGATAACTCATGCGAAATGGTGTGGGTGACGTAGGTCCCGATGCGCATGTCCTCACCGCGCCCGGTCGCTCCCAGTTCACGCACCCCGGCAATCTCGGCCCCGAAGCGCACGCAGCGGGTGCAGTGAATACACCGGGTCATCTCGGTGGCGATCAGGGGACCGAAATCCTCGTCCATGACGACCCGCTTACCCTCGGTGTAGCGCGACAGGTCGCCCCCGTACCCCATGGCGACGTCCTGCAATTCACACTCGCCGCCCTGATCGCAGATCGGACAGTCCAAGGGGTGATTAATCAGCAGGAACTCCATGGTCCCCTGCTGGGCCTCGATGGCCTTGGGGGAGCGGGTCTGCACCTTCATGCCGGGGCCGACGGGAGTGGCGCAGGCCGGCACCGGCTTGGGGAACGGACGCCCGCCCTGCTCCGCTTCCACCAGACACATCCGGCAGTTGGCGGCGATGGAGAGCTTCTTGTGATAGCAGAAACGCGGGATCGCGATACCCTCACGGTCCGCGACCGCGATGATCATCTCGCCCGGCGCCGCCTCGCAGGCGCGACCGTCGATCTCGATGGTAAGCTTATCCGTCATTCCGGTCTCTCAGTCGGCGCCACACGCCGGGTCTCGCGAACCCGCGCCCAGATGCGGCACAACTCCGAAGGGTATGGGGTGGATCAGCAACCGTGCCGAACCGCCCCGCGTTTCTTCACCGCTCGCGGGCTCAATACCCGCCAGCCTCAGGATCCGGCCAGAAACCGGATTGCCACCGCGATTCGGAACGATCAGGCCGCCTGACTGACTCCGTGCTCGATCAGGTGCGCGAACTCGGCCCGGTAATGCTTGAGAAAACTCTGCACCGGCATCGCCGCGGCGTCTCCCAAGGCACAAATGGTGCGCCCGCCGATACGCCCGGCAACACTCTCGAGCAGGTCCAAATCCTGTGCACGACCCTGACCGGCGGCGATGCGCCCCACCACCCGCGCCAGCCAGCCGGTACCCTCCCGGCAGGGGGTACACTGACCACAGGATTCGTGCATGTAAAAGTTCGACAGATTCGCCAGGACCTTCACCATGCAGGTGCCCTCGGCGATCACGATCACCGCCCCCGAGCCCAGCATCGAACCCGCCTTGGCGACGCTGTCATAGTCCATGTCGGTCTGCATCATGATCTCACCCGGCACCACCGGCACCGAGGAGCCGCCCGGGATCACCGCCTTGAGCCCTTTCCCGTCCTTGACCCCGCCGGCCATCGCCAGCAGGTCCCGGAACGGCGTGCCCAGCGGAACCTCGACGTTGCATGGGTTATTCACATGCCCGGTGATGGAAAAAAGCTTGGGCCCGCCATTGTTGGGCCGCCCCTGCTCCAGAAACCACTTGCCGCCCTTCTCCAGGATCACCGGCACCGAGGCCAGTGATTCGGTATTGTTGATCGTCGTCGGACAGCCGTAGAGACCGACCTGCGCCGGGAAGGGCGGCTTATAGCGCGGCTGCCCTTTCTTGCCTTCGAGCGATTCCAGCAGCGCCGTCTCCTCGCCGCAGATGTAGGCCCCCGCGCCCAGATGGGTGTACAGATCGAAGTCCACCCCGGAGCCCAGGATATCGCGACCAACCAGCCCGGCGGCATAGGCCTCCTGCAGTGCGCCATCGAAGCGCTCGATGGGCTCGTAGAACTCGCCGCGGATATAGTTGTAACCGACCGTGGCGCCGATGCAGTAGCCGGCGATCACCATCCCCTCTATGAGTTGGTGGGGGTTATAGCGCAGGATGTCCCGGTCTTTGCAGGTGCCGGGTTCGCCCTCGTCTGAGTTACAGACGATGTATTTCTGACCCGGCGCGCTGCGCGGCATGAAACTCCATTTCAGCCCGGTCGGGAAGCCGGCGCCGCCGCGACCGCGCAGGTTGGACAGCTTGAGTTCCTCGATCAGGGTCGCCGGGTCCAGCTTTTCACGCAGGATGCGCTCCCATTGCACATAGCCGCCCAGACTGCGATAGGCCGCCAGGGTAAAGCGCTCGGCCGCGGGCAGGTGCATGGTGCGGAAGCAAACCGTATTCTGTTGTGCCGCCATGATGGTTACTCGAGCCCCTCGATCAACAGGTCCAAGGCATCCGGCGTCAGATGTTCATAGTAGGTCTTGCCGATCAGCACCGCCGGCGCGTCCCGGCAGGCTCCCAGGCACTCCGCCTCTTTGAACGTGAAACGGCCGTCAGCAGTCGTCTGTCCAGGCTTGACCTGGTACTTGTGCTCAATGTGGTGGATCAGTTCCTCGGAGCCGTTCAGCATGCAGGAGATGCTGTTGCAGACACACACCTTATGCTTCGCGGTCGGCGTCTGATCATACATGCTGTAGAAGGTCGCAACCTCGTAGACGGCGACCTCCGGCATGTCCAGATACGCGGCGACAGCGTCCATCAGCTCTCGCGTCAACCAGCCGCCGTTCGCCTCCTGGACCAGGGTCAGGGCCGGCATCACCGCGGATTGCTTCCACTCCGGCGGGTATTTGGCGATATGGGTGTCGATCGCTGCACGGATCTCGGACGTGAACAGGGTCGACTTGTCCCGGTCGTGAATCACACCTAAGGGGGCGTTGCGAAAACTCATCAGCGATCGATCTCCCCGAACACGATATCCAGAGTCCCGATAATGGCCACCACATCGGCCAGCATATGGCCCCTGGCCATCTCATCGAGCGCGGCCAGGTGAGGGAAACCGGGGGCACGGACCTTGAGCCGATACGGCTTGTTGGCACCATCGGAGATGATGTAGCAGCCGAATTCGCCCTTCGGAGCCTCCACCGCGGCGTACACCTCGCCGGGCGGGGTGCAGTAGCCTTCGGTAAAGAGCTTAAAGTGGTGGATCAGGGCTTCCATGTCCTCTTTCATCGCCTCACGGCTCGGGGGCATGACCTTATGATCATCCACCGCGACCGGTCCAGGATGCGTGCGCAGCCATTCCACGCATTGCCGGATGATACGATTGGATTGGCGCATTTCCTCCATGCGAACCAGATAGCGATCGTAGCTGTCGCCATTGACCCCGACCGGGATATCGAAATCCATCAGCGCGTAAGCGGCATAGGGCTGCTTCTTGCGCAGATCCCACTCCACGCCGGAACCGCGCAACATCGGACCGGTGAAACCCAGTTGCCGCGCCCGCTCCGGAGAAACCACGCCGATCCCGACCGTACGCTGCTTCCAGATGCGATTGTCGGTGAGCAGGGTCTCGTATTCGTCCACGCAGGCCGGGAAGCGGTTGGTGAAGTCCTCGATGAAGTCCAGCAGCGAACCATGGCGCGCGTCGTTGCGCCGAGCCTGGTGCTTGCTGCTGTGCCATTTGGTGCCGCCCGCCTGGTATTGCGGCATCAGCCCCGGCAGATCCCGATAAACCCCGCCCGGACGGTAATAGGTGGCGTGCATGCGCGCACCGGAGACCGCCTCGTAGCAGTCCATCAGGTCTTCACGCTCGCGGAAGCAGTACAGAAAGACGGACATGGCGCCGATGTCAAGACCATGGGCCCCGAGCCACATCAGATGGTTCAGGATGCGGGTGATCTCATCGTACATCGTACGAATGTACTGGGCACGCTCCGGGGCCTCGACCCCAAGCAGCTTCTCGATGGCCCGCACATACCCGTGCTCATTACACATCATCGATACATAGTCCAGACGGTCCATGTAGCCGATGCTTTGGTTGTAGGGCTTGGTCTCGGCCAGCTTTTCGGTTCCCCGATGCAGCAGACCGATGTGGGGGTCCGCGCGCTCGATCACCTCGCCATCCATCTCAAGCACCAGCCGCAGCACGCCATGGGCTGCCGGGTGCTGAGGACCGAAATTCAGCGTGTAGTTGCGTATTTCAGGCATTGCCCACCCCCGCCCCGGAATGGTGCGCGGCGTAGCGGCTGTCCTCGCGGATCACTTTGGGCACCAGCACGCGCGGCTCAATCTGCACCGGCTCGTAGATCACGCGGCCTTGAGTTGGGTCATAGCGCATCTCCACCTGGCCGGAAATGGGGAAGTCCTTGCGGAAGGGGTGCCCGATGAAACCATAGTCAGTGAGAATACGGCGCAGATCCGGATGGCCGCGAAAGAGGATACCGAAGAGATCGAACGCCTCGCGCTCGAACCAGTTCGCCGACGCCCACACCGGCAGGACGGAATCCACCACGGGCGCACTGCCACCCGCGTAAACCCGCAGCCGCAGCCGCCGGTTATGCACCAGGGACAGCAGGTGGTAAACCACCGCGAAGCGCTGCGGGTCATCCACCACCAAGTCGAGGTCGCGATCGACCCCGCGCCCGAAGCCTGTGCTCGACGCCTCCGCGGTCTCCCACTCGGCCTGACCGTAGGCCGCATAGTCGACCCCGCAGACATCGATCAACTGCTCGAACCGGAAGTCCGCGTGATCATGCAAGATCCGGCAGACCGGGAGCAAGTGCCCGGCCGGTACCACCAAAGTCACCTCGCCATGCGCGATCAGGGTCTCGCATGCATGGTCGGCCAAGTGCGCGGCCAGAGCCGTCGCCAAGGCGCCGCATCTGCCGTTTCGGATCGATGTATCTGTTGCCATGGGTCCTCGGTACAAGCGGAAGGGCTCAGCGGGCGATGGTACTGGTGCGACGTATCTTGTTCTGTAGCTGGAGGATGCCGTACAGCAGCGCCTCGGCGGTCGGCGGACAGCCAGGAACATAGACATCCACCGGCACAATGCGGTCGCAGCCCCGCACCACCGCGTACGAGTAGTGGTAATACCCACCGCCATTGGCACAGGAACCCATGGAGATCACCCACCGCGGCTCCGCCATCTGGTCATAGACCTTGCGCAAGGCCGGGGCCATCTTGTTGACCAGGGTGCCGGCGACGATCATCACGTCCGATTGGCGCGGACTGGGACGGAAAACGATGCCGAAGCGGTCCAGATCATAGCGCGAGGCGCCGGCGTGCATCATCTCGATCGCACAACAGGCCAGCCCGAAGGTCATCGGCCACATGGAGCCGGTGCGCGCCCAGTTGATCAGTTCGTCGGCCGTCGTGGTGACGAAGCCTTTTTCGAGAACGCCCTCTATTCCCATTCCAGCGCCCCCCTTTTCCACTCGTAGACAAAACCGACGACCAGAATCGCCAGGAAGATCACCATCTCCCACAGGCCGTAGACGCCAAGATCACCCAGCACGATCGCCCAGGGGAAGAGGAACGCGATCTCCAAGTCGAACAGGATAAAGAGAATGGCGACCAGGTAATAGCGCACGTCGAATTTCATGCGCGCGCTCTCAAAGGCCGCAAAGCCGCACTCGTAGGGTGAGTCTTTCTCGGCGTCCGGCCGGCGCGGGCCAAGCACGACGCCGAGCAGCATCGCCCCGGCACCCACGAGCACGCCGACGATGATGAAAATCAGGATGGGAAGATAGTTATCGAGCACTGTCACTCCACACCGTGGTTGTTATGTTTTCGCGCTTCACGGTTCAGTCCGACGAGTCTAATGTGCGATTGCGCGCTAAGTCAACAGTAGCGACAACTGATACACATTGCCATTCAACTGGTTAGAAAAACCGCAAAAAAAACGGCAGGCCACTCGCGTGGCATGCCGTTAGGTTGTTGGTGCCGACGGCCAGACTCGAACTGGCACGGCTTACGCCACTACCCCCTCAAGATAGCGTGTCTACCAATTTCACCACGTCGGCTAAAAACTGTTCACCTCAGGTCTGCCATATCACTTTGCCGGAGCCGTGTCCGAGTCACCGACCGGGGCCGAGGGCACCGCGTCGGGAGTCTTTTCCACATTCGGCGGCACCATCGGTACGTCCACCGACGACTGCGCAGGCGGCGCAGGCGGCGCAACCCCTTCCGGCGGCGCCTTGATCACTGGAACCTCGGCACCCGGCGCCGGGGTGACCGGTGCCACGGTGCCGGGAATTGCCGGGATGTCGGAACCGCTCGGTGCCGGAACGCCCCCGGGGACAACTGGAACCTCCGAAGGCTTGGACGCCGGCTTTTCAACCGGAATCGGGACAGGGGCCGGGGCGGAGACCACAGTCCCATCGACCGACTCCATCAACCCCGCCGGCTTCCCGCCCTTGGCTGCATAATACGCTAATGCCATACTGGTTAGGAAGAACAGCGCCGCGATAATTCCCGTTGCACGCGAGAGGAAGGACCCCGACCCACGCGCGCCAAAAACAGTCGCCGAAGCCCCGGCCCCGAAGGCCGCACCGGCATCGGCGCCGCGCCCGTGCTGAATCAGCACCAGGCCGATCAGGCCGAGCGACAGAAACACTTGAACGACGGTCAGGATGGTCTGCATAAAATCTCTCGAGCGCCCTGTTCCACCTACCAATAAACTCAGATTTTAAATCCAGGCTTTAGACTCTGGGCTTAAGCGTCAGGTTCTCCACTACCGCCGGTCCGACGGGATACCGGACATCAGGGCGCAGAAATAATCATGTTCGCGGAGACCTGACCGGCGTCGCAAGACAGCCGGTCAGCGCGCCGCATGCTACTTCGCCGCGGTATCGCCCGCCTTGGCAATCGCCAGGAAATCCGCTGCGACCAGCGCGGCACCACCGATCAGACCGCCGTCGATATCCGGCTGGGACAGCAATTCGAGGGCATTGCTGGCCTTCATGCTGCCGCCGTACAGAATGCGCGTCTTGGCCGCGATCGGGGCACTGTGACCGGCCAGCCGGTTGCGAATGAAGGCATGAACTTCCTGGGCCTGGGCCGGCGTTGCCGTCTTCCCGGTGCCGATCGCCCACACGGGCTCGTAAGCTACTTCGAGGACATCGAAGGCGCCGATCCCGCTGATCTGGATGATCGCGTCGATCTGGCCGCCAACCACCTTTTCCATGTCGCCGCGCTCACGCTCTTCCAGGGTCTCACCCACACACAAGATCGCCGTCAGGCCAGCCGCGTGCGCCGCGGCGAGTTTCTTGGCGACCAGCGCATCGTCCTCGCCGTACATGGCCCGCCGCTCGGAGTGGCCGACGATGACATACTTACAGCCGAATTCGGCCAGCATGGCGCCGGCGACCTCGCCGGTGAAGGCCCCGCTCGCCTCGGTGCTGAGGTTCTGCGCACCCAGACGGACGCTGCTGCCGGCCAGCGCCTGCGCGGCCATCTGCAGGAACGGATAGGGCGGACACACCGCCACCTCGCTACGCTGGATGGCACCCGCGCCAGCGACGACTTCGGCCAACAGCCGCTCGACGCTGGCCTTGGTCCCGTTCATCTTCCAGTTACCGGCAATCAGTGGCTGGCGCATCATAAATCTCCCAAAAATAGAGCCCGGCAATTTATCCGGATCAGACGTGGAAATCAACCGAAACCTTGCCGTAAACTGCGCACATGAGCAAGGGCAAGAAAAAAACCGACGGCAACTCCACCATCGCACTCAATCGGAAGGCGGGGCATGACTATCACATCGAGCAGCGCATCGAGGCCGGCCTGGCCCTCGAAGGCTGGGAGGTCAAGAGCCTGCGTGCTGGGCGGCTGCAAATCAAGGAGGCCTACGTCAAAATCCTCCATGCCGAGGCCTTCCTGATCGGCTCCCACATCTCGCCGCTGCCGACCGCGTCCACCCACATCAGCCCCGACCCGACCCGCACCCGTAAGCTGCTGCTCAAACGCTCCGAACTCAACCGCCTGATCGGCCAGACCGAGCGCGCCGGCTACACCCTGGTGCCGACCGCCATGTACTGGAAGCGCGGCCGGGCTAAGCTGGAGATCGGACTCGCCAAAGGCAAGAAGCTGCACGACAAACGCGCAAGCGAGAAGGACAAAGACTGGCAGCGCGAGAAGGAGCGGCTGTTCAAGTCCGGCTGAGGCCGGCCGCCGACGATGATAGACCGAGCGGGACTTGGGCTAAACCGCTGTGGGAGCGGCGTCCCGCCGCGATGGGGCCGGGCGCGTCACCGCAACGTTCGCGGTCGCCGCGGCACCGCATCGCGGCGGGACGCCGCTCCCACGGAGAGCATTCATCTTCCGGGATGGCTGATGCTCCTTCCGTGGCTGTTAGTATCTCCAGTGCGCCACTTACGGGCACTGGCCGGGTCGATCATCGAGGCCCGACAACGACGGGTAAAAGTCACGCCGACGGACTTGCCGAAAAGCCCCCGAGCCCCTATAGTCTGAGATGACACTTAGGGGGCGACTTGGTTTCGACGTGGGTCGCGAAACTCGAGGTGCATGCCGAGGTGCGGGTACCTCGTAAAACCGTCCGCAAATTCTAGTTGCCAACGACGACAACTACGCTCTCGCTGCTTAATCCCAGCGGGCCTCTGGCCAGTACTTGCCTGTGGGTGCTGGGTTCCAGGGGTAACAACACATAGGATCGCGGTGACGGGAGTCCGGACCTGAGCTGCTAAAACCTAACGGAATCGCCGACCGTGCGTCCTGCCTTTCGGGCGCGGGAAGGTTAAAAATAATAGAAAGGATAAGCATGTAGTATCCAACGGCAGAGGGCTTGCGGACGCGGGTTCGATTCCCGCCGCCTCCACCAAGCACAGAACCTCAACCGATTTCGGTTGGGGTTTTTTTATGCCCATCTCTTTGTCACGTTATGCGCTATCGTCTGCTGCTTGTGGGTCACTCATATAGTCGTCGGACGTTATAACCGGACGTAGGGGCGGGTTTCAAACCCGCCCCTACACCAAGGGTCTGTCCGGATATCAGGTTGGAAGGCTATAGCAGTCCCTGTCGCTTGGCTTCTTGCCAAACAAAAGGAGACTTCTGCCTCAAGTATTCAGCCGGCAAGCAATACTCCAGATAGTCTTGGTACCAACATGTGCGTAGCTCTCGACACGGCGGATCATCAAGCCCAAGTCTCGCGATGGTCTCTTCCACGATACGCATCGAACGTGCTTCAAGCCGAGGGTTAGGATAAATATGCCCCGTTGAAAGCTGCAATCGAAACAGGTCTGGCGCAAGGAAAAAAGGGTCCAGGACGTCGTTGTACTCGCGCTTACGGCTATTCATTGTCGAACACGCCAACCGGTAGTTACTCCATTCGTATGCCAAGCCAGCATGACTGGACTTCGCAATGAAATGATCCACGCTACCGCCACCCATTACACGCTCGAAAAAGACACCCAGGTAAGCACAAATTCCGCCATAGGCCTGATGCAGGTCCGTCAAGCACGCACGCCAGTAAGGCTCAATTTTTGCCTTCGGGGGCAAGGGCTGATCCAAGGGAATTCCTTTCTTTCTGAGATGCGCCAGACCTTTCTTGCGAACTTCGGCATCAAAATCAGTTGGTTCGGGCTGTGCTGCAATAGGGATCATCACAACCACCCCTGCTTCTCGCCGACGAAGCGCCAGCGAACCCAAAACGGATCGGTGTCGCCCAGCAGCGTGCGCAACTTCACGTCAAGCGCTTTAGCCTTTGCGTGGTCAATCACTTCTTCCGACAAGATTTGCGCCGCCTGCTCTAACACGTCTTCGACTTCAAGGGACCGGGCGCTGCCCAAATCAAATGCCTCGCTCACCAGCCATCGCGACACATCACCAAGACGCACAAAGCGCCGGTTACTGAACACTACAGTGGGGGTCCTGTTGCCCTGATGACGCACCAAGTCCAAGTCCCACCAAGTATCCTGCTGATCGTCAAACTGTGGTTCGACTGAGGCCATGATCAGCGGCGAATGAGTCACTGCAATCAACTGAACCTTAGCGGAAGTCGTTAACTTCGCCATCACCTGCATCAGCGCAGGAACCACCGTGCGCTGCCATCTTGGATGGAGGTGGGATTCCACTTCATCGATCAGAAAGGTCGTCTTGGTTTCGGGTTCTTCACCCAACAATTCCTTGGCCTTTAAATGTTCTTCCCAACACCAAACCAGGAAATAGGCTAGGGAGATGATCCGGCGCATGCCCGACGAGGCATGCACGACCGCCACGTCCTGCCCGTAGGGCATTTTCAGTGTCGGCATATCACGTACATCGTCCAGACTGATGCGAGTCAGCGCGCCTGGTTGGAGCCGCTCCGCCGAAGAGGGCGATAGCGACGCCAACACCGCCACCAGGTAGTCCAAAGCCCGGCCCTTTTCCTTTTGCCAACTCGCCCAGTCACGGATCAAACCATTACAAAGCCAGGAGCCATCATCACGTTGCAACCCATCCCAGACCTCTTTGGGGCTGAATACATAGGCCGGGGGGCGATCCAAGGCATCGTCTGCCCTGGTTTTCCAATAGTTACGCGCAGGATCCCACACTGCAAAGCTGCCATCGGCCATGGCGTAGAAAACCAAGCCGGGATTGGCGGGCCGACCGCGCGGAATGTTCCAACTCTGCAGCCGCGGCTCAAAAGCAATCACATTCGCCTTCGTTTTTGAAACACCGGTAAAAGAGAAGCCAATCTCCGCTTTTTTCTTCTTATCAGTGGGGAGTGCTATCTTGCCCGCCGTCAGTTTCGGATTCACTTCAGCAGGCCATTTTCGCGTCATCGCCCACCAGGCAATGTCGAGCAAAAAGCTCTTGCCAAGACCATTATCCCCAGTAATCAGATTCAGGCGCGTGCCAAACTCCAGCGCGGTGTCGGCCGGGCCAATGTTTGTCAATTTCAAGTGTTTTAGCATGGTTTTATCCTGCGGTCCAGACAGGGTTGTTCTCTTCGATGTCATCAAAGATCTCGCACCCCATCATGCCTGCCACCAGTCGGGCGCCGTTTCGTCCCGAATACTCCAACCGTCCACAGCCTTGATGCCATAGCGGTACGTTGCGAAGGGGACGAGTGCTTCGGCCGGGGCACAACCTCCGTGGTAGCCATTGCGCTTGCCGGCATAGCGCAACTTGCTGTTCCAAGCCAGAACAACCTCATCCATGCCGCTGGCAGCCTTGATTCGCTTACTCTTCAGGGCAATCTCGCCGGGATAGGACTCCAGATTCGGTTCGCGCCATCGCGCATTCGGACTTGCGCCTTGCATCATCGTGTCTTGGTCAAGGACGTGGCCATGGTCGCTGGTGAATATCACGAGCCGGTCGGAGGACCGTGCTTCCGCCAGCAGTGCGTCCAGTCCCTTGAACTGTGCGATATCCCAGCGAAGTCGCAATTGGTCGGATTTCATCAAGTGGTCGTCCACCGCATTGATCACCACGGCAACGACCCGCTGCCGCGTGTCGCTCAGGGCTGTTCTCAGATCATCCGAAAGGGTGACGCCGGAACTGTCGAGCAAGTCTCGCTTGTGAAAAATCGCCGGCGGCTTGCCCGCTACCGACGGGGCAACGAGCGAAGGGTAGGCACTGAATGCTGACCTCTCCGTCGCTGCTGAACCCGCGCAAGCGCTGCCGCAAAGCAGCGAAGTCCTGGATGCCTCTGTTGTGGACGGCAACATGGCCAACAAGGTTGAGCATGTCCCCTCGCCACGTTCGAACTGAACCCAGCCATGATCGGTCAGGCTGTGGTGCAGCTCAAGGAACACGGGGATGCTCATTCCATCCACGACGATGAGTAAGCTGCGCCCGGCCATGGCGATCGGTGCGACGCACGTGTCGAGCGCGTCCTCGATCGCAATCAAAGAGGTCCCGTTTGGCTGATCAGCCGTCAGCGACTCGGCGAACTGGCGATCGAACAAATCCCTGCGAGCACGCGTATTCTCGCGCAGCAGTCCATAGGCGTTCGCCAAGTCAGCGGAGTCGTCGCCCTCCAGCAGGACCGTCAGCGCCCAGTCCACCCACGCAATCTCGTTGCGATACTGCTCGGCCAGCATGTCCAATGCCGAGGGAAAGGCATTGGCGGTCTGCGTGAGCCAGCTCACCAGCCGGACAGCCATCTTGCATCGGAGCGCAGAGCGACTGTTCAGTACCGGTCCGCGATGGGCCATCAGACGCCCAAACCGCGAGATGGCCTCGACCAAGTTGAGTTCGTTCAACGCGCCAGCGAAGGCCGTTGTCTTCTCGCGCAGTGCCGCGCTCCCGTACCGTGCATGTGCCGCCAGTGACTCTGCCTTCAGTTGCGTCACCAAGGACTCATACCTGGCAACCTCTTGCTGTTTAGCCGCCGCTGTGGCGCGGTCGAACCAGGCGTCGGCTGCTCCAGCCAGTTGATGTGTGGTGTGCGAGGAGATCGTCAGTCCATCGAACAGCACTTCGAGCCGGGCTGCAACCTTTGCCCGATTGGCTTCGGTCCCGGCGGCCTTGTCTTCCAAGGCTTCACAAAGCATGGCGATGGCGACCAACGCGTCGGCACTGCCAGTCTCGATGGCCGCAAAGACGAAGCTCACCAGTTCGCCGAGCGTCTCGCAAAGTTGTTGGACTGCTTCCTGACGCGCGGTGTCTTCCAGCGTCTTGAATTGCTCTCGCCGTTGGGCATCGCCGGCCCACTTCAGCAGGTCAAGTTCGGTCGGCGGATAAGACTCGAAGCCCAGCACGACCCGGAACAGCTCTTTCCACGCGCGGTCCTGATCCAGCACGAGCGACCGAACTGGCGCATAGCCATCAGCCGGCATGTAGCGCACGAGCAGTTCAGCCAACCAGCGGTGGCGGGCCAATCGCGGATCAATATGCGCTGCCCGAAACAGAGCCAAGACGGTCTGCCACAGGTCGTGCGTGATGGCGCGCCGCTTGGCGCAACGGGCCAGTACGTCAGAGCCCAAGTCACTCTCATTGCCGCAGAACAGCAAGATCACGGGCGTCGTGCTCGTTGAATGGCGGCGCATGGCGTCACGAACCGACAACGGGGAACTGCAGGCCGCCACTGGCCAGCGCTCGGCGTTCACATCCACCGCCGTACCAGCGAAGGCATCCGGCGGCAGCCGCAGCAGAATGAATCGTGCGGGCGGGTCTGCCTCATGGGCCTGCTTGGCCTGAAGACTGATCTGGTGAGCCGGAACCTTCATTCCTGTTCCCGGATCACGATCTGAATATCCACACTGACTTCACCCAGCCCCTCAAGCAGCGCGCGCGCGTCGGCCAATGCCTTCAGGGCATCGGTCTTCACCAGCCTGGAGCGCTCAATGCGCTGCGCAGCTTTCATACCGGGTTCCGGCGGCGGCTCAGGAATGGGCTGAGGCCGCGGGCTCGGCGGCGTCGCCCGGTTGGCGACATCGGCCATCAGCGTTCCCGCATCGCGTTCGAACTGTGCGACCGCGGTTTGGAGTGCATCGACGTATTCGTAGCGAAGAACGGCGTGCGCAAGGCTTTCCAGAATCTGGTTGGCGCGCGGCGCAAACGCACCGCTGCCGCTCGCGATCGAGCGCAGGCTGTTGACCAGGTATTGCTTGGCCTCGACCCGCGCCAGCGCCTGGACTCCACCAAGAACCGCCTTGGCTTCGGCGATCTCTTCGGTACTGAAATCCAGCCTGGACACGCTCGTGACGAGGTCAATCTCGGAACTGCTGCATTCCATGGCGGCAAACCAGTCGCGCAGGCGTATCGCACCGGTTTTACGAAGGGCGGGTTCGCCACCGGCTACAACATCGGTCTGCACCAAGGTCATCAACTGATCGACCACACGCACGTAGCTCTGCAGATGGGCTGCCGTGTCGGTGACCCGCCGGCGTGCCGCGCGAGAAAACTCCACCAACCCCGGCGCCGACCGATACAACGCGGCCATGGCCGGGTCCAGCATCTCTCCAGCGAGCTTGGTGGCCTTGTCCCACTCGGTTGTCGTCGGCAAGGGCTGCTCGCGCACTTCACATTCGTTGGGCACGTTGCCGATTTCGCCCTTGAACGGTTGGCCGAAGCGGTACAAGGAGCGATTGCTCTTGGCCAACCAGGTCAGGATCACCAGGTCTTGCAGGTCTTCGCGCAGCCCGCGCCGGTCGGGAAGGTCCAGCCAGCGGCGCAGATCGGTCACGGTGGGCTCGTGGCCTGACTGCTGGGCGATCTGTCGCGCGAAGTGCTGCGACCAGTCATCACGCAACTGCAACGCCGCTTCGCCGACCTCGGCCAGATCGAGCCTGGGTGCGATGCGCTTGGCGTCGTCCCGCAGGGAGGCTTCGAGTTCCACCCGATGGGCGGGCTTCTGGGCTGCCAGCACCATCAGATCCGCGAGGCGTTTGACCGCGATCGGCCTGGGTTCGGCATCAAAGTGCGGGTGGGCCGGAAACTCGTAGTCCAGCGCTTGTTCGGTCAGCTTCTCGAACGCATCTTTGAAATTGGCTGCGACCGGGGGGCGCAAGACCAACGAAGGATCGAGGCTGAAATAGTGCTCGTCGAGCGTTTGCGCGGGGTCCAGCGCCTCTTGAGCCACGCTGTTGAGTCCGTAGGCCGAGTTCAGGCAGTTGCGAATGAACTGGCGCAGTTGGTCCCGCTGGTTCGTCAGCAGCACGCGGGCCTGCTCACGGTCGGCCTGCGACAGTTGGCTGGCGTACTGGTCCAGGTTGTTCCCGCGCAGGACGAAATTGATGACCACCAGCCGGCCCAACTGGTCCTGGGTGTTGGGTGACAGAAAGGACGGCAGCCAGGCCATGGAGCGCCCGACCCGACCGTCGTTGAGGAAGCCGTTGATCTTGGCCACATCGTCCTGCGGCCCGTGTTCCGGTTGGTGGTCAAACGGGAAGTCGATCAGGATGCGCCAGATGCCTTCACGCCCCTTCAGGGTGTCGAACGATTGCTCCCGGACATTGCCGAATAGAATCTCCGCGTTGCGGCGCGAGCCGCGCCAACTGATCTCCAGTTCCGGCGGCAGCAGGCTTGAGCCAACGTCAGCGAGTCCCAATCCGTCGGTGATCAGTTGCCTGACCTCGGCCTGCCGGTTCCCCTGCGTGTCGAATGACATCGCATTGGCCAGAATGGCGTCGGTGTCCACTTTGGCGACTTCCACCGACACGATCGGGTTCGGCGAGTCGTCGGCGATCTTGATTTCACCGGCCTGACCCGCCCAACGTTTGAGCTTGGTCAGTACCGTGATGCCCTCGCTGCCGGGCACCGGCGTGCGAATGGTGCCGTGGTTCAGCGCCGCCAGCTTGGTCGGCGTCAGGTTCTTCAGGGCGTCTACCTCGGGGACCAAGGCGGCCAACACCAGGGTCTTGATGAGACGCGCGTCGTTTTGCAGGGCGGCCGCTTTCTTGGCGTCGGCCTTGCCCAGCGCGATGTCTTCCCAGGTCACGCCGTGCTGGGTTTCCAGAATCGGCAACAAGCGACGCCGCCAGAGTTGCTTGGCCTGCTCAAAGAAGAGCTTGATGCCGTGGGTGAAGGGCTCGTCGCCATCGGCAATCACGTCGAACAGATCGCCCACGGGGATCACGTCGCCAATCTCCAGCGTGTCGGCCTTGTCCACCAGCATCTGCAGCATCAGCTTGAGCGCCGTGCGCTCGCGCTGCAGCATCGACGACACGGCGATCAAGGTCTGAACCAGCGCCGGTGTGAACGGATACAGGTCCTGCAACATCTGCTGATCGCCGTCGCGCGTCAGCAGGGTTTGCAGCACCTCGGGCTGGCTGCTGAGCAGCTTGTTGATCGCACCCTTGAGCAGCGCCTCCTCGGCCGGGCCGCGGGTGCGCAGCAAGCGCTTCTTGGCGATCTCCGGCAGGTTGCGGTCCTCCAGGTTCACCTTGTCGAAGCGCGCCTCCCACCATTGCAGCGTGTCGGCAAACGACAACTGCTCCGCACCGGGCATGTGCTCGCCAACCAGTTCGCGCAGATCGCGCTGGCGGGCCATGAAGCTGACAATGGGGGTCGGTCGGTCGGCGTTGTTCGACTCAACCAGCTTCGCCACCTTTTGCCCTTCACGGGCAACCCAGGCCACATCGGCCGCCCGACTGGCGAGCCACAGGATGAACTCGTCCAAGAATAGGATAATGGCGTCATAGCCCAGATCCTTGGCATGATGCGACATCGCCGACAAGCCTTCGTCGAGCGATGTGTACAGCTCGCGCTGCGAGGCCGACAGGTGGCTCACGCTGCCATAGAAGGCGCGGGTCAGCGCCCCGACCAGTTGGAAGCGCTCCCGGCTGCCGGGCGGCACCTTTAGCGTGGCCTCGAAGCGGGCGGCGGCCCAGGTCTGCGTGACACGTCCCCAGCCGCCGCCCCCGGTGGCCGCTCCGGTCCCGCCGTTCAGGGTGCGGAAGAAGGCCTCGTCACCCATGTTCGTGCGCATCTTCTGGGCATCGTTGAGCATGCCCTCACTCTGGTAAAAGCCAGGGCTCGGCGCGTCCGGGTGCAGGCGGGCGGTCAGTTCGGCGTAGCCCGAGAACAGTGCCGACTCCAGCGTCTCGGCATTGATCATGTGGTACGGCACGACCAGGAATTTTTTGCCCTGGGTCCAGCCGTTGTGCTTGGACACCACCGCGGCCAGCTCGGGCTTACCGCGAGCCGTGGCGTCGCCGCGGAGCAGCAGCGACAGGATGACCATGAAGTGGCTCTTACCCGAGCCGAAACTGCCGTGCAGATACGCGCCCTTGCTGATCCGGCTGTCGATCGCACCCTTGACCACACCGAGTGCCTGATCAAAGCACTTCACCAACTGGGGCGTGACGACGTAGTCGCGCACGGTTTCCGCGGGAGCGTTCAAGCCATCCGTCAAGCGAAGGACAAAGTCGCCCTGGTGGACCTGCTCCGGCAGGTCAAAGATCTCGCGCAGCTTTGGCATCTTATTGTATCCCTTTTGATTTGTGTCAGGCCGGCGCGGCTGCGCCGGCACGTCGGCCGCGCGTGCGGCGCACGGGCGCCGGGGGTTTCCAGGCGCGCACCGCCGTGAGCGTCAGCCCGTGCTGGGCCAACTGCGCATCGAGCAGACCTTGCAGGTAGTCGCCGGTGCTCATGCCCAGGTCGTCGTCCATCTCAGGGTGCCATTGGTGGACCCACGGCAGCAGTTCGTCGAGACCAGCCAAGGCAGGCGTCAAGCGCGCCGCGTCCGCGCCTTCGCGTTGCAGCATCTCGTAGAGGTAGCCCGCCAGCGCCAGGGCGCGTGCCTTGGCGTCATAGCCGGCCCACAGCAGCATCGGGCTTCCGGCATCGTTGCTGCGCTCCAACCCTGGGAAACCGACGAAGCGCTCTTTGGGCACATCGAGTGCCCCGCGAAGCTTCCAGCAGACGCCGTCGCGGTAGTCTTCCTGCTTGTACTTCGGAGGGACTGGGATGGAGCCGACTTCCGCGGCCTTGCGGCGGGCCTGTTCCTCTTTGATCACCTCAGGCGGCTCGCCGGCCAATTCCTGGGCCACGTCCGCATCGATTGCATCCTCTCTGCGTTGCAAGGTCCAGGTGTTTTGCCACACCGCGCGCTTGCGCAAACCGCTGTCGGTGTACCGCAGCACATCAAGGTAGGGCACGGCGGCCTGTTGCAGGAGCATGGTCAGGGTCGCATGGGCATCACTGCCGATGCCTGCATACAGGTCCAACGCGCGGCGGAAATGCTCGTCGCCCGAAAGCGCATCAACCAGCTCCCGCACGGAACAAAGGCACGGTGCAGGCTGTGGGTTTCGCGGCCAGAGGTCGGCCGCTTCCAATCGGTCGAGTAGCCAATCTTGAATGGCAGCCTTCTCCAGCGAACCCCAATCCGCACCGGCCCAGCGGCGCTTGTATTCAGGGCGCTCAATGAGAGCCAGGTCCCGCGACTGGCTGATCGCGGCGATACGACGTTCGACCAGGACGCGGTAGTCCGCCGGCCAGTGTGCGGGGCATTCCGTGATGGGTCGGGCGCCGTGACGCTCAAACCAGGTCGTTGACATGGTCCCCGCAGCCAACTGCCGAGCCAATGAAATCTCAAAGGCGCGCTCTCCGAATTGAAGACCGGGGGGCTCCCCTTCACAATTCAGCGCATCGGCCAGTACGCCATAGATGCGGTAGACCTGCCAGTCCAGTTCCTCCTGCCAGGCGATCATCTGACACCGAATACTCTCGGCCTCATTCCTCGCAGCATCCAGTCCAGCGCGGGTTGGCACCGTGGCCGCCAGAACTGCCGCTGGCAGGCGGGCTGCGCGTAGAGAGGCCAGGTTATCGATTCGCTTTGCGATATCGACAGGACGTTCCGTCACCACGGGAAACTGACCAACCTTGGTACTGTTGTGTGCGTAGAAGTCCTCGAATGCAGCCGTTCTTTGACGTGCCCCATGCTGATCGACCGTACTCCCCTTGTTATGACAAACCTGCTTGAACCAAAAACATGCCGTAGAAGAATTTAGCAGGCCGAGGAGTCCAAAATGGTCATCTTCGGTGCTGTTGGCGGGTAGCTTGATGACGGGCGCGGTTCTGTTGAAGACCTTACCGCCCCGGTCGAGGACAAAGTGGTTGTGCGTTGCAACTTCTGCGAGTGTTATCGTCAGCAGAGTCTCGATACGGCGCAGTGCAATCTGATGCCATTCCCACCACGCTCTACCTTCTTCTCGGTAGGTTTTTTTCGCAAACGTAGTCCGGGACCATAGAAAGTTTCTGAAAGGCCATAGATACTTAAACGTGGCTGCATCCGATCGGATGTCAGCCAGTGCGCCATCCTTGTAGGGAAGGATCATGCTTTGCTCTGGCGTCAATTGCCAATCGCGAACCTCATCTCCAGAAACTACAGGTTTAAAGAAATCGTTCTGAAAACCGATGGTCTTCGGCGCATAAAGTGGCAACAAGTACACATCGTCAGCGGCTGAGATTCCAAAGAAACCTGCGTCTACGACCGACGCGCTAAAAACAGCATCGGCCCGACTTTCAAGTTGTTCTCTCAATTCGACAGCCCCGCCCCCATTAATGCTCCAAGGATGTTTTTCGAATAGTGCGCGCTCAGTGTCTGAAACACTAATCCACTCACTGCTGGAATTGCTAAGGTCAATCTGGTTGACGATTGCCGACCACACGACTCCGTGGGCAGGATCAGCGGGTGTCGAGGGCTCGCCGTTGATTCCCATGACCGCACGTATCGAGGATGTAGCTGGTGGTCGATTTCGCCCCATCAAAATAACCGTTGGAGTGCCGTGACCAGGGATATAAGCTCCAGATGTGTCGATAACGTGAGTCAGATCAATTGTTGGGAATATTTCCTCAACGAGTTTCTTGCCGAACTCGCGCTTCATGAATGCATTGCCAACAATCAGGCCAACATAACCTGCTCGCCGCGCGTTGTCGAGAGGCTTTGCCAACGCCCAGAACCTCTCGCAAAACGGCGCGACCATGGCGTACTTGCCATGGCAACTAAAGAAGCGCTCGCGATACAAGGCTGAAACCGCACCATCCTTGACCGTGATATACGGCGGGTTCCCAACCACAGCAGCGTACTTTCTCGCCAGTATCTGATTGGTCGCGGTCAAGTCCTCTGCCGCGAATGCGTGCCGATACAAATGATCAGCAGTCTTCGCCAGATTCTCGTGCGGCGTAGTCAACCCGAGCGGTAATTGTGCCCGTAGGTAGTCCCGCTGATCGAACCCGTGCAACAGGCTGTCGCCGGTCTCGATATGCAGATGGAAGTCCGGCGCAAGTCGCAGCTTGTGCACCTGAGCCATCTTGAGCGCGGCCACCAGCAGTCGGAACCGGGCGATGACCACGGCGTAGGGATTCAGGTCGATGCCCGCGATGCGATCCAGCGCTTCCTGCAAGGCCAGATTGACGTTGTCCGGCCGCTTGCGCAGCCAGCGCGGGGCCAGCCGCTCAAAGGCGCTGAGCAGAAAGTGCCCCGATCCGCAGGTCGGGTCGATCAGATCGACTTCTTCCAGGGTGTAGATGTCGAGCGCCGGGGTGAGCGTCCGGTCCAGGATGAAGGATTCAATGAACTCCGGCGTCTGCAGCAGGGCAAAGCGCTCCCGCGCCGCCTCGGAGAGGTCCTGGTACAGGTCGCCCAGGAAGCGGGTGCTCCAGTCGGGATCGGCGAAGTCGTGAACCAGGGCGCCGCTGTCGGCATTGGTGGCGCGGAAGAGACGCACCAGTTGCTTGCCCAGGTCGGCGGAGACCGGGGCCGTCAGCAACACGCGCTGGACCTTCATGACGTCCGACAGGCCAGGCAGACGGCTCGCCACCGTGAACACGTCGCGCAGGTAGTCGTTGTCCGACGCGGTCGGGTGTTGCAGGTAAAACGCGTCCTGGCGCGCCACGGCGGATTGGCCCCGGGCATCCGTGCCGGCGATCAGCGGCGCGTCGAGCAGGGCGTTGTCTTCGCAGAAGCGCACGAAGACGCAGGCCAGGATCCAGGCCACGGCGGACTGGGTGAACTGCGCCTCGGACCAGGTCTCCACCGCCTCGGCGGTGCGTCCGGCATCACGGGCGGCCTGCCAGTCCGCCGTCAGGCGCTCCCGGTAGTCCGCGTGAGTGGCAAAGCGGCCGCGCAGATCGCTCTCCAGGTCGCGAACCTGAACCTTCAGGTCCGCCAGCAGTTTGGTGCGATTGATCATAACTGCCTTAAACCGCGTCCAGAGTGAACTGGTTAATTTTCATGTTGTGATGGACCTTGGAGACGTCACAAGCCTTTGTGGAAACGCAATCTAGAATGTCTCTTTTTTAATATCTTAAACCGGCCTTGATCGTAATCCCGGCCAGCGGCGTGCGTCGTCAGGGCTTCCAGCCCTGACGGTGTCAGGCCAGGATGGCCTGACTACGCACCGGGCGAGCCCAAGTGGCCGGAATCTTGATCGAGGTACTTAAACCGCGCCAGCGCCGACGATCGCCGATTCTACCGAGGCTAACCCAATCCAAAAACATCGCATATCGCGCCGGGCGCGGTTTAACTACGGTGAGCGTTTTCCAGCCAGGCGCGGGGGATGCGACCGTAATCCGTGGTGTTGATGGTGACCGGAACGGCTTCGCCATCCAGCACCGGGCGGTTGTCAGGCGTCAGCGGGCTGGCAATCAGGGCAATCAGTGGTGGCCGCCGGCCAAACATGCAGGCCTCGGCCAGCTTGGCGAACAGCGGCATGCGCTGCCAGCGCGCGGCCAGACCGAGATTCACCAGCACACCCGGCTGATCGTCGCGCAGCAGTTGCGCTTCGACCTTGGGCCAGACTTCACCGAGCACGGTCGCGAAGTTCTGCGCATCCACCGAACCCACGGGCGCGGCATCGGCGGCCAGCAGGATGTTCCAGTCCACGTCCCATTCCTTGGCCTGCGCCTCGAGCAGGGTGAGCACGACCGCATCGAAGTCGATGACCTTCAGGCCAAAGCGCTCGGCGAGTTCGCACTGTGCGAGCGCAAGCCCCTTCGGGTCGACGGACAAGGTGAGCAATTTGCCGCTGCGCAAGGTGTGCTTGATGCGTTCGTCGATCTGCAGGGCGGCCTGTACATCCTGCGCCGTGGACGAGCGCGGCCGGCTGTGAGTGCTGAAGCGGGTGATCTGTGTGGTGCCTGAAATAATGCCCGCCGAGTAGAGCGTGACGAAGGCGCGCTTGGCGCCGTCCCAACTCACCTCCAGGCCGGCGTCCTTGAGCAATTGTTCCAGCTCCGTGGGCCCAGGCAAGGGCGCTGCCTCGGGGTAGCGGGCGAATATCCTGCGCCGGATGGTCTCCAGGTCGAACTGACGCAAACCGAGCAACGAGTTGGTCGCCAGCTTGACGGCGCGGGCGGCAGACAACTGGGTTGGATAGAACTCAAGGCGCGAGGACAAAGCGGCTTGCCGGGCACACGCGGCCGCCAGACGGATCAGCCGATCGGAGCTCAAGCCGGCATCTCCCGCGGGCGCCGGCACCTGCGCCAAGGTGTCGGCCACCTGTTGCGACGACGGCAGTGGGTCTTGTTGCGCCAGGCGATCGGCGGCCTCGCCCAATAGCACCGCGTAACTGGCGCGCACCTCGGGTGCGGATGGAAACAGCCCTGCCGCACCGCTGCCGGCGAGGGTGGCAACGACCAGATCGTCGATATGCGCCGCCTCGGTCAGCGGCCGAACGATGGCGTCGCGCGTCACCAATTGCCAGCGGGCGGCTTGTTTGGTGCGTTCGACGGTGATGACGGCGCGGGTCAGTGCTTCAGCCTCGCCGCGCCGGGCGGCGCCGGTTTGCACGCTGCCGCGCCGGGCCAGGAGTGCGGTGGCGATCTCGCCAACCGTCGCGATGCCGCCCAGCCCCGTCAACACAAGGGCCACGTCGTCTCGCAGGTGGGTGACTTCCGGCTGACGCGACATCCGCTCCGCCATCGACTGCAACAGATGCTCCGGCAGTGGTGAGGCGTCGGCCGGTGCGCTCAAGCCGAGCCACCCCTCCAGCACCTGGCGTTGTGCATCGTCACCCTTCTTGGGCACGAGCAAGGCGGCTGCCGCATCCACCGACAGTTTGGCGACGGTGGTGTCCGCGGGCTGTTCGTCCCTGGCCGCGCCTCCGCTGAACTGTTGCCGCAGCCGGTCGGCAATTTGGTGCAATTCGCGCGCGACCGCCAGCGCAATGCCGCGGTGCCGGTAGAGGCGATTGCGCGGCAAGTCGGCCAGATCGCCCGCGGTCGCCAGTGCATCGTGGCCAATCCGATCAATCAGTTCGAGTTGTCGTGAATCCAGTTCGAGCGATCCGATCGGTGTGCTCGGGGAGATGCCGCCGTCGCTGGCCGTCGGCTCATCACCGAGCGGCAATTCGATTTGTCGCGGTTGCGTGGCGTGGGTCGTGACGGGCCGCGAGACGTTCTCGAACACTTTGCGCCAATGACGCAGCATCTGCTCAGCGTTGTCAAAGCGTTTGCGGTGGTTGCGGGCCAGCGCCCGGCCAAAGAAGTCGCGGGCCTGCTTGCGAATCGACGCATCAAAGCGTTCTGAATCAAGAACGATCTCTGATTTCAGCGTCGCCGGATCGGCACTGCCATCACCCCATTCAGGAAGGGTCCCCGTGGCCATTTCGTGCAGGGTCAGTGCACACGAGTAGCGCTCGGCATACCCGTCCCACAGGCCGCGTTTGCGCAAGAACGGGTCCATATAGAGCCGGGTCCCCGCGTTCAGGTCGGTGGCCGGGACTCCCGCCAGCGAGAAGTCAAACAACGTCAGGGTGAGTCGTTTGCCGGTGCCTGGGCGGATGCCGATGTTGTCCGGCTTGATGTCGCGGTGGGGCACGCCCTCGCGCTCCAGGTACTCCACAACCGCAATCAGCTCCTCGCCGAACCGCTGCAGCAGGTCCAAACCCAGGCGCCCCTCTTGGCGCAGGCGCTCACCAAGGGTTTCCTCGCCCGCCGAGGACAGGAACAGGGTCGCCAGCCCCGCGACTTCGAAGCGCTCAAAGCACTGGACGATGTTCTGGTGGGGCTGCAGCCGGACCAGCGTCTCAGCTTCGCGCTTGAGTCGCTCGTTGAACTCCGGCTCCAACGCGATCTTGAAAACGCCCTGGCGCGGTTGCCCGGCGCCCTTGCGGCGGACCTCCAGTGCCAGACTGGTGCCACCCTTGCCGAGTCGCCGAATGACTTCAAAGCCGTTGAGCTCATTTCCGGTATTGGCTTCCAGCGGCGAAACCAGCGGTGATGCGGGTGCGGTCAGCGCGTCTTCGAGGGCTTCTTCGGCCTTGTCGAGGGCGGCCAAGAACTCGTTGGTTGTGCTGAAGCGATCTTCGGGCGTGGGCCAGGTGGCGAACTGGATGAGTTCCTCGATCTCGGCCAGACACCCGTTGACCAGGGCCGACAACGTCAGTCCAGGCCCTTGTTCGCACTTCGTGACCAGTTCGTCGCCGCTGATGGCAGGAGGCTCGCCCGCGAGCACGAAATAGGCGATGGCGCCGAGCGCGAAGAGGTCGAGCTTGATGGCGTCCGGCCGGGGCGCGGTGCGGGCTTCAGGCGCGAGGTAGATCGCTTGAGCGACCGGATCGGAGAGCATTTCGACAGGCAGCGCTCCCGTCGTCTCGCCCTCGGCTTCCTGCAACTGCCGCGTGGCGATTTGCCAGTCGAAGAGGGTGACATCGAACGCATGGGCGCCGACTGTCCTGACCATGATGGTCTGCGGCGACAGGCCCCGATGGTACAGACGATAGCGATGAGCCGCATCCAGTGCTTCGGCAATTGCGCGGACCAGCTTCAATCGCTGCCAAAGATCGAGGCACTCCCCTTGCGCCCGAATGAAATGGTCGAGTCGCTGAAGCCCTTCGTCATACTCAAAGATCAGGGCCGGCCCATGCTCGCTGTCAATGAAGTCCGAGGCGCGCAGGATGCCCGGATGGCGGATACCTTCAAGCAACTGAAACTCGCGTCGCGCGGCGTCGGCGAGCATGGAGCGCTGGGCGGCAGTGAGCGTGCGCTTGGCGGTGTAGAGCCGAACACGTCGGCGCACGTTGGTCAGCGATACATGTTTTGCCAACCAGTCCTGGTGAAAATCGGTCTCGGCAAGGACTTGTTCGAGTTGGTAATCCCCGACGCGCCGGCTCTGCTGCGGCGGACGGATGCCAATGGCTTCCAGAGCCCGATGGATCGACGTTGCCAGATCGCGGTCGATTGGCTGCGCACTGGCGACCGGAGCCGTCTCATCGAACAGTTTGTTGGCGATGTCGGCCCGCAAATGAACATTTTCGCGAGCCGGACCGGTGAGCTTGCACCGTTGCGCGGGGTCGGACAGAAAGACCAGGGACTGGATGTAGGGTGTGCGGCGTTTTTGAACGGTCAGTTGCTTTCGCAGCAGCGATGCGAGCTTCTTGGCCTTGCGGTTCGTCAGCAGCAGGGGGTTGTCGTCAAAGTACTCCCGACCGCCATCTCGCCAGATCCAGGTATGCGAATCGCCACCGATCTCCCCAGGCCGGCTCTTGATCTCAACGAGGAAGATGCTGTAGCGCGAAATGATCAGCAAGTCGCCTTCGTTGATGCTTCCGTCGTCGGCGACAAACTCGAAGTTGCTGTAGGCCCGGAACGGTTCGCGGTTTGGCAGCGCGCGCTGAATATAGTCGAGCGCGTCCTGCTCCCACGGAAACTGGGACGGCGAAATGGTCTTCCAGCGTCCACTCATCGGCAGCCTCCGATCCTGGTGAGGCAGCGCGTACGTCGGCGATCGGTCGCACCCAGCCTTCCTCTGTTGTTTGGTGGAGAATTCATATCAGTCGCAATCTTGTTCCGGCTCAAAGGGCTCCGGGCTTTCGTAGCCGGGAGCCCGCACGGCGCTTCGGACCCCGTACAACGCCAGGTGATTTCTGAGCCGGAGCCTGTACTTGAGTGAGGTCGGCAAGTTGGTCGGTAGGCATCTTGACGGGCTCGGCCCAGGCAGAAACTGCTTGGTCCGCTCGTTGCGGAGAGTATATGGAGCGCCTTAGAATCCGTCTATCGTCGCTCGATGTTTTTATGTCTATCGCATTTTTATGAGTACCGACTCAACTTGAGGTGAATCAGCATGAATAACCGTCTTCCCCTGGGTCTCATCGCCGGCGCCGTCCTGACCTGCTCCGCGCTTGGCGCGCACGCGGCCAACCCCTTCGACGAGACGCTGAACCTGCTCGGCATCTCCTTTCAGGTCACCAGCGCCAATTCCGCGCAGGGCAATTCGGTTGAAGTCCAACCGGCGGGCCTTGAGATCGACAACGCGAAGCTCGTCTGGCCGGTGACCGGGGCTGTCATGCGCGCCGAGGTCGCCGATCTCAATGTCGACGGTTCGCCGGAAGTTTATGTCTATGTCCGGGAGCCGGGGGCGGATGAGCGCATGTCGCTGGTCGCGTACAGCGCGAATAATAAGAAGTCGATGAGCATGATTTTTCTGCCGCCGCTCGGCGAGGTTCCAAACGCCGATCAGGGCTATTGCGGTCATGATGACATGGCCATCGTCGAAAGCGTCTTTGCTTACCGGTTTCCACTCTGCGGCAAGGACGGCGAGCGGACCGGCAAGATGCGCCAGCTTCAGTACAAGCTCACGCCCGGCGAGGCCGGCTGGAGTCTCAAGCTCGACCAGATGGTTGAGTATTGATCGTCACAACGCGCCGCGCCCGGCGCTCAACCACAACCAGAAAACCGGAGGTCGAGGCTTACCGTGAAAGTGCGTAGTCAGGCCATCCTGGCCTGACGGCATGGGGACTGGAGCAGTCAGGGCTGGAAGCCCTGACAACGCAGCCTCGCACGCTGGCAGTTGCGACAGTGGTCGAAAGGACTTTCATGTTCCGGGGTGGCGCGGGCGCCATGGCCGTTAGCCGGTCGACATCCCGTCTGCGCGGCCCTGGTCCGGCTAAAGCCTCGACCGCCAGTGCGCTAGGCGCGGGTTCTGGCCGGAACGATAATCAAGGCCCGCACCGCAGGCGAGGAAGCGCGCTCATGCGGCCTGGGACGCGCGATTGGTGCTCCCAACCTCAGCCGACCTGCATCCACACTAAACCCCTAGGATATTTCGACCCGTCCTCGATTTCGGTTACAATAAAGTCCTTAGATGCTGCTTCACGCCTCCAAGATACGCTGCTGAAATAAAGACTGCCCAGACCCGCGAGCGGCCGCGGGCGGTCAGCGCGGTTGGATGCCGGTCGCCATCCCGCCACAAAATCAACGGGCCTTGGAGTCACCCCCGAGGCCCGTTTCCTTTTCTCCGCCAACAGACCCGGTTTCCTATGCCCCAGAATCTGTCGATTGCCGAGCAGGCACTGCGCGATGCCGCGCTTGATTACCATCGCTGCCCGAGCCGGGGCAAGATCTCAGTCACGCCCACCAAGCCGCTGTCGAACCAGCGCGACCTGTCGCTCGCCTACTCTCCCGGCGTCGCCTACCCTTGCCTGGATATCCAGGCCAACCCGGCACTCGCGGCGGAATACACCTCACGCGGGAATCTGGTCGGCGTGGTGACCAACGGCACCGCGGTACTGGGCCTGGGCGACATCGGGCCGCTGGCCGGCAAACCCGTGATGGAAGGCAAGGGCTGCCTGTTCAAGAAGTTCGCGGGCATCGATGTTTTCGATATCGAACTGGCCGAGCGCGATCCGGACAAGCTGGTGGACATCATTGCCGCGCTGGAGCCGACCCTGGGCGGCATCAACCTCGAGGACATCAAGGCGCCGGAGTGTTTTTACATCGAGCGCGAACTCAGCAAGCGCGTGAACATCCCGGTGTTCCATGACGATCAGCACGGCACGGCCATTATCTCCAGCGCCGCCTTGCTCAATGGCCTGGAACTGGTGGGCAAGGACATCGGCACCGTGAAACTGGCGGTGTCCGGGGCCGGCGCGGCGGCCATCGCCTGTGTGGACGTGATGGTGGGTCTGGGCGTGAAGCGCGAACACGTCTTCATGGCCGATTCCAAGGGTGTGATCTATGAAGGACGTCCGGGCGGATTCGATGAGTCCAAGGCCCGCTATGCGCAACCAACCGAGGCGCGCACCCTGGCCGATGTCGTCAAGGACGCCGACGTGTTTCTGGGTTGCTCCGCCCCCGGTGTGCTGACCGTGGACATGGTGAAAACCATGGCCGCGCACCCGATCATCCTGGCCCTGGCCAACCCCGAGCCCGAAATCCGCCCTGAACTGGCCAAGGCCGCCCGCCCCGATTGCATCATCGCGACCGGCCGCTCGGATTATCCGAACCAGGTCAACAACGTCCTGTGCTTCCCCTATATCTTTCGCGGTGCGCTCGACTGCGGCGCCACCCGGATCACGCCGGAGATGAAACTCGCCTGCGTGCGCCAGATTGCCGATCTGGCCAAGAGCGAGACCAGCGATGAGGTGGCCGCCGCCTACGCCGGGCAGGACTTGACCTTCGGACCCGAGTACCTGATCCCCAAGCCGTTCGACTCGCGCCTGATCCTGCGGATCGCACCCGCCGTGGCCCAGGCCGCCGCCGACTCGGGTGTCGCCACCCGCCCGATTGCCGACATGGATGCCTACAAGGAGAACCTGTCGCGTTTCATTCACCAGACCGGGATGCTTATGCGCCCGGTGTTCAACGCCGCCAAGGCCCTGCCTGACGACTGCAAGCGCGTCGCCTATTCCGACGGTGAGGACGAACGGGCCCTGCGTGCCGCCCAGATGACGATCGACGAACATGTCGCCCGGCCCATCCTGATCGGACGTCCGGCGGTGATCAACGCCCGGATCGAAAAGGCCGGCCTGCGCATGCGTCTCGGGGTCGACGTGGAGAACATCAATCCCGAGGATGACCCGCGCTTCCGTCAATACTGGGAGCATTACCACCAGCGCATGTGCCGCAATGGCGCCACGCCGGCCGAGGCCAAGGCGGCGGTACGCCGTTCCAATACCCGCATCGGCGCGCTCATGGTCGCCCTGGGCGACGCCGACGCCATGCTCTGCGGCCTGGTGGGCGCCTACGAGGCGCACCTCGAATGCATCCAGAGCATCCTTGGTCTGCGGGCCGGCGTCAGCAATTACGCCGCGCTCAATGCCCTGATGACGGATCGCGGGCCGCTGTTCATTACCGACACCTATGTCAACGAGGATCCCACCGCGCACCAGTTGGCCGAAATCGCCTGGATGGCCGTGCAAGAGGTGCGACGCTTCGGCCTGCCGCCCAAGGTCGCCTTCCTGTCACACTCCAGTTTTGGCTCGTCCAAGCGCGCGTCGGCCCAGAAGATGCGTCTGGCGCGCGATCTGTTCGCCGCCGGCCATCCCGACATCAACTGCGACGGCGAACTGCACGGCGACGCCGCGCTGGATGAGGACATCCGCGGCCGTTACCTGGCCGACTCCACCCTCAAGGGCTCGGCGAACCTGCTGATCTGCCCCAATCTGGATTCGGCCAACATCCTCTATAACGTGCTCAAGACCACCACCGGCCACGGGGTGACGGTTGGTCCGGTGTTGATGGGGGCGGCGGCGACGGCCTATATTCTCACCCCCGCGACCACGGTGCGCCGGATGTTGAATATGACGGCCCTGGCCGTGGCGAGCGCGGCGGCCGCGCGTCAGGACGTCATCTAATATCAAATGATCTGGACACTGCAAATCAAGCTCCTGGCAGGACGCTGGGCGAGCAATGACTGGGCGGCAACCATCGCCCTTAATGCATCATCGACGCTGGAGGATCTGCACCACATCATCCAGCAGGCCGTCGATTTCGACGACGACCACCTGTATGGCTTCTTCGTTGCCCGGACACCGCATAGCCGGGACCGCGTTCGCTACGACGACGACGAGGACGAGGGACCGCTTTCAACGACGCTTGAACAACTGTTCCCGCTGCCTAAGGATCGAAAGCTGTTCTACCGGTTCGATTATGGGGACGATTGGATTTTCCAGATCAGCCGAACCAGGAGCAAACCATTCGCGGCTGAACCCGGTATTCATTACCCCCGCCTGATCGGTCAGAGCGGCGAGAAGCCATCGCAGTATCCGCGCGGGTAGCGAACGGCTGAGCTTTGGCTCATGGGGCCAACTGGGTGGTTGGCCTACGGTGCGGCCAGCACAGGTGACTGATTCCGCCTGTGAGGACTTTCCTGGCATATGAGGGTGCCGCACAATTCGCCCCATGAGCCGACATACTTAATCCGTCTATCCGGGGCTGGGTGGCCTTGAACTGCCATTTCGCGCCTACCAACCGTACCCGTTATCCTGGTACTGGTTGTTCCGGTTCCAGGAGTTTTGATACTGGTTATTCCGGGTGTCTTGATACCGGTAGTTCTCATTGTTCTGCTGACTTCTCTGGTTTTGATCGTAGATCAGGCCGCCGATGACACCGGCACCGGCGCCGATCAGGGCGCCTTTACCCGCGTCGCCGCTCAGCGAGCCGATCGCGGCCCCAGTGGCCGCGCCGAGGGCGGCCGAGCTGCCGGTCCGCGAGGCGGTCGTCGTGCCGCAGCCGGACAGAATGGACAGGGTGGTCACGAGTACAGAGGCAGTGGTGAGTTTCATCGAGTGTTCTCCAGGGTTGACGATACCAACGGCCCCGCGTCGCGGTGGCTTAGAAGCGGTCCATCAATTGTTTCCCACTTTGAGCGCCAACGTTAACCAACAATCGGGAGGCTTTGGACTCCAAATGCGCATTGCCAGCCGGAACGATGATCAAGGCCGATGCGCGCTAACGCTACGCCAAGTGAAGTGAGGCGGCTTCTTCGTAACGGCTCTTGACTTGTTCTTTGTTCATGACGGTATCCTGATATGGCATTGCGCTATGACCAGGGTGATCATAGTCCGAGCGAGGAACGAGGCTTCCCCTCTCTATGGGCCAGACTAGCCGTTTCATCACGGCCGTTCGGTGCACCAACGCACAAAGCACAAGAAAAGCGGGACCGCGTCGGCCGCTCCGGGGCGTCATCCACTGTGCGATACCGTACCGACGGCGGTGGATGTCGCCAAGGAGGCAGCCGATATGATCCTGCTGGATCAAGACCTGCACGTCCTCTATGACGGCGTCCTGGAAGGCCGCCGTACCTTCGGCAATGTCATGAAATACATCATGATGCTGAACTGGAGTTTCCGGCTTCTCCTGATCTACCTGGCATCCTTGAGGCTGCCGCTGCTTCTGATGACCAGCAGCCGGCCACCTGATCGCACGCGATCTACGCGACAGCGGTCGCACCAACGAGCGACAGCAAGAATCGGGCTAGGTGTGATGCCGCACAGACCGCGGCAGTGCTCGTCGCTAGTCTTTACACCGAGCCGCACCCCAGTACCGGAGCTTTTCACGAATCAACACCGAACCAGGGCGTCTCGCTAGGATAAGTCCCAAGCTATCGAGACATGAGGACAACCGCTATGCGCTCTGATACACGTCACATACCCGTCATCCGGGGACATTTGCTACCGCGGAGTCCGATTGCCGCGGCGGTGGCGAATCGCGCCGCGCAGGTCAGTGAACTGTTGGTCAAACGCAGGCCTTGATCATCGTTCCGGCCAAAACCTGAAAAAAGTCCTCATGCTCCAGAGGTAACATGCTGTTCCTAAAGTGCCGCAGCGCCGGACTTAGGTCTCGGTGGCCGGAACCATGATCAAGGCCCAAACGCAGGAGAACTGCCTTGGCATACCGACGCACCAGAAACGAAGCTCAGCGGATTGAGTTGGAGCAACTCGATCACGCCCTGGCTCGGCACAATATCGATATTCCGGCAATCCAGAGACTGACCAGGAGACATTAGCAAGCAATGAACACGAAACTGACATTGAAATCGTGGATGGCAGCTTTCGCCGCGTCGATCGGTTTGGGTGGCTATGCCGGGATGTCGCAACAGGACCGAAACCGCTCGGCAGGTGCGGGCATCGGCGGCATTGCGGGCGCCCTGCTCACGGATGGGAGCGCTTCTGGAGCACTCGGGGGCGCCGCCGCTGGCGGTATCATTGGTCACTTGATGACTCCCAATAAGAACGTACGCGGGAATGACCAGTATCCCGGCAACGGCCATAACAAAGGACGATCCTATGGCTATAACAGCCGCTGTCGCCAGGGCAATGGCTTCGGTTACAGCAATGGCAGCGGCTACACCGGCGGTGACCGCTATGACTGCACCAGTAACGAATGGCTAGGAAGCTAGCCGGCGTCCGGGCACCAGCTGGGGATGGAATCAAGCAGGACGAGGCCGGACACCTGGTCATCAATGGTGATCTGAACCAATTGGGTCGTTTTTGTTTTCGGAGTAAGAAATGTTATCGAGACTTTATTAATTATGCGGACAAACTGCTGGAATAAATTGTATGCGGCAAAAGAAAGCACGACTGGATTCGCTTGATGTCGCTTTTTAGCGATTTCAAGG
>NZ_CAIZIZ010000410.1 GCF_903933125.1 uncultured Lamprocystis sp. | reverse complement strand
CTCCGGCCGCGATAAGGCCACCGCAGCGTCTGAGTTCACGGCGCGCCCCCATCGCGGCCGGAGGCCGCTCCCACGAAGGATTTTGACGCTGAGCGCTCGCTCCTGCTCTAGCCTTCGTACCTGATACCCCGTGTAGGGGCGGGTTTAAAACCCGCCCCTACGTCCGGCTATCACGTCCGACGGCTATACGGCTTGGCGCAGCACCCGCTGCAAGGATGCGCCCAAGGCCGCGGCCGTCGCCTCGAAGTCCACCGCGGGGATCAGGTCCGCAAGCTGGGTGACCGCGAGCCCCGGATAGCCGCAGGGGTCGATCCGCTGAAAGGGTTCGAGGTCCATAGCGACATTGAGCGCCACGCCGTGATAGCTGCAGCCGTGACGGACCCGCAGGCCGAGCGCGGCGATCTTGGCTCCGGCCACATAGACGCCAGGCGCATCCGGGCGGGCGCCGGCGGCGATGCCGGTTGCGGCGAGCAGCTCGATCACCGCCTGCTCCAGCAGGTGAACCAGGCGTTTGACGCCAACCCCGGAGCGGCGCAGGTCGAAGAGCAGGTAGGCGATGATCTGACCGGGACCATGGTAGGTCACCTGACCGCCGCGATCGGTCTGCACCACCGGAATAGCACCCGGATCGCGGACATGCTCCAAGCGGCCGGCCTGGCCCAGGGTAAAAACCGGCGGGTGTTCCAGCAGCCAGATCGCGTCCGGGGTGTCCGCGTCGCGCGCGTCGGTGAAAGCACGCATGGCCTCCCAGGTGGCGCGGTAATCCTGGAACCCGGCCAGACGGCGGACGATGAGCGGTGCCCCGGCGTTCATTCCCGACTGAATGGTGATGTCCGCCAAGCGCCCTACAGTGCCCAGACCACCCGCTCGTCGGCGGTGAGGTCCTGATAGATCGCATCGAGTTGGGCCCGGCTCTCGGCCTGGATGGTGACGGTGACCGCCAGCCACTTGCCGCCGCTGCTCTCGCGCAGGCTGACGGCGGCTTCGTCGAAGTCCGGGGCATGTCGACGCACGATCGCAATGACCCTGGCCGCGAAATCGCCCTCCGCCCGCCCAGTCGCCTTGATGGGGAAGCTGCAGGGGAACTGAAGCAGCGTCGGCGCGGCGGACGCCGGCTCGGACAGTGGTTCGATCGGTTGAGACATTGCCGACATGCACCTTGGTTTGTGAGCGGCGAGCGAGGGCAACGCCAACGAGTAACGCCTCAGAAATAGGCTAAACAGTGAAGACAATCGTTGTCGTTGTCGTAATCGGAGAAGCGATTCGATTACGACAACGACAACGACAACGACAACGACAACGACGCCAAAGGCGTTTCCTGATGGACCTGTTCAGCTGATCGATGAACGGTTCCTAAGGTCGATCACGCCGCAGAATCAAAACCACTGCAACACGGTATCCCGCGTCCGTTCCCACAGGCCACCCTCGGCCACGGCCTCGAGCGCCACCAGGGGCACCCGTGAGATTTCCACGCCGGCCAGGGTGACGACAATATCACCCAGGCGGGCACCCTGCGCGATGGGGGCGGTGAGCGTCGGCGCCTGGTCCATGCGGGCGCTCAACTCCGCGTAGCGGCCACGCGGAATGGTTGCCAGAACATCACGCGCCGGACCGATCGGGATCTCCTCCCGATCGCCCTTCCAGACCCGCAGGCTTTTCACCGGCTCGCCGCCCGGATAAAGCCGATGGCTCTCATAGAACCGGAAGCCATAGTTCAGCAGTTCCAGACTGTCGGACGCACGCGCCTGCGGATTCTTGGCTCCCAGCACAACCGACACCAGACGCATGTCATCGCGTTTGGCGGAGGCGACCAGACAATAGCCGGCGTTTTCGGTATAGCCGGTCTTGACCCCGTCCACGGTCGGATCCTGCCACAGCAGACGGTTACGGTTGTGCTGCTTGATACCGTTGTATTCGTACTCCTTGGTTCCGTCCCACACGTAGAATTGCGGGAACTCACGGATCAGGGCGACAGTGACCTTGGCGATATCACGGGCGGTGGTGTAGTGGTTGGCGTCGGGCAGCCCGGTGACGTTCACGAAGTGAGAATTCGTCATCCCCAACCGTTGGGCCTGGGCATTCATCAACTCCGCAAAGACCTGCTCACTGCCCGCCACATGTTCGGATAAGGCGACGCTGGCATCGTTGCCGGACTGGATGATCATGCCTTTGAGCAGATCCTCCAGACCGACCCGTTTGCCGACCTCGACGAACATCTTTGAGCCACCGGTGCGCCAGGCGTTCTCACTGATCAGCACCTGGTCGGTCAGGCGCACATGCCCTTCGGCCAGTTCCCGATAGAGGGTGTAGCCGGTCATGATTTTGGTCAGACTGGCCGGCTCCAGCCGCAGGTCGGCGTTGGACTCAGCCAGCACGGCCCCGGTGTTGAAGTCGACCAGGAGGTAACCCTTGGCCTCGATCTGGGGCGGGGCCGGGATGATCGGCGCGGCCTGAGGGGCGGTCGGGGGAGTGATTGACGGGTTGGTTGGGGTGCTCGATGCCCCCTGCGCCCCAAGCCACGCGGGCAGGAGAGCAATCAGACACAGCAGCAGCGCGGGATGCAACTTCATGGGGGGTAATCGGAGACTCGCGGTGGTAACAGGCGAATGGCGCTTAATTCTAACCGTGCGCCGGGTATTTGGCACCGCCTCAGTTCCAGACCCGCCGTGGCTCGGTCACGCCAAGGGTCGACAGCTTGGCGGACACCCGCCGCGCCTCGCCCTCCGATCCAAAGGGGCCGACGCGGACTTTGTAAAGACTGGCGCTGCCCTCCGCGGGGCGCTGCACACGCACTTGCTCGGCCAACTGGGCCGTCAGTCGCTCACGCAGCCGCTCGGCGTTGCGCGGATCGCCAAAAGCGCCGACCTGGAGATAGAGCCCCTCCTTCCCTGCCCCGCCGACCTCCGCGGCGACCGCTGGAGCCGAGGGCGCAGCGGCGGCCGTCCTGGTGTCGGACGCTGAAGCGCGCTTCGATGCCACGACCTCCTCCCCGCCATCCGCCAATTGCGGCCGAGACGGCGCCTTGGTGTCGGTCGCGGGCGGCGTCGGCGGCTTGGGTGCAATGGCGGCGAGTGCCGCGGCGACGGCCCGCTCGCGCGACGCGGACGCTTTGGCCGGGGCCGACGTTCGCCGCGGTGCCGCACTGGCGGCCACCGTCGGCGAACGGACCGGTGGCTGTTTGGCCGCCAGGAAGGGACCGGACGAGGGTCTGGTGTCGGTATCCGGTCGTGCCGGATCGATGGCCCGGACCTCGACCAGCGCCGTGCCATTTGAGACCACGCCGATCTTGGTAGCCGCGGCATAGGACAGATCGATGACCCGCGGCCCATGAAAAGGACCGCGGTCGTTGATGCGCACGACCGCGCTGCGGCCATTTTCCACGTTGGTGACACGGGCATAGGTCGGCAGGGGCAGCGTCTTGTGGGCTGCCGTCATCGAGTACATGTCATAGCGCTCGCCGGAACTGGTTTTTTGCCCGTGGAATTTTTTTCCGTACCAGGACGCCATCCCCCGCTCCACATGCCCCTGGCTGTCCTGCTTGGTGTAATAGCGCTTACCGCGGACAACATAGGTCGCCATGTTGCCGTACCTGGATCGGGGTTCCACGCGCGGGACCGCATCCGGCGTGTCGCCCAAACGCGCATTCCGATCATCGGGTGCGCCATCCGCTGTACCGCCCCCCTGGCTGGCGCAGCCGCCCAGTGCCAGGAGCAACCAACAGATGCCGACCGCCTGCAGGGCACCGGCGGCGACGGCAGATCGTCGGCCGCTGAGCGCCTGCTGAAATCTCGCGTTGCGCGCGTTCATTGGACAATTCCCCCGGTATTTTCGGTAAACGCCACAGCGTGAATGCCTGGCCAGCCGCGCTGGCGCCGCCCGCCCCTGGTTCCGCGTCAAGCGCTCCACTGAAGTCATTGCCGTGGTCAAGGCTGCGCGCACGCGCACCCACGCGGACGGCCAACGGGCGCCTCACTTATCAGGCATTACTTTGAGTATATCCGCAAAGATGCTCAATACAAAGCTATTTGCGGTGGGTCTGGATCGCCATCAACATGCCGAAACCAGCCATCAGCGTGACCATGGAGGTCCCGCCGTAACTGATCAGCGGGAGCGGCACACCGACCACGGGCAGCAAGCCGGTGACCATGCCGGTGTTAACGAAGACATAAATGAAGAACACCAGCGACAGCCCCCCGGCCAGCAGCCGCCCGTAGGTGTCCGGGGCGTTCACCGCGATCACGAGCCCGCGGTAGATGATGAAGAGATACAGGGCGAGCAGCACCAGAATGCCGAACAACCCGAACTCCTCTCCGATCACCGCAAAGATGAAATCGGTGTGACGTTCAGGCAGAAACTCCAGGTGCGACTGGGTGCCGTTCAACCAGCCCTTCCCATGCAGGCCGCCGGAGCCGATGGCGATCTGCGACTGGATAATGTGGTAACCGGACCCGAGCGGATCGGACGCGGGGTCCAGAAAGGTCAGAACCCGCTGGCGCTGATAATCCCGCATAGAGTGCCACAGCAGCGGCGCCAAGGCCCCCGCGGCCCCGCTGGTCAGCAGGATGAAACGCCAGCCCAGGCCCCCGATGAACAGCACCGTGATCCCCGCACCGGCCACCAGGATCGCGGTGCCCAAATCCGGCTGTTCGGCGATCAGCACCACGGGGACCAGGATCAGCAGGGCGACCGCCAGCACGCGCGGCAGACCCGGCGGCAAGGGCCGCGCGGCCAAGACCCAGGCGGCCGCCATGGGCACGGCGAGCTTGAGCAGTTCCGATGGCTGAAAACGCACCACCCCCAGGTCAAGCCAACGCTGGGCACCCTTGCCCACGTCGCCGAACAGCAGCACCGCCAACAACATCAGAACACCCAGCACATACAGCGGGAGCGACCAGCGACGCAGGTGATCGGGCGAGACCTGCGCCAGCACGAACATCAGTCCGAACGCCAGGGCGAGCCGCAGCAACTGGCGCTCGACCACCGCGAGGTCGCGGTCCCCGGCACTGAACAGGACAGCCAGACCGAAAGCGCAGAGCAACAGCAGGCCCCCTAGGAGCGGGGTGTCGAGATGCAGACGCCGCAAGATCCCCAACCGCGGGTCGACCAACGACTGGAGACTGGATGACCCGGGCCTAGTCGCCATCGACTGGTCCCGGGTCGCTCATCGGCGTGGACCCGCCGAGATAGGCATCCATGACCTGGCGCGCCACCGGGGCCGCGGTCGACCCTCCATGCCCGCCGTTCTCCACGATGACCGCCACGGCAATCCGCGGGTCCTCGACCGGGGCGAAGGCGATGAACAGCGCGTGATCACGCATCCGCTCATCGATGCGCGCCGCGTTATACGACTGGTTCTGACCCAGGGTGAAGACCTGCGCGGTGCCGGTCTTGCCGGCAATCCGGTAGTCCTGACTGCGGATGCCTTTAGCGGTCCCCCGCGCACCCTCCACCACCTGAGTCATGGCATGGATGATCTGGTCCCAGCGCTGCGGGTCGGCCACATCGATCCGGTGGGCGACCACCGGCAGGTCCTCCGCCGCGGGCGCGCCCGGCAGTTGGGCGCTACGCGCGACACGCGGCTGGAAAAACTGTCCACGGCTGGCCAGGCTCGCGGTGGCGACCGCGAGCTGCAAGGGGGTGGCCAGAAAGGCGCCCTGGCCGATCCCGACGATCAGCGTCTCGCCCGGATACCAGATTTGTTTGCGCACCTGCTCCTTCCACTCCTTCGACGGCACCAGCCCACTCATCTCGCCGGCCACGTCGATCCCGGTGCGTGCGCCAAAGCCAAACCCGCCCAGAAACGGCTTGAGACGCTCGATCCCGATCGCATGGGCGAGATCGTAGAAATACACATCACAGGATTGCACCAGCGCCGGCTCCAAGGTCACGGATCCGTGCCCGCCGCGCCGCCAGCAGCGATAGCGATGACTCTGGCCGGGAAGCCGGTAATAGCCGGGGCAGTAGGTGGCCTTGCGCGCGTTGGTCACCTCGGTCACCAGCCCGGCAAGTCCGACAAAGGGCTTGACCGTCGACCCCGGCGGGTACTGACCGCGAACCGCCCGATTGTAGAGCGGTTTATCCGGCGAATAGAGCAAGGCGTGATAGTCCTTCTGCCCGATACCCTCGACGAACGGGTTGGGATCGAAGCTCGGTTGACTCACCAGCGCCAGGACGCCGCCGGTGCGTGGGTCCACGGCCACCACGGCCCCACGACGATCGCCCAGTGCCCGCGTGGCGGCGCGCTGCACCTCGATATCCAGAAACAGGTGCAGATCCCGACCCGGCACCGGCGGCTTGCCTTCCAGTGTCCGCAGGACCCGTCCGCGGGCGTTCACCTCCACCTGCTGATAGCCGACGTGCCCATGCAGCAGTGACTCATGCGCCTTTTCCACGCCGCCCTTGCCGATGAAATTGGTCCCGGCATAGTCGCTGGTATTGATGCGCTCCATTTCCTGCGTGTTGATCCGCCCCACGTAACCGAGGACGTGGGCCGTCAGCGCGCCATGCGGATAGGTGCGCAGCAGTTCCGCATGGACCTCCACGCCGGGAAAGCGATAGCTGTCCAGGGCGAAGCGGGCCACCTCCTCCGGAGTCAGATTAAGCCGCAGCGGCACGCCCTGAAAGCGCACGCGCTGACGTTTCATCCGCGCGAAGCGTTCCCGGTCCTTGTCGTCCACGCGGATGATGGCGGCGAGGGCGCCGATGGTCGCGTCCAGATCGACGACTTTTTCGATGGTGACCTCGAGCGAAAAGGAGGGGTGATTGTCGGCCAGGACGACGCCCTTGGCATCGTAGATCAGCCCGCGGGCGGGCGGGACCGGCTGCACCTTGACCCGATTGTCCCGCGACAACACCGAGAAGTGTTCATGCTCATGAACCTGCAACCGCGCCAACCGCGCGGCCACCACCGCGAGTGCGGCGAAGACCAGGACCCCCGCGATGATGGCGCGCGTAGCGACCAGGCGCTGCTCGCGTTGCCGGTCCGCAAGCCTGGAATCCACCGGCCAGGAATCACGCGGCATGGCTCAGCAGGCCCCCGCCCGGCGCCCGAGGTCACGCAGGACCGCATAGGTCCAGGGCCACAGGCCGGCGCCGATGAAGGTGGGAGCCCAGTAGATCAGGGTGGGGGTCGGCGCCGCGGTGGCACCGAGCACCCACAGGTACAGCAGCCGCTCCACCAATAACAACACCCAGACGAACAGGGTTTGTTGCCACAAGGGAAAGATGCGCAGCCGCTGGTGAAGCTCCACCACCAGATAAACGACCACCGAGAACCCCAGGGCATGGTGACCGAGCACCGCACCGGTCATCACGTCGAGCACCAACCCGGCGCCAAAGGCCCAGAAAACGCCCACCCGTTGGGGCAGGGCCAAGGACCAGAAGATCAGGGTCAGCACCACCCATTGGGGCCGAAAATCCTCTATCCAGCCGGGCATCGGCAGAATGCTGAGGAACAGTGCCGCCAGGAGACTGACGACGATCGCCCAGGTGCCGCGCCGGACATCCTCGTTCAAGGCGATGGCCCGGCCGGCATCGGCTCGCTCAGGCCGGAACCCGGCACGCTGGAACCGAGGCGAGCGGAACGGTCGCGGACGTCCGGACGCTCGTCGGGGGTCAGGGTCCAGACCAACAAGACCTCGCGGCTGCGATCCAGCCGGGCGGTGGGTTCCGCCTTGACCGCGGTGAAGGGGTTGTCCGGCTCATGCCCGACCGCCGTCACGCGGGCCACCGGATACCCTGGCGGGAAGCGCCCGCCCATTCCGGAGGTGACCAGCAGATCGCCGATCCGGATATCCGCATTCTTGGGAATATGCAAGAGATCCAGCTCCTGGCTGAGACCGGTACCGGCGGCAATGGTGCGTAACCCGTTGCGATTCACCTGCACGGGGAGCGCATGATCCGCATCGGTAATCAGCAGAACGGTGGCTGAAAACGGGTTGGTTGCGACCACCTGCCCCATCACGGCGTTGGCATCCAGCACCGGCTGACCCACATAGACCCCCGAGTTGGTCCCCTTATTGATCAGGACTTGCTGCCGATAATCGGCCAGGTCCACTTCCAGGATCTCCGCGATCAGGACCCGCTCGCCGATCTTGAAGGATGAACCCAGGAGGTCACGCAGGCGCATGTTCTCGGCCTCCAGTGACGCGAGCTGCTGGAGACGCGCGCCGAGGAGCATGTTCTCACGCCGCAAGGCCTGGTTCTGATTGCGCAGCCGACGCTCGTCCACCAGTCGGCCCTGGGCGCCGCGGATATAGCGGATCGGCAGATCCGCCAGCAATTGCAGCGGATAGACCACGACGGCCACGGCCGCGCGCACCGCCCCCAAACGTTGGTAGCGATCGTCAGCCACGATCAGCCCGAGCGCCATGAGAACCGCCAGGATCACCCGGAAGGTGGGCGACGGCCCATGGAGAAACAGTGGTTTGATCGGAGAAAACCGCCCCGCTACTCGGTAGCGAGCAAGTCGATCGCCCGGGTGTCGAGCATCTCCAGGGCTTTGCCGCCGCCGCGGGCTACGCAGGTCAGCGGGTCCTGCGCCACGATCACCGGCAGGCCAGTCTCTTCCTCGATCAGCCGATCGAAGTCGCGCAGCAAGGCGCCCCCGCCGGTCAGCACGATCCCCCGCTCAGCCACGTCCGAACCCAGTTCCGGCGGGGTCTGCTCGAGCGCCGATTTGACCGCGCCGACGATCCCCGCCAGGGGCTCCTGCAGGGACTCCAGAATTTCGTTGCTGTTGAGCGTGAAACTGCGCGGGATGCCTTCCGCCAGATTGCGCCCACGGACTTCGATCTCGAGCACCTCGTTGCCGGGGAAGGCCGAGCCGACCGCGTGCTTGATCCGCTCCGCCGTGGCCTCGCCAATCAAGGTGCCGTAGTTACGGCGGACATAGTTGATGATGGAGTCGTCGAAGGTGTCCCCGCCGATCCGCACCGAGTTGGAATACACGATGCCGTGCAGCGAAATCACCGCCACCTCGGACGTGCCGCCGCCCACGTCGATCACCATGGAGCCACGCGCCTCCTCCACCGGCAGTCCGGCACCGATGGCCGCCGCCATCGGCTCCTCGATCAAATAGACCTCCCGCGCTCCCGCGCCGGCCGCGGATTCCCTGATGGCCCGCCGTTCCACCTGGGTTGAACCGCAGGGCACGCAGATCACCACCCGCGGGCTCGGGCGCACCATGCGCGTCTCGTGCACCTTGTGGATGAAATATTGAAGCATCTTCTCGGTGACGGTGAAGTCCGCAATCACGCCATCCTTCAGCGGGCGGATGGCGGTGATGTTCTGCGGCGTGCGCCCGAGCATCAGCTTCGCCTCCTCGCCCACCGCCACCACCGTCTTCGCTCCCCCGGCACGGTCCTGACGAATCGCCACGACCGAGGGCTCGTTGAGCACGATGCCCTGACCGCGAACATAGATCAGGGTGTTGGCGGTTCCCAGGTCGATCGCCAGATCGGTGGAGAACATGCCACGAAAACGTCTGATAAACATCAGTAACTTACCTTAGCAACTGGGGCGCTTGACAGCACCCTGAATAATCCGGGGCGCGGCGACAGGGTTTCCCGAAGAACGATCGGAAGCGAGACTCCGACCGACCAGGCCCGCGGACAGGTCCGACACCAATCAGCGACAGCGCGGGCCCGCCGGTCTTCGCACCCGCCGGGGGATGGTTCAGGATAGCCGGCTAATCTAACAACGCGTGCTGAACTCGGCAAGGCGCTGCACGCGTCATCAGCAGTTCCAAATTTGGGTGGCCGCCGCCAACAGCGTGTCGGCAGCGAGGCCAATGGTGGATGCGCTGCGCTTATCCACCCTACAGAACCGGCCCCGCTGTAGGGTGGATAAGGCGCGCCGCTCGGTGTCAGGGACCCGG
>NZ_CAIZIZ010000409.1 GCF_903933125.1 uncultured Lamprocystis sp. | reverse complement strand
TCCAGTCCCGACGCCGTCAGGCCAGGATGGCCTGACGACGCACTTTCACGGTAAAGCCTCGACCTCCGGTCTTCTTGCGGCAGGAACTCGGATCAAGGCCGACAGAACGCTTTACTCATCTTCCTTAAGACCCTTCTTGACCGACTTGATAAATCGGCCAAACTCCTTGTCCTTCTTGCGCTTCCCGGCGTAGGACAGGTCGTGGTACGCGGACTCCTTCTTCAGCTTGAGAAAATTCTCGTAGTGCTCGGTGTCGATTTCACCAGAAGCCAGCTCCTGCGCAACAGCGCAGCCTGGCTCATTGGTGTGGGTGCAGTCCCGGAAACGGCAGCGGCCAGCGCGCGCGATGATATCCGCATAACTGGCCTCGATGCCGCCGCCGGTACCCAGCACCCCGAACTCCCGCATTCCTGGATTATCGATCACCATCGCGCCGTTTGCCAGTATGATGAGTTCACGGCGCACGGTGGTATGCCGCCCTTCCCCGGTGTCGCTGACCAGGTTCGTTTCCATCAGATCGCGGCCGATCAGTCCATTGATGAGCGTGCTCTTGCCGACACCCGAGGAGCCGACGAAACAATAGGTCTTGCCGGGATCGAGGACGCGCTGTAACTCGGTCATTCCATCCCGCGTCAAGTTACTGAGCGTCAGCACCGGCGCATCAATGCCGGCACTGCGGATCTGTGCCACCTGGGCCGCCACCACCGCGGGCTCCACCAGGTCGGTCTTGGTGAGGAGAATGCAAGGCGTCGTCCCGCCGTCCCTTGCCATGACCAGGTAGCGCTCCAGTCGCTTGAGATTGAAATCGTAGTGACAGGATTGCACAACGATGACGGCATCGACATTCGCCGCAATCATCTGGACCTCGACCGCTTCACCTGCGGCCTTGCGCCGCAGGCAGGTCTTGCGCGCCAAGACTCCGTGGACCAGTCCGAACTGATCGGCGGGCGACTTATCCACGTAGACCCAGTCGCCCACACAAGGCCGCTCCGCCGAAGACACCGTGTCATACAGAAGCTTCCCGGCGAGCCTGGCGCGGAACACCCCGGACGGGTTGAGCAACAGCAACTGATCGCGATCCACCGCTGCAACCCGGGCAACCGCGGCTGCAGGATCGGACAGGGCACTTGCTTGGTCTGCAAACCAGGTGTCCCAGCCGAGAGCGATCAGATTCGGGTTGTTCATGAGTGGTGATGGTCGGATTGGGGGGCTGTTGGCGGCGGAGGGACGACCTGTCGCTAAGGTGATTTCCGACAATTTGGATACCGGTCAGTGTCGATGCGACTTCAGTCGCACCTGCGTTCGAGTCGGTGCGGCTAAAGTCGTACCTACACTGGAGGTCGAGGCTTTAGCCGGATCAGGGCCGCGCAGCCGCGATATCGACCGGCTAAAGCCTCGACCTCCGGTTTTCTTGTGGCCATAACGATGACCAAGGCCCCAGAATCTTGTCGCCCCGCTCAATCGAATGGGATCGGCACACTCGCCGCTCAGGGTTGCCGGCACATCGGGCAATGAGTCTGGTCGTGTACTAGGGTACAAGACCGGCGCACCGCCGACGGGCTACGACGATTGAGCCGAGCGCACGACGCTTTCCGATATCACAAGCACAGATGGCGCGCGCTCGCTGTTGAGCCAGGTCAGGCTCGTTATCCCTGGGGCAGAAAGCAAGACCTGACATTAGCTCCCTTTACGCCGCAAACCGCTCGACCTGGATCATCCGAGCGTGATGCTGTTGCCGTTCGCGAAGTTGCTCAATTTCCCGCAGCGTTTTCGCGGCGAAATATTGCTCATGGCAGTTTCGGCAGACGATCAGAGGGATATCTTCGATAACGAGAAGGCCATCACCGCGGCCGAAGGCTTTGGTGACCCGCTTAATCTCAGCCGGCCCACCGCAGACGGGGCAGAAAGCTTCATTCATAGCAGATACACCGTTAAAATAAAGACTTGACGTAAGGAGGATGTCTCCTAATTGCGTGCGAGGTTTGACTTCGCGGGCGGCCAAAACGCATAGTTAAGCCCCTCGCGATTAACCTTTCTTTTTCTCCTTTTCGTAATTGCCAAGCAATCCGTAGTCAACCTGATATGTCTTGGTAGGGGTAAGGCCAAACTCATACTTTTCCAAAATTTCGACCAATTTTTCGCCGTCTACCAACTCAACCGGCTTACATCCAGGTTTTCTCGCTCTGTTCTTCGCGCTGTCCGTGAAATACCCAGTTGTGAAGAAAATGCCCTTCTCGGAATCACCAATAGCGCCTTGAAAGCTCTGTACTTCGCTCGGGGACACAGAGCCTGAATAACGCTTGCATTGGAATGAGACCTTCGCGGTTACAAGTGGGCCAATTGGCAAATAACCTTCCCCGTCAATGCCATTGTCTCCACGACCGCCCGTAACCTCAACTCTCTCCAACCCTAGATGTTTCAGTAAATCCGCGCAAAAGCGCTCGAACGCGGCAGGTGTAAGCGCTTGTAACTGAGACAATACCTCTTCTGCGTATCCGACAGTACTTTGCGTTTCCTCCCCAATCTCCGAGCATGTCTTCGTTTCACCATTGCCTTGAAGTCTACGCTGCGTGTGAATTGCCACCCATTTTTTGAAGATACGCTCGGCATCTTCATGGGAGAGTTTTGTCTTGCTTCCCGCGGGCGTGAGCATCCAGATGCCATGCTTCGGTGAAGATAAGAGACCTTCCCAAACCAAGTACTGCCTCGCCCACGCCACTTGGTTCGGGAAGCGTAAACTCCCGCTTCCGAGTTTAGCGAATCGCTTCTCATCTGGGACGCTTGCGATACGCCCAACGCATTCGTAAACCTCTCGCGGTGTAGCGGAGCCACCAAATTCCCGCAATGCGTCAAGTACAAATGGCATCCACTGTACGAACTCAGCCTGAGACTTCTTCAACACTCTCACTACTCCTGCCAAGGGGTCAAACAGTGCGTTAGACAAATGCCTGTCTTAGTATCCCGTACGCGGTCTTAGGCGGATGTCGATGTTGGTGGCGTTCGACCGAATTCTTCCCAGCGTCGACACTTTATCCCATCGGCTCTGTGCTATTCCGTACCTCTACCCCTTGCTGTCGTGAACACTTAGGAAGACTAAATCATGTCAGATGATTCGTCAACCCACCGTGGCAAGGCCCTTTATTGAATGGTCGAAATTCAAATAAGTATTGTGAATCAGATGTTTAATTTTTAGGCAACCGGCGGCCGATGTTCCGCGCCGAACGATACATGACCAGGCATCGGGGTTGTAAGCTGGCAGATCAACGAAAGCGGTAAGTGTATGTCTTTGGCGGTGAGCGTGCGAACCGCCCGACTTGGCCGCCGTGCGGTTCGTTCCTGACGCTGGTGGTGAATTCTCCGCGCCGTTGATCAGGAAAGATGCGGTTCGTGCCTGACACTGGTGGCGAATTCGCTAACCCATTGAAGCCCAGCGTCTCCTGAACATGCTTTCAAAGGGTTACGGGGCTCTTCGGGAGTTTCGCCACTAGGGGGAGCGTTGGGGTTCGCTCTCGCTCACCCCAACATACGGACTCTCGCCGAAAAAGAAGATGCTCTCACAAAGACACAAAGCCACGAAGAAGAAAGAGCAATAAGAAGCCATGAAAGGCTTCTCTATCTTTGTGTCTTTGTGTCTTTGTGAGAGGATTTCTTCTCTTTCTTCCGTGTCTTCGTGAAAAACCCTGGATCGGGCTCCCAGGCTCAAGCGCGTAGGATGCGGTGAGTACTCGGGCACTGGTGGCGAAATGCCAGGAGAACCCCGTAACCCGTTGAAAGAAAAGCTAGTAGGTGCTTTTCTTCAATGGGTTAGTGAATTCGCCACCAGTGTCCGTGCCTCACCGCATCCTACAGCGGTGCGCATCCGGCGGACTGGATTGATGATCAGGACCGCTTGGCGCCCCTGGCCTTGTCATAGGATTGAGGTGATTTTCGGGAAAGGATCTACCGACGGGTGGGGGCGACTGAAGTCGCCCCTACAATCGCCCCTTCAGCCCCTGCGGATCTTGCACGCATGCGCGGTCGGGATCGTTATTGCTGGGAATCGCCCGAGACCTAAGTGAGCCAGCGCAGCAGGTAGTAGATACGCTGGCCTTCCGATGACCGGGATGGGCCATAGACCTCGGCCGGATAGAGATTGCGCTCGGCGTTCGCGCCAGCGCGGGCGGCGGCCTCGTCGGCGGTCAGGGTGACGGAGCCTTCGGGGTAGCGGGCGCGGGTGCGGCGCGGGGCGTGGATCAGGGCGAAGCGCTGGTGCAGCGAGCGGCTGTCTGGGTCGATGACGACGGTGGGCATGGCCGGCTCCGGGGTCGTATTGAAAGGGTCTGGTGATGCGGGCCTTGATCATCACTTCGGCGGCTGCGCGGTCGATGGGGGCCTTGGTCCGCGCAGCGGACCCCACAGATTGGCGCCCACTTTGGTATGCTGCGGCGCTGTCTCAACCGTTGCGGGGTCTTTCCGATGATTGCTCACCACGCGCTTGTGCTCAATCTCCATCAGCCGCCCGGTAATTTGCAAGATCTTCTGGAGCATCAGCCCTGGGAGGCCAAGGAGATTCTCTTTGCCATGGACCGGATTCCGCGCGTCTTGTGGGGCCACGAGGCCTTGGCGCGGGTCCATTTGTCGCTGTCCGGCACGCTGCTGGAAACCTTGTCGGACCCGGCCTTTCAGGAGCGGGTTTACGGGATCGTCGACTGCGGGGCCTTGCTCTGGCACTTTCAGAACCAGGATCTGTTTGAGGTGCTGGGGACCGGTTATTACCATCCGGTGTTGCCGCTGATTCCGGCGGCGGATCGCAAAGAGCATTTGCAGCGCTGGCTCGGCATCGCGCATCACCTGCTGTGGCGTCCGCGGTTCCAGGGGTTCTGGCCGCCGGAGATGGGGTTCTCGATGGAGTTGATCCCGCTGCTGCGGGCCAGTGGTTACCGCTATGTGCTGGTCGACAGCGAGCATATCGAGCCGGTGACCGACATGAGTTGGCAGGAGATGCGGTATCGGCCGCATCTGGCGCGCTACGGCGATGCCGAGATCACGGTCATCGTGCGTGACCGCGATCTGTCCGATGCGCAGGAGTCGGGCATGGAGCTGGACTGGTTCCTCGCGGAGGTGGCCGAGCGCACCAAGTGGTGCGACTTTCCGCCGCTGGTGACGACCTGCACCGACGGGGAGAACGGCGGCTGGTTCCGCAATGTGACCGAGGGGGCCAATTATTGGACGGCCTTTTATCTCCCGCTGCTGGAGCGGGTGCGCGCCGGGACGGCTGGGATCTCGCCGACCTTTATCAGCGATCATCTCAATGTTCACGGCGTGCACGGGGAAGTTAAGGTGCGCACCGGCGCCTGGAACACCGGTTGGCATCACGGCCGGGATTTCACCCAATGGACCGGGTCCGATGCCCAGAAGGCGACGCTGGCGGGTTATGCGCAGCTCAGCAAGGTCGTGCATGATGCCCGGTGGTACGCGGGTGAGCACGGGGTCACCGAGGGGCCGCAGATTGCCGCGCTCGACGAGGCCCTGTGGCGTCTGCTGCGGGCCGAGACCAGTTGCAACCTGTATTGGGGCGAGGCCTGGGTGCCGCGGGCGGAGGCGGACCTCCAAGCGGTGCGGGATGTCTTGGCGCGGATCGGGATCGATCCGGCGGCGGCCGCTGCGGACAGCGCCGGGGTGGATGCCCCCGTCGTGGCTGCGGAAGTGGCCGCCGTGCAGTCCGGCGGCGAGGCGCCGGAGCATAGCGCCGTGCTGACGTTCGCGGATCTTCCAGACCTGGATACCGCGGACGTGGGCGACCCCGAGACGCGCCTGGCTGATGCGGCGCCGCCGGTTTCGGCGTCCGGCTCGGCAGCCGCCTTGGCGGCTCCATCCGAGCTTGATTGATTCAGGACGAATCGTCGTCGGGAGCGGCCTTGGGTATCATTCTTTGTGGGAGCGGCCTCCGGCCGCGATGGGGGGCGCCGTGAACTTCTGCGTGCCGCTATCTCCATCGCGG
>NZ_CAIZIZ010000408.1 GCF_903933125.1 uncultured Lamprocystis sp. | reverse complement strand
CGGCTTCGTGAGCCTGGGATGTCCCAAGGCGACCGCGGACTCCGAACACAGCCTCACCCAACTGCGCGCCGAGGGCTTCGGCATCACGCCGAGCTACGACGGGGCCGATCTGGTCATCATCAACACCTGCGGCTTCATCGACGCCGCGGTGGAAGAGTCACTGGAAGCGATCGGCGAGGCCGTGAGCGAGCACGGCCAGGTCATCGTCACCGGCTGTCTGGGCGCCCGCGCCGAACTGATCCGCGACGCCTACCCGCGGGTGCTCGCCATCACCGGACCACACGATTTGGACGCCGTCATGGCCGCGGTCCATCGCGAACTGCCGGCCCCGCATGACCCCTTCCAGAGCCTGGTCCCGCCCCAGGGGGTACGGCTCACCCCGCGTCACTACGCCTATCTCAAGATCTCCGAGGGCTGCAACCACCGCTGCACCTTCTGCATCATCCCCAGTCTGCGCGGCGACCTGGCCAGCCGTCCCATCGGCGCGATCCTGACCGAGGCCGAACGCCTGGTGGAGGCCGGCGTGCGTGAACTGCTGGTCATCGCCCAGGACACCAGCGCCTATGGCCTGGACCTGCGCTATCGGCCGGACTTCTGGAAGGGCCGGCCGCTGACCACCGACCTGGTGACCCTGGCGCGCACCCTGGGCGAACTGCCGACCTGGGTGCGGATGCACTATGTCTACCCCTACCCTCATGTGGACGACCTGATCCCGCTGATGGCGGACGGTGTGATCCTGCCCTATCTGGACATGCCGCTGCAGCATGGGTCGGAACGGGTACTCAAGGCGATGCGCCGGCCGGCCGCCGCCGAGCGCGTGCTGGAACGCCTCGCCCGCTGGCGCGCCCAGTGCCCGGACCTGGTCCTGCGCAGCACCTTCATCGTCGGCTTTCCCGGCGAGACCGCGGCCGAATTTGAAACCCTGCTTGACTTCATCCGCGCGGCGCGGCTCGACCGGGTCGGCTGCTTCCCCTATTCGGCGGTCGCCGGGGCGGCGGCCAACGCCTTGCCCGACCCGGTGCCGGAGGACGTCAAACTGGAGCGCCTGGGCCGGTTTATGGACGTCCAGGCCGAGATCAGCCGCGACAAACTCGCCGCGCGGATCGGCCAGCGCCTCACCGTCCTGGTGGATACGGTGGACGATGCCGAGGTCATCGCCCGCGGCCCCGGCGACGCCCCCGAAATCGACGGCGTGGTCATCATCCCCGGCGCCTGGGAACTGGACCCGGGCGACTTCGTCGAAGTCACCGTCACCGACTCCGGGGACCATGATTTGTGGGCGGAGCCGGTGGAGGATTGACGACGCACTCAAGACTGGATCGCGGTTTTCCCACGAACTGCCGGCGGATTGGGGTCAGTCGATCCACATGCCATCCTGAATTAGATCATCCGCGAACGATGCATTGGACAGCGCCTCACGAACCCCCTCTGGGCCGCCGTTAGCCGCACTTGAATCCTCAACAAGGCTATGCGGACGATCAATTTTCATCAGCTCCTTTTCGATAGAAAGAGACCAATCTTTATCTAAAGCACTAAGCCTTTTGAAAGAAATGGAAACCCTCTGGCGAGGCATTTTCGGCTTCTCAAACTAGCCGTCTTTGCCAGTGCGTTATCTCTTGAAGAAAAAATACTGGAAATTGCTTTTCCGAGCCCTCGACCACGCTTTATAGCGCGATATTCATCTGATGCAAGTGAATCAGCAAGCTCACTTTGAATTGTTTCTAATGAATGATAAGTCATCAGTGGTGGAACAACCGACAATCGCACAGCGACCAGCGGCATTGACAAACGACCAAAATGCATAAACGGCGCGACACGATCAGCACACTCAGCGATCAAGAATAGCCTGAGCGAGAATGCACGTTTCTCCAAGATCCCGCGCGGCACGGCTGACTCAGCCAGCATAGCAAGCTCATTGGACCAAGGGCCACGTGCGGCATAGAAAGCAAGCGCCGTATAGAATTTCCTAAAGCGTCGCGTTACTTCCTCCGGCCACTCATCAGCCGGTTCGCAGGCAAGGAGCATGCTCTGCCACCCAAATCCTTCACTTATAACCGCATGGTCCGTCAAGTCGGCTAAGCGCGACGTGTCGATCACTACGGCAAATCCGATCAATAGGCAAGCGTTGCGTTCAGTATCATTGGAATTACGCCAGACCCTGCGGAACCCCTCACTCAGGCAGGCGCCTTGATTCGGCGCCCTTCTATCCAAGCATCTGATCTGACTCACAAGACGGCTGACCCACTCAGGTTCCGTCTCGCTTACGCAGACGCGAATCAACCGCTCGGCAACCGCGACAGACTCCAGTTCGGCCGCCTCGATCCCATCCAGCAGAAGACCACCTAACAGTAACGCAACATGGGTCCCGTTTCCCGCGGCTTGCAGATTAAGCAATCGATCAACGAGCAATGCTTGGCTATCGCCGGAACGCATTCCCGCCACAAGTAGCCGTATGACCTCATGCCAGCGCGGGTCGGTGACTCTCGGCTCGATCGTGCGGCGCCGGGCTGCGCCCTCCGGGACCAGTCCGGGGTAGTAAAAGAGACAAAGGGCGGGGGTATCAAGAAAAAGTGCCTGAAGCTTTCGGTGGCCCCAGTGCTCAAGCGCGAACTTGCAATGGAGATCATGCTGAAGTCTGTCGAACCAAGTCACATCGCCTCCGCCCTCGCGACGGCCGGACTCAGTCAGGTCGTCCGGAGTCACCAAGACCCATTTGGTTAATCGACGGCGCTGCTTTTCGCCTTGTCGCGCGTTTTGGGCTTTGACAATAGCGGCCTTGATTTCCGCGCGGTGCTCGCTGCTGAGCGGCGACGGATAAAACTTATACTGATAGCCCACCCGGCCGTCGATGCGCAGCCCCCCATCAGCGAAGCTGTCGAGCCCCTGATAGTCGCCCGCACGGTCGCTGAACAGGGACGGCCTTGGCGGCGCGCCTCGTGGAACAGGAGCAAATCGACAATGCGCGCGAACTCCAAGCCGCCCTCGCGACCGGCAGGCAGGATCTGGTCAAGACGGTGGGTCTCCGGCAGGCGGACTGGGGTAGGCATAACGGTTGCTCCTTCCTCCCGTTGAAAATGGCGCTACAAACGACCGACTCGGCAATAACAACTTACCCCGCGGATTCCACGGACTCCGGGCACGGGGTTACCCAGCACAAACGGCGCTTGAGGCGGTTTCCAATCTTATACTCGAACACGCCTTCCTTCTGCAGTCGCCCGACCACGATGCCGGGGGCAATGCCGATTGTCCGCGCAAACGCCTGCACCTGTGTCAGATTTGGCCGGCCGGCGGCAAGTAAGCTGCGCCATGCGGCAGGCGGGATCAGCAGATCCGCGGCGAAGCGGTTCGCCTCACGCTCCTTCTCGTCCGCGGCACCGTCGCCCTCGATAAACACGGCACGCTTGCCATGAAGCAGAACGTGGCCGGCCTCGTGGAAAAAGGTGAACCACAGGTGGTCGTCTGACTGATAGCGCAGACTAAGCTGAATCAGCGCCTTGTCCGGAGTCAGCCAGCGGGTGGCACCGGAAACACCGGTCTTGGGCAGTTCGGGCACAAAGACCACTGCAACACCGGCCGACGCGCATAGAGCGATAAGTTTATGCTGAAAGACCTCCGGCGGCTCACGAGTGAGGACACGGGCCTCGTCCAGCACCGCCCGGAAACGGCTTCTGTCAAAGGGGGCGCAGGCGATGCCATGCGCTTCGATCTCGCCGCGGCGAAGCCACGCCGACACGGCCTCGGGATGGGTCTCGAAGTGCAGCGAACGACGATAGGCTACGGCTTGGTCATCCCACAACACGGCCCATTGCGTGACCGAGTTGATGCCGAAAAAACGCAACATCAGGTCAAGTTGCGCGCATGGATCCGCGGCCGTCGAGACCCAGCCGAGTTTGGTGATCGCCGCCACCGGTAGACGCTTGAGCCAGTCCAGGTCACTGACCAGGTGGGCCTGCTCTTGCTCGCGCACCCGCGCCGCCTGGTAAAGACTTTCCAGATTTTGCCAGAAGTGGGCCGGACGACCCAGCACCCGCTCCAGCTTGAGCGCAGTCTCGGCGGTAATCGGGGCCTTGCCCTGAACAATCTCGTTGACGGTCTTCGCGGTCAAGCCCGTGCGAGCGGCCAAGTCGCGCTGGGTCATCCCGAGTGAGTCCAGATATTCCATCAGGATCTCTCCCGGGGGGACAACGTAGTCGGGTTCAAATTCAGTTATGCTAATCATGCGTATCCTCCACGCCATTGATGCGAACGGAGGTCACCAGCGACCAGTCGAGGCCGCCTTCTGCGCGTAGCGGCCGGGGGTCGTGGTTCGGCTCGAAGATCAGTCGGTAGGGATGGTCCAGATCGAGACTCAACTGACCGGCACGATCCCCGATCAGCTCGTGGCATCGACCCGGACCGCTGTAAGGGGGCCAGAGATCGCCCAGATTGTTGGCGGCGCGCAGTTCCTGTATGCGCCGCGTGATGAGCCGGGCACGCCGCTCGCCGTGGACCACTTGCAGCCTCCGCGCCTCGCGAAACTCCTTGCCCAACTTGGTGGTGCGAAAGGCGATGTCCATTTCCAAAAGATGTTAACGAAAGACGTTAACTACTTCAAGCTATTTCCGAGAGTCGCGCACACTAGAAACCAGTGCTTCATAGGATGGAAGCAACAGATTAAGTTAATTTTTTTCTATCTCTCATGTCCCTTTGAAGACAGAATACTCACGGATCGGCAACCGTTAATCCCCGCGAGGCCAGCGTTGACCATCCACCGCACGGGGGTACCCCGACCGCGTCGGCTTCTTCAGTCCGGGATGCTCCCAGGCGACCCTGGACGCGAACTCTATCCTCAACCAACAGCGCGCCAAGCGGCGACTGGAAAAGCAAACATGCGCCGACTGATGTCCCGCCTCGCACCCACCCTGAGCATCCTCCTGAGCTTCGCTCTGATCAGCGGCTGTGCCAGCCTGACCAAATCCTGGATCGCGCCAGAGGTCGCGCTGACCGGACTGCGGATCAAGGAACTGACCCTCCTGCGCCAGGTGTTCATCGTGACCCTGGCGGTCAGGAATCCCAACGACCGGACTTTGCCGATCAAAGCCCTGACCTACCGAATCAAACTGGAAGGGAACGAACTGGCGCAGGGATCGAGCCAACTCGATCGGCAAATTCCGCCCCTGGGCACCGCGCTGGCCGACGTGGAGGTCGTCGGCAACCTGCTGGGCATCACCCAACAACTCCCGGCCCTGGCCCTGAAGGACCGTCCGCTCGACTGGACCGTCTCCGGCACGGCCAGCCTCGCCAACGGGCTCGTGCCGCTGCCCTATCGCTGGTCCGGTCAGATTGACCCGAAGGCGTTGCTGAGTATCGCCGTCGAACGTGATAAGCGGTTGTAGGGGCGGGTTTATAGCCATCGGACGTCATAACCGGACGTAGGGGCGGGTTTAAAACCCGCCCCTACACCAAAGGTCTGCCTGGTGATGAGCGGCACGCGCATCCGTCCCCCGGAATCCAAGGCGTCAGCCTTGGCACCCCCTGACCAAGGCTGACGCTTTGGACCCCGACCTCAAGCCGCCAACCCCTTCCCCTGCAATTCCTTGATCTTGTCCCGCACCGCCGCCGCCTTCTCGAACTCCAGGTCTTTGGCAAAGGCGTACATCTCCTTCTCCAGCGCCTTGACCTTTCTCGCCATCTGCTGGGGCGTAAGATTGGCGTACTCGACAATTTCCTCCGCCACCCGGGCATAGGCGCGGGCCTTCATGGGGGCGCCCGGCATGGCCGACTCCAGGATGTCCGCCACCGCCTTGCGGATGGTCTGGGGGGTGATGCCATGGGCGGCGTTGAAGGCGACTTGCTTGGCCCGGCGCCGCTCGGTCTCGCCGATGGCCCGTTCCATGGATCCGGTGATCCGGTCGGCATAGAGGATGGCCTTGCCGTTGGCATTGCGGGCAGCCCGGCCGATGGTCTGGATCAGCGAGCCCTCGGAGCGCAGGAACCCCTCCTTGTCCGCATCGAGGATGGCCACCAGCGAGACCTCGGGCATGTCCAGCCCCTCGCGCAGCAAGTTGATGCCCACCAGGACATCGAACTCACCCAGCCGCAGATCGCGGATGATCTCCACCCGCTCCACGGTATCGATGTCCGAATGCAGATAGCGGACCTTGACCCCATGCTCGTTCAGGTACTCGGTCAGGTCCTCGGCCATGCGCTTGGTCAGGGTGGTCGCCAGCACCCGCTCGCCGACAGCGACCCGCAGGCTGATCTCGGACAGCAGGTCGTCCACCTGACTCAGCGCCGGGCGCACTTCCAGGTCCGGGTCGACCAGGCCGGTGGGGCGCACCACCTGCTCGACGATGGCACCGGAACAGCCCAATTCATAGGCGCGCGGGGTGGCCGACACATAGATGGTCTGCGGCTGACGGGCCTGGAACTCCTCGAAGCGCATCGGGCGGTTGTCGAGCGCCGAGGGCAGCCGAAAGCCGTAGTCGACCAGATTTTCCTTGCGTGAGCGGTCGCCGCGGTACATGCCGCCCAGTTGGGGGACCGTGACATGGCTCTCGTCGATCACCACCAGGGCATTGCCCGGCAGGTAGTCGTAGAGCGTGGGCGGCGGCTCGCCGGGACCGCGCCCGGAGAGATAGCGGCTGTAGTTCTCGATCCCGGAGCAGTAGCCGACCTCCATCATCATTTCCATGTCGAAGAGGGTCCGCTGCTCCAGGCGCTGCGCCTCGACCAGCTTGTTATTGTCGCGCAGCCAGGTCAGCCGATCCTTGAGCTCCAGCTTGATCTCATCCACGGCATTGAGCACCGTCTCAAGCGGGGTGGCGTAGTGCGTCTTGGGGAACACGGTGTAACGCGGCACCTTGCGCAGCACCTCGCCGGTGAGCGGATCGAAAATGGACAGGGCCTCGATCTCGTCGTCGAACAGTTCGATGCGCACCGCCTCGTCGTCGGACTCCGCCGGATGGATGTCGATCACGTCGCCGCGCACCCGGTAGGTGCCGCGAGCCAGTTCGATCTCGTTGCGCCGGTATTGCAAGTCCGCCAGCCGGCGCAGGATAGCCCGCTGATCGATCAGGTCGCCGCGGCTCAGATGCAGGACCATCTTCAGATAGGCATCCGGATCACCCAGGCCGTAGATGCTGGAAACGCTCGCCACGATGATGACATCCGGACGCTCCAGCAGGGACTTGGTTGCGGACAGGCGCATCTGCTCGATGTGCTCGTTGATCGACGAGTCCTTCTCGATGTAGGTGTCGCTGGCCGGGATGTAGGCCTCCGGCTGGTAGTAATCGTAGTAGGAAACGAAATATTCCACCGCGTTGTGCGGAAAAAACTCCCGCATCTCACCGTAAAGCTGAGCGGCCAGGGTCTTGTTGGGCGCCAGGATCAGCGCCGGGCGCTGCACCGCGGCGATCACGTTGGCGATGGTGAAGGTCTTGCCGGAGCCGGTGACGCCGAGCAGCGTCTGGCCCGCCTCGCCGTTGTTCAGCCCGTCGACCAGCCGGCGGATCGCCTCCGGTTGATCACCGGCGGGGGCGAACTTGGCGACCAACTCAAAAGGTCGGGATATCAATGGGGTCTCCTTAAAGGGCCGCTGGACACTCGGCTGGTTGGGGCGCACGCCACCCCAGCAAAATGATTGAATGAGGACGCACGGACGTGACCGCAACAGCGGTGTTGCGGCTGACCGGCTTGCCGCGCGGCCCACCAAGCGCGACACCGTCGTCCGAGTCGATCTTGATGGCGCCTGAGACGTCCCTAACCGAAGAAAAAACTCAAGATGCTTCGCAAAACGCAAATGCCGCCGCGCCACCTGCCTCGCGAACCATACAGATTGACAGATCACTGTGCCGACTTACGGACGCCCTGTTCCTCTACTTTGTCATATGTCATATGTCATATTTTCTTAACCTATTGATGTTTATGAGCGCATGACCAAGGCGCCAAGAAAAAATAGCGTGCGACGAACCCAATGCTTGCGGGCCATATGACAAAGTGGAAAAACCCGCCATGAGCAGATTCAGCTGGAGTGCATCGGGTACGATATTTGCTTTCACACCTTGAGTAACGGGTCGTGATTCCCGTGCGACGCGGCCCAGCCAAGCGTCGCACCACCGACCATCACAACGGTAACGGAACTTTCGCAGGGCCTGAGAGCACCTGCGTTCTGCGGTCCCGAGCCGACATCGCAACGATCCGTATCCTTACTCGACGGCGACTCCGATTGATACCGGCTCCTCGCTCAGGGCAGCCGGTATGCAAGACAGCGTCTGCTGGACCCGCGCAACGCGCCTACTTCCCTCAACATTATCGAGGTTCACCATGGTCCGATCGCTCCTCTCTGCGAGTGTTTTACTTGGCAGTAGCGTCGCTTTGGCGGAGATCACCTTTGACGATGTCACCAATATCGCCGGACCCTTTCATACCGGCTCCTCCTGGGGCGCGGCCTGGGGCGACCTCAACGGCGACGGGCGACCGGATTTGTATGCCAATAATCATCAGATGCGTGGTTCACTGTGGCGTAACAACGGCGATGGCACCTTCACCGACATCATCCTTACCGTGGATCGACAGCGCGTATTGACTGGAGAATATCTACAGGATGCCCATGCCGGAACCTGGGGCGACTTCGATAACGATGGCGACCTGGATTTATTGGCCGCACGCAGTTCCAGCGGTGGACGCGGACAACTCTTCGTCAATTCCGGCGGGATCTTTACGACCGAGATCGGCATCGCCAAGGGCCTTGGCAGTTTCACCGCTGGACGGATGGGCTCGTGGTTCGATTATGACAACGACGGCGTTCTCGACATTGCCGCGGCGACGGCCAACTATTCGCAGATTTACCGTCAAGGCTCGACCAAATTCTCAAACACGACATCAGCGGTTGGCATAAGTAAACAATGCAACCATAACATGTACGCTCAGTTGATGGATATTACTGACGACGGTCGCCCAGAGCTGCTTTGCGGTGCGGTCGCGACCTACCCGGAAAAGGTTTATGACACGTCCAGCAGCGTGTTTCGTGATCTGACCTCAGTGGTGGGCCAGAACCATTTGGTGCCTGACGTCGCATTGGCCGACTTCAACAACGATCAGCAGATCGATATCTTCCAGCTCAATGGGCGTGTTCGCCCAAGCGAGGTGTTACTGGTAACGCCTGGCCACTTGGAGGCCTACCTGACGGTTTCCTCAAATAGCGAGCACAAAGGTTTTACTTTTCGCGCCGACGGCCCGATCACCATTCAAGCATTCAGCTTCGAGCGTGAGAACACCAATGAGAATGTCGTGGTTTATACCGGTGCCGAGCGCTGGAGTCCGACCACTGTACCCTTTGTTCTCGATCCAACTGATCCGGCGAATTGGGGCATCGATCCCAACCGTTCCGTTCCCGGCGTCTACATCGGCTATGACACGGCAACGCAACAATGGACCGTGCGGATGAGTCCGGGCTCCGCAGACAGTAGTGATGCGTACTTTGCAATCGAAGGAAACGCCCTAACTGAACCCCAAACAATTGATATAACGAGGTTTGAATACCCGCGACAGCCAAGCCTTGTCATGTACAACGGCTTCCAGTTCGTCCCCAGCGACGACTTCGGGATCGGCGAGGTCTGGTGCAAGAGCGTCGTTGCCGGTGATTTTGACAACGACATGGACATGGATCTCTATATGGCCTGCGGCGGCAGTTTGACCAACCTGCCAAACCGCCTGTTCGAAAATCTCGGCGACGGCTTCTTTTCCGAGGTTGCGTCCGGCGGCGGCGCCGCCGGCGTGCAAGGTGCCGGACTCGCGGCGAATGTCGGTGCCAGCGACAACGTCGTCATGGCAGACTACGATGTTGATGGTTACCTGGACTTGTTCGTTACGAATGGGCCGCTGCTGACCCCGCTGCGCGTTGGCGGTCCGGACCAACTCTTCCGCAACACCAGTTCCGGTAACCACTGGATTCAACTCGACCTCGAGGGTACCACCTCGAACCGCAGCGCAATCGGCGCAAAAGTGTATGCCGTTGTGAATGGCGTCAGTCAGGTCCGTGAGCAAAACGGCGGCTACCACCGTTCTTCACAGGACCAGATGCGCGTGCATTTCGGACTCGGCAGCAATACGTCCGTCGATTTGACCGTCGAGTGGCCGAGCGGACAGGTCGACTATTTCCCCGGCGTCCAAGCCGACAGCGTGCACCATCTCATTGAAGGCGGCACCATTGAACGCGTTACCCTGGGACCCGTTCCGCCACTGCCGGCACCCCAGGCGGGCGACGAATGTGGAGTGCCGGCGTATAACAAAGCACTGGATCAGGGCGCATTTCTCTGGAAGGATTGCACCACGCAGCAGTGGTATTTTCGCGCGGGCGCGGGGGGCTCGGCTGCCACTGTCCAAGTGACCGGCCGGCTGGTCTCGACCAGCGCCTTCACAGCCGTGACACCCTATTCGCTGGAGGCCGGTGATGTGATCGACACCTCGACCTCCGGAAAGATCAGCTTTTCACTCAGTTCAGCCGGTACCGGCGATGATGGTTTTCAGTTCGGAGCGACGGGAACCGCAACGTGCCTTTCGATCACCAGTCCGGCGAATGTTCGGCTGTTGGTCGGCGGAAAAACATTGCCTGCCGCGCTACCGTTTAATCTCAAAACGCTGTCGTCCGCGGGCTGTTCGAGTGTCAGCGTCTCGATCGCCGATGTGACGGTTGACGAAGCCGCGGGAAGCGCACAGTTCACCTTGAGTCTTTCGGAATCGAGTGCAACCGACATCACGGTCCAATATGCCACGCGGGACGGCAGCGCGGTGAGTGGGGCAGACTACGCCGCAACGGTCGCGCCGGTCACCCTGCGGTTCCCGGCGGGCACGACATCCCAGACGGTTACCATACCGGTAGCCGAGGACACACTTCAGGAAGGGAATGAGACGTTCGAGGTAACCCTCGCGAACGCAACCAATGCCACCATCGACCGGGGAGTCGGCGTTGCAACCATCCTGGACAACGAGCTGTCGGCTTGCGGAGCGCCCGCGTATGACCGGGCGACTGACCGCGGTGTTTTCCTGTGGAAGGACTGTGCCACCGGCACCTGGTATGCGCGTATGTCTCCAGGCGGCAGCACCCTGACGTACCAAGGCAGTCTCAGCGCCGGGGTCGCTTTCACCAGCGTCGCCGGCGTCAGCATCGAGGCCAAAGATGTCTTGGACTACGTCAGCGATCCGGCCCGGATCAACTACACGCTCGCGGTCGCGGGAACCGGTCAGGACGGCTTTGATTTTAAGGTTGTTACCGATGCCGGTGTTTGTTTCCGGCTGGACGCCCCGACCACCAAAAAGTTGTATGTCGGAGCGGGCCGCAACCAAGTCACTACGCCAATTGATCTGGCAACGTTGGGTGAATGCCTCCCCGCCCCGGTGCCTGCAGTCTCGGTGAGCAATGGCTCGGTCACTGAAAGTGGTGGTGCCGCGACGCTGGTGGTCAACCTGTCGGTTGCGACCTGGATCCCGGTCACCGTGGATTACACCACCGCCGACGGCAACGCCACCTCAGGTTCGGACTACACCCCGGTCAGCGGTACGCTGAGCTTCGCACCGGGCGAGACCAGCAAGACCATCAGCCTGCCGATCGTCAATGACGCGGTCACCGAGACTGAGGAAAGCTTCGGACTGAGCCTGAGCAACGCGGTCAACGCCATCATCGAGACCAGCTCGGCCACGGTAACCATTCAGGATGACGATACCGTGATCACCCTCTTCTCGGAAAACTTTGAGAACACGTCGGGCTGGGTGGTCAATCCCAACCGGACCGATCGGGCAACCAGCGGCCAGTGGCAGATCGGCGATCCCGCGGCGACCAACTCCAACGGCGTGTCGCTACAGCCCGCCAATGCGCACGGCGGCGTCAAGGCCCTGGTGACCGGCACGGCCGCCGGAAGTAGCTCAGGCAGCTACGATGTCGATGGCGGAGTTACCTCGATCAGGTCACCGAGCATTGTTCTGCCCGCAACCGGCACCCTGACGCTGAACCTGAGCTATTTCTTCGCTCACCTGAACAATGCTTCGAGTTACGACTACTTGCGCATTACTCTAAAGGGAGCGAGCGGGAGTCGCGTGCTGCTTCAGCAACTTGGCAGCGCCGCCAATCGCGCCGGAAACTGGACGAGTTTTACCGCGAACATCTCCGATTTCGCGGGACAAACGATCACGCTGCTGATCGAAGCGGCTGATAACAGCACTGCCTCTCTCATTGAGGCAGGTCTGGACGACATCAGCATCACGCGGCACTGAGGATCCTGCGGACGGGCGGGCGCTCTCCCGCCCGTCCGCGCGCCGCCAGCCGGGATGCTCCCACGGCACCAATTACGGTAACATGGCTGATAGATTCCAAATCCAACCCTATCAGGCATGCAGAGACCTCCGTCGATGACCATCAAGCTCGCCGCCCGCGTCCAGGCCGTCAAGCCGTCCGCCACCCTCGCTGTCGATGCCCGCGCCAAGGCCCTGAAAGCCGCGGGTAAGGACGTCATCGGTCTCGGCGCCGGTGAACCCGATTTCGATACCCCGGACCATATCAAGGCCGCGGCGATCGAGGCCATCCACCAAGGATTTACCAAGTACACCGCGGTCGACGGCATGCCCAGCCTGAAGGCTGCCGTAGCCGCCAAATTCAAGCGCGAAAACAACCTGGACTTCGCAGTCGACCAGATCCTGGTCTCGTGCGGCGGCAAGCAGAGCTTCTTCAATCTGGCGCTTGCGGTCATCGATCCGGGCGACGAGGTGGTGATTCCGGCGCCGTACTGGGTTTCGTACCCAGACATCGTGCTGCTCGCCGGCGGCGCCCCGGTGCTGGTCCACGCCGGGGCCGAGCAACACTTCAAGATCAGCCCGGCGCAACTGAAAGCGTCCCTGAACGAAAAGACCAAACTCGTCGTCATCAACAGCCCGTCCAACCCCACCGGCATGGCCTACAGCGCGGCCGAACTCAAAGCCCTGGGCGCCGTCCTGCGGGACTTCCCGCGCGCCCTGATCGCCACCGACGACATGTATGAGCACATCCGCTGGGATAGCGCGCCCTTCGTCAACATCGTCAACTGCTGCCCGGACCTCGCCCCGCGCACCCTGGTCCTGAACGGCGTGTCCAAAGCTTACTCCATGACCGGCTGGCGCATCGGCTACGCCGGCGGCCCCGCTGAGGTTATCAAGGCGATGACCAAGGTGCAGTCGCAAAGCACATCCAACCCCACCTCCATTGCCCAGGTGGCGGCCCAGGCGGCACTGGAAGGCCCCCAGGACTGCATCGGCACGATGGTTCGTGCCTTCAAAGAGCGGCACGACCATGTGCTGGAGCGCCTGAACGCCATCCCGGGAATCGAGTGCCTGTCCACCGACGGAACCTTCTACCTCTTTCCGCGTGTGCAACAGGCGATCGATCGGCTGTCCGGGGTCCACAACGACCTGGAATTTGCCGAGCACCTGCTGGAGAAGGTCGGGGTCGCGCTCGTGCCCGGCTCGGCCTTCGGGCTCGCCGGCCATGTGCGCATCTCCATCGCGACCAGTCCGAGCAACCTGGATCAGGCAGTCGATCGCATCGCATCTGCGGTCGGGTAGGCAATCAGGACGCGCGGCCGGGGAACGGCACGTGCGCAGCAAAGCGCAAGACTGATCGTGGTTCCGGCCCCTGGGCCGGGGGTGGGAGGCGGACTAAACTCACGTCAAGACCTTAGGGAGATGTGCCTCCATGAAAGCGGATCGAGCATCCCGACAGACCGGGTTTTCCCTGATCGAGCTGATGTTCACGGTGGCGCTGCTCTCCATCGTGCTGGCCCTCGGTGTTCCGGCCTTTACCGAGCTCATCGCCAGCACGAAGCTGACCAGCGCCACCAACACCCTGATCGGCCACCTGCAGTACGCGCGTGCCGAGGCGGTCAAGCGGGGGCGCGGGCTCGTTGGCGTGGGACCCTACGGGAGCGATACCGCTTGGCTTAACGACGACTCCTGGGAAGGCGGCTATATGGTTGCGGCAGCCGACAACGCCTCCCCTCCCAACCTGCGAGTCTTACGGCGCGTGGGCAAGACTGACCTAGCGTCACTCACGATCACATCGAGCAGAAACGTTGTCTATTTCGAGCGCGATGGGACCGTCCGCGGTGTCGTCAACACGACGCTGCGAATCTGCAGCAAGAATGACCCAACCAAGAAACGTCAAGTCGTGATAAGTTCGATGGGGCGCGTCCGCGCATCCGACCAAGACTTCACGTGTCCGTAACAGGCGCGGTGATGTGACCTCTGAATTTTTTAGAAACTGATTGACTACGGGCTCTGGATCGAATATATTTTTTGGCTCGCGATATTCCCCGGTAGCTCAGTCGGTAGAGCGGATGACTGTTAATCATTAGGTCGGCGGTTCGAGCCCGTCCCGGGGAGCCAATTTTTTGATCTTGACTGATAAGCCTTATCTAGTTGTAATGGTGTGCTCGCAGGTCATTTCACTGCGAGACAGGTGTCAGAGAGAACATGCGGCCCTAGACCGCCCAGTTGCATTGCCCAGGTAGCTCAGTTGGTAGAGCAGGGGACTGAAAATCCCCGTGTCGGTGGTTCGATTCCGCCCCTGGGCACCATAAAAAACAAACAGATACGCCAATCCAAAAGGTTGGCGTTTTGTGTTTCTGGGATTGTGGGTCGGAATTGGGTCGGAACAATCTGTATACGGGTGAATCTTGCCCCGTTCGTCGGGTCGATGAGCGGTAGGCCAGTGACCGCCAAGGCGAACCGGGCGCGTGCCCTGGGTCGGCGCCTCGCGTGGTCCTCGGGGCGGCCTTCGCCGCGGGATCAGCGGGCCGACAATTTCGCGCTCAGAGAAACGCCGTCTGAACGACGTTCACAACGTTCACAATGTTCACGGGTCACTGATCGCACCCATCCGCCCATGAAAAAGCCCGCACAGGGCGGGCTCAGTTGGGATCAGGCGGCGGTACCGCTCAGGTCTGGACGGACTCCAGGGCGACCAACTCGGCCGCGACCTCGGCCGCGGTCCATCCGGCCGCCTTCAAGGCGCGTTTGGTCTTGACTCGGTGGCGTCGTCGCGATGCCGCGGCGGCTTCTTCGGGGCTCTGGGTCGGTGCTGGAAACCGCGGGGCTTCATCGCTCAAAGGTGCCGAATCGTCCAAAGGGAGCAAAGAATGCACTCTCCGGAGAGTGCTCCCTTTGCATTCTTTGGCGGGTTCAATGCTCCCTTTGGCCTCGCGCTCAGCCGGAAGCGTCCATACCCAACTGCCTTGATAGCCATCCTTGCGCCGTTCGACACCAAGCCGATGCGCCGTCCGCTTCACCCGGTCCCATGAGTACCCGGCTCCGCTGGCGTCCTCTTGCATCTGCTTGGCACTCACTGGCCCATCCGCCAGACAGGAACGGATGAACACTTCAACGTCCGATGCTTCGCCCGTCGTGTCCGGGTCCGCGCGGGTATCCGCTCGACTCAGCAACTCCCGCGCGCTCCCCTCCAGAACCTCGCCCCAGATAACCCGCGTTGCAGAGATCCCCGGATACTCGGCAAGCGCGGCAAGGTCCAGGTGGTAGCCGAACCCGCCCGCGTCAGGGCCAAGGTTGGACTTCGCCCGCACCAGGATGCAGCCGCCCCCGTGTTCCTCGGGAAGCTTGGCGGTCGCCAGGACCACACGGGCCAATGCCCCGAAGGCCAGCGAACCCGTTACGCGCTCGGTCGGGTCCCTTCCCTGGGTTCCCTTGGAGAAGTGCGAGACACCCAAGACCGCGACGCCATGCGCGGCGGCCAGGTCCACCAACGGTTGCAGGGCTGAACGGACCTCGGCGTTCTTATGGCTGTCGCCTGTCACCGCCGACACCAGGGGGTCAACGATCAACAGCGCGGGCGGCGGGTCCATGCGCGCCAAGCGCACCGCCAGCGCAGCAATGTCCGTCGCGGGGTCGAACGCCCGTGCCCCGCGCTCTGTGGTGAACCCTGACACCAGATGCACCCGTGCGGGATTGGCCCCGGCGGCGATCAGGCGCGGTACCAGCACATCCGCGGGGGTATCCTCGCCTGACCACATGGCCACGTCCGCGAGCGGGGCGGCGGTCCCGTCCGGCCAGTGTCCACCACGGGTCAGGACGGCCGCGAAGGATAGCCCCAGCGTGGTCTTGCCGGTCCCCGGAGCGCCCGCAATCAGATGCACCTTGCCGCGCGCCAGCCAGCCGCCCCACAACCAAGCAATCGGCTCCGGGGTGATATCCGCGGCGCGGGTCAGGGATACCCCGACCATGGGTCGCCCGGCCGTGGTGGTCGTGGCAACGGCGGCCAGGTGTGCCCGGACCTCGGCCCGACCAACGGCCTCCAGGTCGGCCAGGCTCAAGGGGGCCGCGCCAGCGCGCAGCGGGGGAACCAGAGTGAGGGGCGCGCTCATGCTGCCCCCTCGGCAGTGCCGGCCATGCGGGACGGGTACAGGTGCATCGCCCCGCCCCACAGCAGCAGTTCTTCCCCGTCAGGATCGCCCGCGCCAAGTACCTGCTCCAGGTCGTGCCGGGCATACCGCGCCAGGGCACCGACCGCACCCATGAGCCCCAAAGCGCGGGCGCTGGTCATTGGCTCAAGCCAGGTCTCGGCCCCAATGCGGTCTACCGCGGCCGCCGTCAGTAGCTCGGTCACTGCTTCGATCCCGGCCAGGGCCGCGCCAAGTTGGCGGGCTGAACACAGCAGCCGGGCGCGGGTGTCGTTGGGCGCGCTCATGCTGCCCCCTCGGCCTCGTCCAGTGCCTCAAAGACAGCATCAAGCCGATAGTCCAGCATGTCAGTCGCCAGCCGCGCACAGTCCACCAGTGCGGCAAGGTTGCCCTGAGTGGCGAGCGGCGAGGGATCAGCAACGCTCAACGCACTGTCGTGCAACAGGTCATAGACCAGCGTCAACACCCGATGGACTGATGCCGGGCCGTTCTCAAGGTCTTGACGATGAAATTCAAGCTCGTAGCGTAAACGCTTGGGCGTCTTGGGCACCCCCTGATGAACAGCGGCCTCCGCTCCCGGTTGAGCGGCCGTCTCCGCGGTGGCCAGGTCGTCCGCCAGGCGGCTTAGGATCGCGGACAGGCCAAACGAATCAGTCTCGCCGGTCAATTCATCAGCGGGTAGGTGGGCCAGAACGCGCAGTTGAGCGGCGGTCTCGCTCACCACGTCGGCAAGGGCCAGGGTCGAATCGTTGGCGGCGGTGGGTATCGTGGGCATGATGGGTTCCTGTGCTGTGAAGGAACCGCCGTCCCGGTACTAATCGGTGGCGGCGGGAACGCGCAGGGTTAGTACTACCGGGCACAAGGAACCGGCGAGCCTTGCGGCTCCCCCACACGTCCCCGCCATAGAAGGGCAGGCACGAAAAAACCGCTCGCGCGGCCTTTGGGCCTCATGCTGTCCGGGGTACTAATCCCGGCCGCCCATGTGGAGCGGCAGGAACATCATCAGTCGGCGGGTGCGGGTGCGTCAAGGGGTTGCCCGGACCTCGGGCGCCGGTTGATCGGCTGCGGCTATCGGGCACAAGCGTTGCTTATTTACTGCAAGTTGTTGACTAGAAGTAGACGCAAAAACTGAGCCCGATAGGGTATATCGATGACCTGACCGGGCTCCGGTCAGCGTGTATCGGGCTGTCCCGCGCCGGTCGTCAAGCCGGGCCAGCCCCGCCGCTCAAACGCAGCCGGTTCAGCCGGGCACACGTTGACGAAATCCATAACCCAGACCAGGCTGAACGTCTCAGCGGGGCGCCCAAACCCGGCCGCAGCACGCGCGGTGGCAGCGGCGTGGGACTCACCCGGTTGCACGATGACGAACAGGGACCCGCCCCACCTGGCGTGCGTGCGCTCCAGGGAGTCCAGGCGGCGCTTGAGGGTCGTGCTCATGGCGTCAGTAACCCGGTCTCGCGCATCCATTGGGCTTGCCGTGGATCGGCAAGTCCAGCCGTGACCGCCACCGCCAGCAAGGCGCGGTGTGCGCTCGACGTGCGGGCCTCCCGACAGAGCAACGCCAGCACGCGCTGAGTGCGCTCGATGGGGCTCAGTTCATGGTGCACCGTGGTCGGGTGCGGCGGCAGGCGTGCCAGGGTGTGCTGCCAGGCGGTCACGTCCTCACCGGCCGCCGTGCGGACATAGAGGTTCAGCAGTCCCCAGCGGCGGGCCGGGTGGTCGGCCGCCACGGCGATGGTGCGCGCTTGGTGGTCGGTCTCCAGTTGGCACAGTCGGCGGCGCAGCGAGGCGCTCATGGTGCCTTCTGCGTGGTTGTGGTCGCCCGCTCCAGGGCCTCAATGCGCTCGGTCAGTTCGCAGACTTCCTTGACCCGTGCCAGTGACGCCAGGACCGCGGCGAACGACGCGGCTTGATCGGGCGTTGCGCTCCCGCTCGCCAGGGCCGCCAGCACCGCCGTCGCTGCGCCGGTCAGGTTGGCAGGGCCGGTGCCAAGGGCCAGCGGCGCGGGCGCGTCTACGGTCTTGAGGCTGGGCAGTACGCGGTCCAGCAGCAGCTTTGCCGCCGCCGTGTCCCCGTCCTCGGCCTTCTGTTGCATGGCCTTCAGGATGTCGGGAACCCCCTCGGCGATCTGCGCACGCAACTTGTCCTGCTTGGTCAGCGCGCCAGGCTTGCGACCGGCCGGATTCCCGGACTTCCCTTTGACGAACGGCATTGCTCCCCCCTTGCTTCAATCAGCGATCAATGCGCCGATCAGTCTACCGCTCTATCCAGGTCCGCCGCCGACCGTGCCAGGATCGCCAAACCGCCCTTGGTGCGCACGAACGCCAGGAACCGGGCCTGTTCTGGGGTGGTTCGCCCGCCCGGTCCCTTGACCTCGATGCCGATGAACTGCGCCAGCGTGGTGCCGACCATCGCGGGGGTGACCTCCAGCGGGCGCAAGCCGATCAGATCAGACGAGCCCTTGCATAACCCAGCGTGCAACGGCCGCGGGTGGCGGATCAGCAGCGACCCATCAGCCAACCACGTCGGGTCTCCGGTCCAGGCTTGCCCGGTGTTGTTCCTCCAGGTCGTCCAGCCGGCCGCACTGGCGGCCAGCATGATGTCGCGCTGGATGCGTCCCTCGTTGGTCATCGGCTGGCCCTCCGGGGCGCCTGGGAGCCTTGGCGGGCGGCGTGAACGCGCTCGGCCCAACCGGGGCGATACCCGCGCGCTGCACCCAAGCGGCGCAGGTCCTCCAGGGTCTTGGCGTCGCGTTGCGCTTGCTTGGCGGCCTCCCGCGCGGCTTCCCGCTCAGCGGCGCGTTGCACCTGTGCGAGCTCCCCGTCTACCTGTTCCAGCACGCGCGGTTGCACCGGGTAGACGAACCCACAGGAGGGGCAGGCACGCGCGGGCCGGTGGACCGTGTAGCAGACGGGACACTGCTTGATCGCCAGGTCGGGCGCAGGGTCCGTCTTGCGGCGCTTGCGACCCTCCAGGGTCCAAACCCGATCATCATCGGGTAGGCCGTGCCGGTGGCAGTTGCCCACATGATCCAGGATGGTCGCGTGCCCCTTGCCGGGGAACGGCCGCAGGGCTCGGCCTACCTGTTGCAGGTACAGCCCCAGCGACTGCGTTGGGCGCAGCAGGAGCGCGGCGGCCACGATGGGGATATCCGTCCCCTCGCTGATGATCTCGCAGGAGGTGAGGACCTGGAGCGCGCCCGTGCCAAGGTCCGCGATCCGCCGTGCCCGCGTCGCGTCGTCAAGGGTCCCGTCGATGCTCGCGGCCTGGTAACCGGCCGCCCGGAATGCGCCCGCGACATGCTCGGCATGGGCCACCGACGCACAGAAGGCAATCGCGGGTTGTCCGGGACACAGCCGAGCGTAGTGGGTGACCGCCGACCCGGTGATGACCGGCCGGTCCATCGCTTCGGCCAATTCATCTCGCGCGAAGTCCCCGCCAATGGTGCGCAGGTCGCTCAGGTCCGGGGCGCCGGGCGGGGCGTAGACCACGGGCCGCGACAGATAGCCCGCGTCCACCAGGGCCGCCACGGTGGGACCCAGCACCAGGGCATCGAAGAAGCCCCCGGCCGCACGCCCGAGCCCCTGCCCGTCGAGGCGTTGCGGGGTCGCGGTGACCCCCAGCACCCGCGCCTCGGCGAAGTGCGTCAGGACCCGGCCGTGCCCGGTGGTGCGGGTGGCGTGGTGGCTCTCATCAACCACGATCAAGGTCGGGCGCCAGTCCAGCCCAGCCAGCCGCCGCACGATGGTTTGCACACTGGCGACCTGAACCGCGTCGGCGGTCGGCGGGTGGCCGGGGGCAATCAGTCCGTGCGGCACGTCGAAGGCGCTCAAGGTCTGGCTGGTCTGGCGGATCAACTCTTGCCGATGGGTCAGGATCAGCACCCGGCCACCGCGGGCCATGGCCCCAGATGCGACGCAGGAGAACATCACCGTCTTACCACTGCCTGTCGGAGCCACCAGCAGCACCGCACGGGCGCCGTTGGCAAAGGCGGTGCGGGTGTCCGCGAGGGTGAGGGACTGGTAATCGCGCAGCACGATGGCGGTCATTGGGCGCCTCCCGCGACCTGTTCATGGATCTCCAGGACGCGCCCCCAGAACCGGCCTTCCGCGTCGTGGCGGGCGTCCGCCAGGCTGAGCCCCGGAGCAACCAGCGTCACCCAGCGGGGTGGTTGCGGGTCGTCCATCGTTACCAGGATGCGGTAACAACGCATCGCGGTGTGCGCCTGGGCCTCGGCCACGTGGCGCGGCTCCCTGGCGTCGAACTCCAAGGCCTCGGCGATGGCTTGCCGGTCGGCGGCGTCCAGCGCCGGCGGGGTCAGCAGTTCCAGCAGGGCGGCTTTGTGCTGGCGTAGCACCGGGGTCCACTGCGCCACGGCCACGGTCGGACCGCGCACCTTCAGGGTGGCGCCCTCCAGCGCCAGCGTCAGCCCCGCGGCGCGCAGGGCACCCATCAGTGCAACCGGGGTCATCGGGGGGCCTCCATGGCGCCGGCGGCGGCCAGGCCGCGCAGTTCCCCGCGCACCGTGGCGATGGCCTCGCGCATCCACTGGCGTACCGTCGCCTCCGATACGGGCTCACCGAACTTACGGGTCAGCACCTGGGCGACGACGCCATAGGTCACGTCCGGTCCGCCGCCGAAGTAAACCGCCAGCAGCAGCGGCCAGCGCCGATCATCCAGCCGCAGCCGTGCCACGATCTGATCTACCTGTTCGGCCAGCGGATCATCGTCCAGCCGTTGCGCCCGGCCCGACCCGTGGATCAGGGTCCCGTCGCGGCGCAGTTGGCCCTCCGTCGTGGCATGGGCATAGCCCTGGACGATCCCGCCGCCGTGACGCAGCCAGGCGCCCCAGCGCACCAGGCACGCGCGGGCGTAGTCGGGGGTGCGGTCCGTGGTGTAGACGGCGGGGGGTTCGCTCATGGCGCCCCCGCGGTGGTCTGGCCCTCGTGCGGGTCGGCCTCGGGTTCTACCAACGCACCGGGATACCAGGCTTCGACCTCGCGCCGGCTGGCGGGCGGGGTGAACGAATGCGACACGCGCCGGCCGTCCGGGTGGGTGACGAGCCACAGGCGGTGGGCAGCGTCGGCGGCGGGCCTGGACAGCAGTTCCAGCAGGGCGGGCTTATTGGCGCGGATCAGGGAACGGGCGTCATCGGTCAGGGACTCCTTGGGGGTTGCGAGCAAGGCGCCCGCGCGGACCTCCAGGCGGATACCGGCCGCGTTCAGGTGGGTCAGGACGGCGGCGGCGGTCATCAGAACGCCTCCGCGGTGTCGTCGGCCGGGTCACACACGCGCGTCAGAGAAACGCCGTCTGAACTACCGTCACAACCATCACAACCGTCACGCCCGTAGTTTTCCCCGCGTTTGACGGTGACCGTAACCCCGGTTCTCCCGTGCGGACTGATTCCTATGGAGATTCCAACCTGAGCCAGGGCCGGACGTTGGCGGCGCAGGGCGTCCCCCAATCCCCGCGGCGAGCGGGGCCAGGCTTCGGCACCGTCGCGAAACCCGGAAAGGTCGCTGAGTAGCTGTTTCCAGTTGCCTGTCCACGGGTACTCTCGGTCCGCGACCAGTTGACGCACGGCGGTTGCTACCGGCGATGAATCCAGACTGCGCTTGACCGATTCGCGGCGGTTGCCCTGGTAGAGCCTGAGGAAGTCACCGTCAGGCTTGCCTTGAGCGATCAGCATGGCCTCTCCGAGTGCCGCGTAATCCGCCATGCGCGGCGGCTTGGGCAGATTGACCGCGGGCAGGGCGGCAAGCGTCGCAACGAAAAGATCCAGCAACCCGCCGACGATCTGCGGCGCGTCGCGCTCAAAGTCCGCGTCGATGGCGGTCTCGGTGCGGTAGGTCTCCAGTTCGGGAAGGTCGATATGGATCACGCGGTCGGTCAGGTCTTGCGCGGTCACCAAGGGCACGATGCCGTTCAGTGTGACCGGGCGCTTGGCCTCAATGAGCGTTTCGTCCGCGTTGGTGTAGAGGGTGCGGCCAGCGAAACCGCCCCCGGTGGCGAGGCTGCACAGCGCATCTTGAAGCGGCGCCGACAGGTGCGACAGGTTGTTGAGGCTCGCAACCCAGTTTGAGCCAGCCGATACAAACAGGTCCTCAATCGACTTCGGGGCCGCCCGCAGGTCTACCGCGTTGGGATCAATGCAGCGGCGGATTTTGGCCTGAGTCGAGGACTTCGCGGTGCCTTGTTGGCCGGTGAGTTCCAGCACGGCAAACGGCGTTTCCGGGCGCCAGGCGTCGAGCATCCATGACAGAACCAGCGGGCGGGCGGCTTCGGGGATATTGGCGTACTGCCACAGCAGGGACAGGTTTCCGCCTGGGACCGGCAGCGGCAGCGGTCGCATGGTGGACGGGCGCCAGAAATTCACGGGCGGACGTGACACCAGGCGCCAGCCGGCAGGCGACACCGCGATGGCGCCCAAGCGTTCCGCTCCGATGTCAATGTAATAGATGCCCTCGTGCTGGGCGGCGCGCAGGTAGACCGGCTGCTCGTCGCCTTCGTGTCGCGCGATCCCGGTCAAGGTGACGCGGGCCGTGCGGATGGCCGTATCACTCGCCGCGCGTCCTTGCCCGGTGGTGGCCTTGGCGTCTGCATAGAACCGAAAGCTCAACCAGTCCGCGAACGCCTGGGTATCGAGTCGAAAGGTCAGGCGCGGGCCGTCCCCGGTCAGGGTCGCGTAACAGGCACCGTCCGGAGCATGGAACAGTGCGGCGCAGTCTTGGACCAGTGCTACCAGTTCATCGGCAATGGTCGAATCGTCAGCCGGGCCGCCGTCCGGGCGGGTCTCGCGGTCAATGTCCCCCATCTTCAAGCCAGCGGCGCGGGCGGCATCCTTGATCTGGCCGCGAAGCCTAAACCAGTCATCGGGCGCTTCGTCGCGCAACAGTCGCGCGGCGGCGTTGAACTCGCCGCTCGCCAGGACACCGGGGTTTTCTGCGCTCCCCGCGATGGCTGCCCGGCAGGACTCGACCGCGGCGGCGATGGCTTCCGCCTTGGGGGCGTCGGTGTGACGGTCGTGACGGTCGTGACGGTGGTTTGAGTAGCTGGTCTCTGAGCTCCCTGTGTCAGGCTCGGCCCCTGGTCCAGGGTCGCCGTCCTCGCGCGGCGGCGGGCCGCCAGGTTCGGGGTCGGCGGCAGCGTTCAGTAGATCAGTCACCGGGCCGGTGGACCCACACGCACACAGCGACCCCAGAAGGTTTTCTGGCATGTTCATGCGACGCCCCTCCCTGCCATGGCGCGCAACCGATACCAATCGTTGTAGTCGGTCGGCTTACCGGACAGGTCCAGGCCGGTGAAGTCCGGTACCAGGAGCTTGGCGCCGATGGCAAGGGCCGCCTCCCGGCCCTTGGTGACACCGGGATTGCCTGGGGTCCAGGCGTCATGGTCCGCGCAGACGATAACGGCCTCGCTCGGGTGCCGCGTGCGGACAGCGCGCGCCACAGCCAGGAGGTTGCCCGCCGCAAAGGCGCAGTAGGTCCGGGCGCCGGTCTGCTCGTGGAGCGTCGCGCCGGTGGCGAACCCCTCGCACAGCAGGACCTCGGGCCGGGTGACGGCGGTCTCGATCAGGTACCAGCCGCCCGCGATCCGCCCGCCCTTCAGGAACCGCTTGGGCGGGGTCCGTTCCGGGTCGATGGTCTGAAGGCTGGAAAGCGCACCGTCGATGGTGACCGGAATCACCAGCCGCGGGCCGTGCTGCCGAACGCCATGGGCGCCGATGGCCTTGGCGATCAGGTACGGGTGCGCCGGGTCAGCGGGCGTGGCGCGGGTCCACAGGGCCGTAGCGACCGCCGCGCCGGCAGCGTGCCGGGCCGCATCGGCGGCTTGGCGCTCGGCCTTGGCGCGCTCCACCACGCGCCGCAGGTCGGCCCGTTGGTCGGCGGTCAACTGGTCGCGTGCCACGGAACACCAGGTATGAACCTCGCCAGACTTCCATGATCCGAACGCCCCAGCCGCAACACCATCCAGGTGGAGCGAGAACCAACCGTTGCGGGTGCCTGACTTATCGCCTTCCACCTGGAAGCGGTGGACCTGCCCATCGGCGATGATGGCGCCAGGTGACCCAAGGCCAGCGCCGACGATGGCGGCGGCGAAGTCATCCGGGGCACGCCAACGGTCCATCGCACTGTACGGATGCACAGCCCCCGTGGACGCGGTATGATCCGCCTGTCGCTCTGTCGTGTGCGACCCTCCCCGCGGCTCGTCCGGACCCCTCCCGGACGGGCCGTTTTCATGTGTGGCGGCGGCCATCAGATGACCCCCTCCGACCATGCGTCGGCGTCAGGCTCCGGCCCAGCGTCGAGCGCCGCCGGCGGCGCCTCGGCCGCGGCGCCAGCGGCGGCCAAGGCGGCGCGCTCCAGCCGCTCGATGACCTCCGGGTCTGCCCCGCGACGGCGGCGCCATACTCCATCATCGGTGCAGGTCCGGCCCACTGAGTGCGCCCCCTCGATCCACGGACACCCGCGCGCGTCGCGCAACTCGCCGGTCTCGGGGTCGGGTTGCGGCCAGGCTGGCGGCGGGGTGGCAGCGTCGGCGGGCGTTTCGCGCGAAACGCTCTCGGCAGCGTTGAGCGCATCGCGGCGGGCAGCAAAGGCGGCGCGGGCCTCGGTTTTGGCTCCGGGGTCGGTCAGCGTCGCGGCCAATGCCGCAGCGGACTGAAGTCCGTGGGCGTCCTGCGCTTCATCAATGAGGCGCAGGACCTCGGCCAGGTCCGTAGCCGGCTCATCCTGGGGCTGTGCCGCGGGGGCGCTGGTACGTTGGCGCAGCCGTGCCTTGATCGCGGATGCACGACTGCCTGATGGGGCGGGCGGTTCCACCACATCGGCGGCGCCCATGTGGCGTTCCTCGGCGTCGTGCAGCTCGTCCACCGAGTAGACCCCCAGCAGCGCATCGGGAGCGTGCAGCCGCGCCCATCGCTTAGTCGCCAGGTAGGCCAGTTGCTGACGTGGGTCCGCTCCCCAGAGGGGTGAGTTGCGCACATCCCCGACCTGGGCCATAGACACCCGCAGGACGCGCGGCGCGGACTCCCCGCGCAGTGTCGCTGACACGGTGCAGGCGCGATCCTCGGACCGATCGGTTTTGCCGCTGATGCCTGCCCAAGCGCCTTCCCATGCGTAGCTGATCCGCGAGGCCAGCAGCGGCGATGAACTGACCACGGCGTTGACCAACTGGGCTTCATACCCGAGCGAGCCGTTGACTACGTGGGTTTTCTGGGCGACCGCAAAGGGGTTCATCTGCCATTGCGCGGCTTGCATGACGATGGCGAGGCAATCTCCAGGACTCCCGACCAAGTGCTTTGGAATGGCGATCCGCGCACCGGCCATGGCCTCAGCCATTGACTGCATGGCCCGGATCGTTGTCGGATCGAAGATCAAGCCTTGCGTGGTGACGCTGGGCAAGGCGGTGACAACCTCAGTCTGTAGGTCCGTCGTCATGCAGGGATCTCCTTGGTCAGGCGCAGCACGCGGGGGCCGGGGGCGCTGGTGGTGTGGGCTTGGATCAGTTCATTCGGCGCGTTGAGGCTGGTCGCAACCGCGCGCCAATCGGTCTTAGGGCTGTCCTTGTTCGCACGGAAGGTGAGGATTTGCCGCCCGTCGTAGCTCATCGCGTCCGCGTCGCCAATGGCCGGAATGAGGCGGTCACGGATCGCCTTTTCGGCGTCCTCAAGCGCCTTGAGTTGGCCCTTGATCTGGTGCAACTCGCGCACGTCGTCATAGAGGGCTGAGTCGGCCTCAATGATCTTGCCGGCTGTATGTCGTGCCCATCGTTGGCGGGCCTCAACCTCCGAATGCGGATCGGGCGGGGTGTCGGATTGAACGCACTGCCAAAACTCCGCGATGCCCGTCTCGATCAGGCGGTGCAGTTCCGGGTCGGCCTGGATCGTATAGATCTTCAATTCCGGACCGGGCACTAGGGCCACGACATAGGCGATCTGCGCGCCGGTCAGCAGCAGGTACCCTTGCATTTGCAGCAACACGCCATCGTCCACTTCGTCGGTGCCGTCCTCGCCGAAGCGATGCCGGGCGCCGAATCCGAGTGACGTTTTCATATCGACTATTGGGCGCACTGTCTCGCCGCGCAGCCGCTCGGCGCGATAATCGACGTGCCCGATCAGCGGTAAGTCTGGGTGCAGGTATTCGCGCCGATCGCGGCGCAATGCGCGCCCCAGCCGCTCGGCCGCGAGTGGCATCAGGACCGGCTCCATCGGCTCCCCGATCTTGACGCGCAGGTAACCGCTAATGTCGGGCCGCTCCGCCCGTCCGGTGTATTGCTGCCATAGCTGGTATCGGGTGCCGTATTGCGACAGTCCGAGTGCCGGGGCGATCTGCGAGCATCCGATGCGCTCGCGATGACTGGCGGCGATGTCGATCATGGTGGTCATGACCTACCCCCCTGGCGCAGGGCCTCGACCTCGACCCGCAGGGCCTCGACCTCGATCGTCAATGCATCCACGATGGCGCTCGCCACAGGATCGAATCCCCGGCACACCCTGGCGCACACCCAGCGGCGGACCCGCACCAGGGTGCGGCGGTACCAGGGGATACGGGGCCAAGCGTGGGCGGTCATACCGCACCCCCGGCCGCAGGCTGAGCCGTGCGGCGGGCGCGGGTGGGACGGGTGGGCGGTGCGGGCGGGGGCGACTCGCCGCGCGCAACGGCGTCTACTTGATCCGCGGGCCAGACCAGGCGGCGGTTAGGCAGTTTGACCGGGCGGACGCCCAGATACTCACCGCGCTCGCAGAGCGCGACACGTAGGGTATTGGGCCGCGCCAGCAGGATGCTCGCGGCCTGGTCGGTGGTATAGCCGCGCGGCGGGGTGCTGGCGGGGAGGGGCGTGGTAGGCATGGCGTCAGGCTCCTTTCGGGGCCGGCAATGGCGACGGCCATCGCTCGGTGACGCTCACGGTATACGGGTCTATTCGGCGGCGGAATTGGGGTGAAACTGGGGTGCCACGTAATCACCCCAGTCTTACCCTAGAGTGCTCTTAATCGAATCAATAACTTGCTGCGCTAAAAAAATTACGAAGACATCCCAGCTTCACCCTAGTTCTTCGCGTACCTGCTCGATGCGATCCTGATAGTAATTGCTCGACTTCGCGCCTGAGCGGAACTTGAGCCATCCCTTAATGTTGCCCTTGAACGTACCCAACTCGACGTCGAAGTTCGGGCCGTCAAGCGTTTTGCACATCTGCAGTAGGTCATTCCTCACGCCGGGCATCGCCGTTAGATCAAGCTCGCAATCAACCGTTTGCAGCGCAGCAAGAATCCGCTGAAGTTTCCTGCGGCGGGGCTCGGGGCCAGAGCCCGGTAGAGGGAGGTTATCGTTTGACGTTACGGGTGGCTGATGATCTGGAGCGGTGGGCAGCGGGGAGGCTTGCGCAGCACTCAACGGCTCACCCGGTTCCTGGTCGCTTGGTGCAGGTGGCTCAGCGCAAAGAGGCGGTGCGACGGATGCCTCGGCGCCTGTCAGGAGCCGCTCAAAGCCTTCCATGATGACACTGCGCAGTTCAGAAGAAATCAGCGGATAGCGGACAAGTTGTCCGTCTCTTTGTTGCTGTTCCGGCCAATGACTTAAGCGTTCGAGATAAACCCGCTCGAACTCATCCCACCAGACGAATACCCCTTTTGGCAATCGACCCAATACTGCATCATCGTAATTGCTATCCCTCTGCGGGTCGGGAATAGCCAATCCCGATTTATCAAAGAGACGCGGGTGCTGAGGGTCGTCTAGCTCCTGCGACAGCGCCAGTACATCCGTTAGTACGCGGAGCCATTGAACGGGCAAGACCTCGATGATCTTGCCATCTTCGGTGAGTTGATAGGATTGCACATGGAGCAATATCCTACTGCCGTAGCATTGGTTTAGCTGTGTCAGTTCGCGGGCGATCCGCTCAGCGTAAAGGCGATCAGGTGCTACGCGAGGCAGGGCTCGCACCGGGATTGCCTCCCGCAGCCGCCCGTGGTCCGGAATCAGGACGATAACATTCATAGCGCACCTTCCAGCGCAGGGCCTTCAAGCAGGGGCCGCGCCAACCGGGTGAAGGTGCCCGGTGTTCCCCCCGTCGGGGTAGGCGCGGCCGTAACAGGTCAGGCGCTACGCGGCCTTGGTGGCTTGTTCGCGCAGCAGGTCCATGAGGAATTCAGGCGCCAGGTCCGCCCCGTTGTCCCAAGCGACCGTGTTCATGACCGGGTGCTGGTAGGCGCTGGCGAACCGGGCGGGGTCCCGCAGCGGTGCGAAGACCTCGCCGGCCAGTTCGCCGGACAGGTCCACGATGCCGGACTCGCCGGTATTGAAGCGCAGGGCCAGCCGGTAGCCGGGTAAGGGGGTGACGTCGGTGGTATGCAGGATCATCCGCGGACCTCAACTGACGCGGCGCAAGGCTTGGACGGTTCCCCCCACGGCCGGTTGCTCGATACCGGCCTCGGTGAGAATCCAATCTTCAATCTTGGTGTGCCACAGGCGCAGCAGGTCCACGGGGCGGCGGCGGTAATGCTTCTCGGCGGTCGCGCTCGGCTTGTGGCCCATGATCTGCGCGACGATCCCTACCGGGACCTCAACCCACTCACTGAGGGTGGCGAAGCTGCGGCGCAGGCCGTGCAGTGTCAGACCTTCAACCCCCGCGGCCAGGGCGGCGCGGCGGTGCTGGATGCTCGGCTCTTGCAGGCGTCCAGACGCGGCGGCGGGACTACTGAACACCCACTCGTTGCGATGCGGCAGGGCCGCCAGCAGGGACGCGACATAGGGGGTCAGGGGAATGACGCGCTCGCCGTCCACCTTGTCGTTTAGGTGGATCGTGTTCCACTGGAATTGCACATCGACCCAGCGCAGCCCCGCCACTTCCTCACGGCGAGCGCCCACCAGTAACGCCGTTTGCAGGAATGCCGAAATGACCGGATTTGGAATCGCCCGGACCTTCGTGAACCAGGCGCGCAGTTGCTCGCGCTGTAGACAGTCGTCCTTGACCCGCCGCTTGGGGATCTCGTCGCGCACTGAGCGGGCGGTGCAAGCGTCGGCGCAGATCATGTCCCTGAACTCGGGATGGGACGCGCACCAGTTGAGGAAGCCCCGCAGCAGCCGGAACGCAAGGGCGGCATGAGTCGGACGGCGGACCGCCTCCTCGGCCAGCCAGGCGCGCACCCGTTCGCCGTCGATCTGGGCCAGCGGCAGCAGCAGCAACGGACGCAGGATGCCGAACTGCTTGGTATCGTCTCCGGTTGGGCGCGGACCACGGGTGTAGGGTGCCCCTCCTGCTCGACTCACGCGCTCGTGGTCACGGATCATGTGCGCCCCCCACTTCGGGCGCCGGGCCGCAACATAGGCGTCCCACGCTTCCAGGGCCGGCGCTTCACGGCGGTGCGCTTCCCGGTCGGCGACCTGAGCGGCGGTCACCAGGGCGACCTGAGCGGCGATGCGGTCCGCGGTTTGCTGCCGTAGAACCTCCCGCGGGTCCCGCCCGTCCTCGATCCAGCCTTGCCACAACTGCGCCTTGGTCCGTGCGTCCGGGAGGGCGACGGCGCCGACCTCGCCGATGGTGATCCGGATGTCCCGATAGTTGAGGGCAGAGCGGAACACGAAGGTTTTGGAGCCGGACGGGCGGACGCGCACGGCAAGGTGGGTCTCGGTGTCCTGCAACCACTCGCCTTGGGTCGGAATGAACGCGGCGATTCGGGAATCTGTGAGTCTGGCCTTGGACATAGGGCCTCCGGGCTGGGTCGGAATTGGGTCGGAATGATCCGAATACTAGCACATTCGCCGACATTCACCAGGACACCGGATTACGAAGAAACAGCGACTTAGTACGCGGATGAACCCGGATAAACGTCAAAAAAGGGGTCTTTTGGGGACTGAAAATCCCCGTGTCGGTGGTTCGATTCCGCCCCTGGGCACCATAAAAAGCAAACAAAAACGCCAACCCGCGAAGTTGGCGTTTTTCGTTTCCGGGGTCTTGAGTGCGGATCAACCCAAGGCCGGCACCTCCCCGAACGGCCGCCATTTGAGCCCGTCGAGCTGCTACAGGATTTGGGTCCGATGCTCCTGGTCGGCCGCCCGGTACGCTTTCCAGACTTCGAGCGTTGCGTCCTTGAGGATGCCGGTCAGATCTACCGCGCTCCCCACCAGCGCACCGCCACCCATGAATGCGGCCAGCGAGCGGGTCCCGGGCGGACCGGCCTTGGGCAGCACCCGCTGGTCAACGAAATCCGTGAAGGCGACCCGTTTGTCGGAGGCCGAAACCAGACTCCGCGTCAGATCCGGCGAATCCGGCAACCGCGCATCGGCGATCAACCCCACCTTCAGGCGCTCGATCAACGCATTGAAGTCCGCCTGGGCCGCGGCATAAAGCTGGATGCCCTGGGCGAAGGTGCCCTCATCACTCTTGCCGAAGGTCTTGAGCAGCCCGGCCCCGGACTCGCCCGCGGTCTGCTCGCGTTTCATGATCCCGACCGCCTGCGGGTAGTCCAGCGGCGCGACCGCCCCGGCGAGGAACGCTGTGACCAATAACAGCAGTGCGGCCAGTCGGGCGGCCAGGGCGGCGGGGCGCGGTGGGTGACGGTCGGTCATGCGGGGTATCTCCTGTGTGCTGTGTGGGTGTTCCGGGTGCGATTCATCGGCCGTCGTTCTTGTTGGGACGGCCGACGCATGAATCCGGGCGGCGACTGCTTCGGACCGCCGAATCGCGAACGATGCGGTTCGTGCCTGACACTGGTGGCGAATTCACCGGTCCCCTCAGGCAGACTGATGGAGCGTTGGACAGCGCGGGCGGCGGGTCGGCGCCACGGGCGTGACGTTCGCTCGCTCCCACGCTCCAGCGCTCCAGCGTGGGAGCAAGCGCGGACGCTCCAGCGTCCCGTGGGTCCAAGACAGCGTTCTTGTACGACGGATAGCACTGAACACTCATTCAGTATCGTCCTTTCGAAGACCACTGAGGATGATTCCACGCAGTGGGTTCGCATCACCCCCCTGAACACAATCAATCGACGCGACCATATACTCGTTCGGCTGCCCTGTCGGCGCGCTCAGCGCTGCGCTATAGTCGATTGGATGTACTCGTTCGGCTGCCCTGTCGGCGCGCTCAGCGCTGCGCTATAGTCGATTGGATGTACTCGTTCAGACCCCCCCCCACCTCAGCGCATCGATCTGCGAGACATTGACGAGCGATCGTGGCAACATAGTGCACCAAGACCCTAGGTTTCTGAGAACACCTGCGAACGCGCGAGACGTGACGTGAAGCGTCTGAACGATTACACACAGTCAAGCGAGGGAATGGCAAAGGCTTCCGCCAAGGCCGCATCGCTGTTCAGCGGATCGGCACCGAGGCCGAGCCTGTGCCTGAGGGTCCGCGCGACCTGGTAGCCCTGCTCCCAGGGAGTCCGGTGCGGATCGATCTTTTCCGTGCGCCCACGCAGCGCGACGAGACCGTCGAATGGGCCGGGGGAGCGGCGCAGCAGTGCTCCGGCATCATCGATAAGCGCGACCTGGACCTCCAGTTCTTGCGCATGTCCTTTGGGCCACTCGTCCGGCAGCAGACAATAGCCTTTATAGGTACCCTGCACGCGGTTGACCAAACGGGCCTCGTAAACGGTGCCACCCGATTTATACCAGGCGTACCGCGGTAACTCGCCCTCCCAAGGGCCGCCGATGGCCCCCTTGGCGAAGGCGTTGGGTGGCTCTCATGGCTCCAATCCAGACTCGTGTCGGGTCTTCGCAATCATACGGCATGGCGGCCTTGGTCATCGTTCCGGCGACTGGAGGTCGAGGCTCTAGCCGGTCCGGCGCGCAGGCACCACTGATGTTCTTTGAGATCTCGGGAATCTCCACCGGCTAAAGCCTCGACCTCCAGTTGCGGACAGGCCGTCGCTGGCCGGAACGATGATCAAGGTCGGCACGGCTTCAGCATCCGCCAGTGCGACGGCTGGGCGTCCTTTCTGAGCGGGCGGGACGCGATCAGCATCACTGTCCCCGGCGCGCCGCCCGCGAGAGCGTCACCTTCCCCGCGACGGGGCAGGAATACGCCGCTTTCGCCGATGTCTTCGCCTTCGAGGAGACGCCGGACCAGTTGCGCGCCATCGAGGGCGTGCTGGCCGACATGAAGGTACGTGTGTCTTGGGCAAGACCCGCGGTGTAGAATTCAGCCGCGCCCCCACCCGACTCAACGGCAGCACCGGCCCGGTCCCCACCACCTGGTGGACCTTCGCGGACACCGATACGCCGAGCCGCCTCAACCCCGAGCGCTACATGGAAGAATTGGCGCTGCCCCAGCACGAGATCGACCGTGCGCTGGCCGACGGGCTCGCGGTGGAACTGATCCTGCCGAGCGACGCCATCGCCGGCCCTTTCTTCAAGCCGACGGCGGTCGATGGTTTCTGCACGGAGACGCGCTTTCGCCCCGAACTCACCGGTGCCCCCTATGGCCGGACCGTCCCGGTCGGCCGCGGCCAGACCCCGCGCCCGGAGACCGTCGCCCGCTCCCAGGACTATGAATCAGTCGGCAGCGAGGACACGCAAATCACCATCAATCCCCTGCCGGTGCGCCGTCTGAAGGCCGTGCCATGAGCGCCCAGACCGACTATCTGCGCCACCTGTCGGACGTGGTCCGGGAGCGCCGCGCCGACCCCCTGGAGGCCCTGATCCTGGCGCGCGTCAGCGGCAACCCGGAGCCGGTGGGGGACATCGTCTCCCCGCCCCTGGGGCGCGAGGAGCCCGACGCCAACCTGCTCATCTACCACCTTTACGAGTCGTTGGCCGAGGACGAACCGGCCCGGGACTATCTGCGCGCCGCCGTCGCCCGGCTGCTGGTGGGACAACTGGCCCAGGAGCGGCCCGACACCGCCGTACTGGACCTGCTCGGCCCACTGATGGGCTACACACAAATCGCCAACCGGCCGGACCAGGCGCGCTTTCTGCGTTGGGGGCTCTGGGGTCTGCTCGATGACTTCTTTCCCAAACCGCTGACCAGCCTGATCCAGTTGGACGACGCGGTGCTGCGCCATGCCGCCCGGGTGCTCGACCTGTGGCTGGCCGTCACCCCACCGCGCTGCGGGGACCTCAACCAGTCCGTGCGGGGCAAGGTCGTGGACCTGTGGGACGCGACCCTTGCCGTGACCACCGGCGCGCCCGCCTGCGAGGACCGCTTCGCCTTTTTGCTGCTCGCCTTCCGCGCCCTGCTCAAGGTCCACCCCGAACTGGCCGGCCGCCGCGGGCTGCGCGAGGGCGTGCGCGTCACGGTCCGCTGCGGCGCCGTGCTGCCGGTGCTGCGGCGGCGCTGGCTCGGGCAGTGTTGGGAGTTGGGGATGGCGATGACCGCGAACCCCGACTGGCAGGATGAGTTCACCCGGTTTCTCGCCAAGGCGGACGAACGCTCCGCCGTCGGCAACCGGGCCGACGCGGACGCGGAGCGCCTGCTTTACCAGCGCAGCCTTGACGAGTGGCGCCTGCCCGAGACCGCGCGGCCCAACGTCAAGGACCTGATCGAGCGGCGTGACACCCGGGAGCAACGCGTCGCATGAAGGTCATCAGCTTCTTCTCATTCAACGGCGGCGTCGGCCGTACCGCGCTCCTGGTCAACCTGGCGATGCATTGGGCGACCCAGGGGCGGGTGGTCGCACTGATGGATCTGGATCTGTCCGCCCCGGGCCTCAGCTATTCCCCGCTGCTGCGCGATGCCGACTATCTGGACCCGCGCGGGCGCGGCCTGGGCATGGCCGACCTGCTCAACGCCTTCCGCGACGATCAGGTCCGCACCGTGGGCGGCGCACCGGAGCAGATCGCCCTGCTGCCGCCGCATCTGCTGCTGCGCTCGGTGCCGCTGCCCCAGGGCAAGGTGACGACCGGGCGCGTGCTGGTGATCGACGCCGGCTCCGGCGCCTACACGCAACCCGTCCCGCCGGGCGGCGCGTCCGTGTTGGAGGCCATCCCCGCCCCCCAGGGCCGCCCGGATGAGGACCCGGGCCGGACCGCCTTTCGTGCCCTGGCCCGGCACCTGCGCCAGGATCTGGCACAGTGGCGCATCCCGGCGGGCCAGCCCGGCGCCGGCCGCGCCATCGACCTGCTGCTGGTGGACGCCCGCACCGGCTTCAACGAGCTGGTGGACTTGAGCCTCGGCTACCTGGCCGACCGCATGGTGCTGGTCAGCGGGCTCAACGACCAGAACCTGCGCGGCCTGCGCCTGACCATCGAGGCGCTGCAACGCGAGCGCATCCCCATCGGCGCCTTCCCGCTGCACCTGACCCTGGTCCTCTCGCCGGTCCCGGCCGGGGAGGACGCCGCGGTGCTCGCGGCGCTGGAACGCGCCCACCGCGAACTGGGCGAGTCCATGCGCCTGGACAGCTATGGCCGCCGCGAGGCCGTACCGCCGAGCTTCAGCCTGCACTACACCCCGCTGCTCGCCATCAGCGACCAGCCGGTGCTGCTCGACTATCCGAAGGCGCTCTATGCCCGGGAGGTCAGAGCCATTGCGCATGATCTGGATGGAAGTGAGGACAACGACGACATCAAGGACGCGATGCTGGCGGAGGCGCGGGGTCGGGCACTGCGGCTGTTGCCGGCGACGGCGCCCGAGCAAGAACCCGCCCAGCGCGATCAGACCGCTGCTGATGGGGGCGCACTGGTGCCCATCGCGAACCCCTATATCAACCTGCCGCCTTGGGATTGGCCCTACGACCTGCCCGCGGAGCAAGCGGCGCGGGACACCTGGCTGGCGGGAGTTCGGGTGGCGGCGGGGATCGAAATCGACCTGCCTGGGTACCTGGAGCGGCTGGCCTGGAGCAATTCCCTAAGCCCCGATCAGACTCGGTGCCTTCGTTCTGGATCACCTCCCAGCGGCCGGCGCCAGGGCCGAGGCGGCGTTGCGCCGGGCCTGTGAGCGGGCGCCCGACAAGGCGCACCATTGGAATAGTCTCGGCAACCTGCTCACGAAACACCTGGGCCGCTACGACGAGGCGGAGTCGGCCTACCGTAAGTCTGCCGAACTCGATCCAAAGTTCGCTTACCCTGGAACAACTTAGGCAGGTTGTTGGAGTTGGACGGCCGCTGCGAGGAAGCGGAATCAGCTTACGAGCGGAGTCTTGTCCTAACGGATAAAAATGATCCGTCTGTGCCGAAGATGAACCTGGGCCATCTACGTCTGCAACAGTGCCGCCCCGACGAGGCCCGCGCCCTGCTGGCTCAGGCCCTGGCGGGCTTCAGCGCGGGAGATGAGAAGTACGGCAACGCGCTGCGGCTGGCCCTATCCCTGGACCAACCCGATGCGGTGGCGACGGAACGCCAACGCCTGCGGGCGCGACTGGACCGCGGCGAGTCGGCCGAGCCATTCGCCTGGGCCTTACTCTTGGATGCACAGGTAGGCGGCGACGGTGCCGAACCCCTGGACCCCGCCCACACGCGCGCCCTGGCGGCCCTGGACAGCCACCACACCCATTACGACCTGATCGAGGCGATCTACCGCCTCTGCGGCCTGCGCCCCGAGGCTCGGGAACAGGGCCGGCCCCTGGTCGCGCACCTGTTGACCATGCCCCCGACCCTGACCGAGCGCTTTAAGGACCAGCCCAAGCCCGCCGCCGTGCTGGACCGTTTCCGCCCCTTCGCCGCGGGCGAGAGCGACGGTGCCGGCGACCCCCGCGACCGGGAGCGCTTCTGCACCCCGCTGGGACTCCTGTCTAACCGATAGCCCTAGTCATGACGCTTAGTGTACGACTGGACCACGCGAAGAGCGAGCCAAACGCAGCAGTCCTTCACCCATCTTCAGCCATGACCTCAGGGGTTACTGTGCCCGCGTTCGTTCGCGGTCGTGACTTCACCCCGTAATTGCTCGACCTCGGTCTTCGCCTCGTCGCGCATGTGCTCGACCTCGGTTCTCGCATTGCCGCGCAGTTGCTCAAGCTCGGCTTTGACCGCGCAGCGGGTCTGTTCGATGCGCACCGCCACGTCCGCCCGCGCCTGTTCAATTTCTTTGCGGAGTTTCAGGTCGGTCTCGCTCGACGCCTCCTGGGCGTCCGGGTCCGGCACGCCCAGCGCCGATTCTTGCCGGGCGACGGCATCCGCGACGCTGGCTCGCGCCCGCTCCTGCGCCGCCTTGGTAAGGGCTTGAAAGCGTTCTAAGGCCGATGTCATAGGGTTGCTCCGACAGAGTGCGACAAGAGATTGAATATCGAATTCCGGCAGGATTCCGCGAGCTTCAGGGCACCGCAGCGCAGTTCCGCGGCGACGACGCTGCCGGCGCAGACGGTGCCGTCGCCACGCCGGGCGATAGAACCTTGGTACCTGATACTCAGACAGACCCTTCGTGCAGGGGCGGGTTTGAAACCCGCCCCTACGTCCGGTTATCAGCTATAAAAGAACCGATGCTGAAGCATAGGCCAAATGGGCTGGCGAAGCGATCAGGGCCCCACGGCGACCTTGATCATATCGGCGGCTACGCGCTCTTGCGGCAACCCGTCGCGGCCGGGGGCCGCTCCTACGGCGTGGCCCCGGCCGCGGCGAGGTGGCCGGAATAATGATCAACGCATCGCCGATTGTCGTTATTTGAGCGTCGCGAGCCAGTCGGCCATGGCCCGCATCTCCGCTTCACTGACCACGTTCATCACCTGGCGCATGGCCGCGCTCTGACGGTTGTTGCGCTCCTCGCTCTTGATGTCGATCATCTGGGCATAAGCATAGTCGGCGTTCTGGCCGCCCAGGAGCGGATAGTCCGTCCGGGTCGGGGTATCGCCGTCGATGCCGTGACAGGTGGCGCAGGTCTTGCCGGAGTAAATGGCTGCGCCATCGAGCGGCCCGGCCACACTGCCGAGCGGCAACAGCAGGGACACGAGCGTGAAATCTCCCAACCCGGTCGCGGCTCAACCCGGCACCTCACTCAGTTGCCCCCGCAACAACAGTGCCTCCTTACCCCCCAGATCAACACTCAAAATATCCCCGCCCAACCCCCAAGGGCAGTCACCAACCAAGACCGCAAGCCGCGCGGCACTGCCCGGCAATCCCACCAGCGGAATACGCACGCCGGACCGCGGATCGAGCGCGCGGTTGAGGATCAGCATGATGACCTCGTCCCCCAGGATCCGGGCGCAGGCGAACAGGTCGCCGACCGCCAGCAAGGTCTGATAGGCGCCCCGACGCAGTGCCGGATGGTCACGGCGGAGGCCGGCCAGGGTCTGGACCCAGGTACGCAGGTCCTGATCCCAGTGTTTCGGATCCCAATCGAAGCAGGCCCGGTTGTAGGGATCGTTGCCGCCGGTCATGCCGATCTCATCGCCGTAATAGATGCAGGGCACACCGGGATAGGTGAAGAGGAGCAGGAGCGCGAGACGCATCAGACCAGGGTCTTCACCGATCAGCGTCAGAAAGCGCGCGGTGTCGTGGGAACCGAGCAGGTTGAACTGGCAGAGTTGATTGGCATAGGGGATGCGCGAGCGGGCGTCGGTGAGCCATTGATCGAAGTCGGCGGCGTCCACGGTGATCGGGTGATAATTGACGTCCTGGCCGGCCAGAAAGGCGCGTACCGGGTGGGAGAAGCCGTAATAGTTCATGGCCGCGTCCTCCTGGTCGCCCTGGAGCCAACGGGTCGCCTCGCCGAAGTGTTCACCGAGCACATAGGCCCGCGGACTTTCATCCTTGATCGCCAGCCGCAAGGCGCGCAGGACCCGGTCGTTATGGCGCGCCCCGGTGCCTTCCCCCATCATGTGGGCGACATCGATCCGCCAGCCATCCACACAATAGGGCGGACGCAGCCAGTGACGGGCGATGGCGTGCTCGCCGTCGATCAGATAGGCGCGCACCTGCGGATCGCCGAGGTCGAGTACCGGCAGGACTTTGGACCCCTGCCAGCAGTGGTAACTGTCGGGGTCGGCCGCATCATGGAAGGTGTAGGCGCTACGGAAGGGAGCCGCCACGTCCTGATAGGCCCCCTTGTCCGGATGCGTTCCCCACCGATTGAACCAGGGATGGGTATCCGAGGTGTGATTGAAGACCGCATCCAGCAGGATGCGGATACCGCGACCCACGGTGGCGGCGCGCAGATCCGCCAGGGCCGCATCACCGCCCAGATAGGGGTCCACGTGCGCGAAGTCCTCGGTGTCGTACTTGTGCACGCTCGGCGAGGTGAAGATCGGGTTCAGATAGATGGCGGTGACACCCAGGTCTTGCAGATAGTCCAACGACTGGCGCACCCCGATCAGGTCACCGCCGTAGAACTCGCTGTTGGGGTGCTGTGGGTCGATCGGCTCGCCCCAGGCCTTGGCCCGGATCGGACCGTCATCACGCAGCACATAGGCGCCCGACCGGGGACTCAGCGCCGGATCGCCATTGCGGAAACGCTCCGGAAAGATCTGGTAGAACACCTGATCGGGCACCCAGTCCGGCGGCGACTCCTCGGTGTTGACGCGAAAAAAGCGCTCGCGCAAGGGCATGCGCGGGCTGACGCCGGCCGCGTCCAGCCAGCACTGGCGGTTCGCCCACAGCGCTTTGAAGGCATAGACCGTGACCGCCGCGGCCGGGTTGGGGGTGAGTTCGGCCGTGTAGACCCGATAGCGGCCGTGTTCCGCGATCAGGTCCATGGGAACCAGACGCTCCTCGTTATCGGGCTCACTGCGCAAAAAGACCGCGACCGGCGCATCCGCAGCGTCCATCCGCAGTTGTACCCGATAGTGCCCGGTGACCCGCCGTTCGAAGAAAGGCGCAACCTGATGATGGATCATGGTGGGCTCGAGCATGGTTCATCCTGATAGAGGCGTCGAACGCGATAAGGAACGATTCGATCATTTCTCGTTCCCACGCTCCAGCGTGGGAATGCCGTCCGGCCGCTCCAGCGGCCACAGTGGCGCTACGCGACGCCGGAGCGTCGCAACTTGCTCCCACGCTGGAGCGTGGGAGCCAGATCACTCGTTTTTGCTTTATTCCGGACGCGTTATTAAACGGGCGAAGATGGGGTGATTGGCCCCTCCCCGTCCGACTGCGCGCCGACTCGCAGCAGTGCAAGGGTAATGTTGTCCGTCCCGCCGCGCTCGTTGGCGAGGCGCACCAGCGCCTCGGCGGCCAACCCCAGATCGCTCGTCTTGGCGGCGATCAGGATTTGGCGCAGCCAATCAGCGGGCACCATGCCGGTCAGGCCGTCCGTACAAAACAGGTAGGTATCGCCAGTCTTGATCTCGGTCAGACCGCCGGCGACGCGCACTTCCGCGCTTGAACCCAGCGCGCGGGTCAGAATATTGTCGCCAATGCCGTAGCGGCGGGCATCGTCCAAGGTCCGGAAAAAACCTTGATCCACGACTTCCTGAATGAAGGAATGATCGTGTGACAACTGCTCCAGTGCCTCGTCCCGCAAGCGATACAGCCGGGAGTCGCCGACGTTGGCATAGGCGAGCCAGTCCGCACCGACCACACCCAGCACCACCGTGGTTCCCATGCCGACACAGTCGGTCTTGCTCTGCGCCAATTGCCAGACCGCCCGATTAGCCTCTTCGACAGCCGCCTCGGCGAGCAGCTGAGCCCGCTCGCTATCGGTTCGGGAAAGCGCTTGTCGCCTGAAACACTCACGAATCGTATCGGCCGCCAGCGCACTGGCCACCTCCCCGGCGCTGGCCCCGCCGACCCCGTCGGCGACGACCACCAGACCCAGATCGGCGTGGACCGTGACCGCGTCCTCGTTGTGAGATCGCACACGCCCCCGGTCAGTGCGCCAGGCATAGTCCAATTTGTATGCCCGCATGACAACTCCTGGTCAACAGTCAACCCACAACGATGAAGAGACGCCCCGACCGCGCTCAGCGCACGGCTTCGTCCGCGGATGGACCCGCGAGTTGGGCCGCCAGTTTCTTCGGCTCGACATAGCCCGGGATCAGTTCACCGGTGTCGGTGACGATGGCCGGCGTACCGCGCAGACCCAGGTCCTCACCGACCGTCATATGCGCATCCACCGGGTTGTCACAGGACTTCTCCTCGATCGACTGGCCGGACTTGGCGGCGGTCATCGCGCCGCGACGGGCGGATGCGTCGCCGGCGCACCACACCGAGACGGCCTCTTTATAGGCTGGACTTCCCTTGCCGGCACGCGGGTAGAAGAGATAGCGCACACGAATGCCTTCCTTGCCGTAATCCGCAATCTGGCTATGGAGCTTGCGACAATAGCCACATTCGATATCAGTAAATACGGTCACCGTGTGCTTCGCCGCGATCGACGGCTCGAAGATCACCATGTCCGCCTCGCCGACAGCATCCACGAGGCGCTTGCGCGCACCGGACAGTCGTGGTTCGGTCACGTCCTCGCGCGTGTTGAGGTCGACGATACGCCCGTCGACGAAGTAGCGGCCGTCACCGGTCACGTACATGATCTGAGTGCCGACCATAACCTCGTAGAGTCCCTTGACCGGTGCCGGAGTGATACTTTCGATCTTGACATCGGGCACGACTTTTTTCAGCGCCGCACGGATATTGTCCTCCGGACCGGCCAGCAGACTGCCCGCGGTGAGCATCAGCACGGCGGCGGCGATCGAACGGTAGATAGGCATGACCTGTGGTTCCTCAGCAAAAGATTCGAAAAAAATGGCGACGCGGCCAGCGTAGGCGGCCAATCGCGCGCACGCCGGGGTCCGGGGTCCGCATCAATCCCTGAAATTGTTGAACTGCAACGGCAAACCCCAGTCCTTGCCCCGCAGCAGCGTAATCGCTTCTTGCAGATCGTCGCGCTTCTTGCCGGTGACCCGCACCTGATCGCCCTGGATCTGCGCCTGCACCTTGAGCTTGGCGGCCTTGATGTATTTGACCATGTCCCTGGCCGTGTCGGCATCGACGCCCTGTTTGAGCAGAACCTCCTGACGGGCGGAACTGAGGGTGGTGACCGGGTCTTGTGGATCGATGGCCGTCAGATCAACCGAGCGCTTGACCAACTTCTGGCGCAGGATATCCATCATCTGCTGAAGTTGGAACTCCGTTTCCGCCGCCATCAGAATCTTGTCCTCGGCCAGTTCGAAGGTCGCCTTGACGCCCTTGAAATCGAACCGCGTGGAGGTCTCCCGATTGGACTGATCGACCGCGTTACGCACCTCTTGCAGGTCGGTCTCTGAGACGATATCGAAAGAAGGCATGCAATTACCCTAATAAATCAGCGGGCATTCACCCGTTCGGCGGGAATGCGAGAGTGGCGGCAGCGCCATCTGTCGGCGCCCGTTCGCGTGACGATAAATCAAGCCGCGACGCGCTTCCAGAAAAACCCGCCGCAACGCCCGTGTCACCATCATCAGCCGATCCCGACCGCTGCCGGTGCGAACCGGTCGGCAGTCCCGATCAGCCGCGGGGATGGTGTCGCTGGTGCAATTGTTTCAACCGCTCACGCGCGACGTGGGTGTAAATCTGGGTGGTCGACAGATCGCTGTGACCTAGCAGCATTTGTACCACCCGCAGATCGGCCCCATGGTTCAACAGGTGGGTCGCGAAGGCATGGCGTAACGTATGGGGCGAGAGCGGCTTCACAACGCCGGCCAGGATCGCATAACGTTTGATGAGCTGCCAGAACGCCTGACGGGTCATGCAATCGCTGCGACTCGTCGGGAACAGGAAGTCACTCAGCCGCCCGCCGAGCAGGTCGAAGCGCGCACCGCGCAGGTAGTCCGCGAGCCAGGTGACCGCATCCTCCCCCAAGGGCACCAGCCGCTCCTTGCTGCCCTTCCCCATCACCCGTACCACGCCCTGCGTCAGGCTGACTTGAGCGGGCGTCAGCGTCACCAGTTCAGTCACCCGCAGCCCGCTGGCGTACAGCACTTCCAGCATGGTGCGGTCGCGATACCCCCGTGCGTCCGTCGTGTCCGGGGCCGCCAACAGCGACTCCACCTCGGCCTCGGTGAGGCTCTTCGGCAGGGGACGGCCAAGCTTTGGCGCATCCACCCGGGCGCTCGGGTCCTCCTCGATCAGACCCTGGCGCACCAGATGCTGGTAGAACTGGCGCAGACACGACAGCAGCCGCGCCGCTGAGCGCGGCTTGCGGCCCTGCACGGATAAGAGCGCGAGGTAATCGAGCAGATCCAGACGCTCGGCCGCCAGCAGGCAACGTCCCCGCTCGCGGTCGATCCAGAGGGCAAACGCACGCAGATCGGACTGATAAGCCGAGAGTGTATTCGGACTCAGCCCGCGCTCCATCCAGAGGATATCGGCAAAGCCCTCAATGACCGCCCGGTCGTCGGCCGGCGCCGCTCCCTCAGTCAACCGCAACCCCCTCATGCCGCAGCAGCCAGCGCTTGATTGCCAGCTTTCGGCCGGAGCGATCCCCCGCAAAGCCGCCCAGACCCTTGACCGCGACGACCCGATGACAAGGGACGACGATCGGACAGGGATTGGCCCGGCACGCCTGACCAACCGCGCGCGGGGCACTGCCGACCTGCTCGGCAAGATCCTTATAGGTCCGCGTCGCACCCGCCGGGATCACGCGGATGGCGGCCCACACCCGCTGCTGGAAGGGCGTGCCGCCGAGGTCGAGCGCAAGATCGAAGGACGCGGAGCCATCCGCGAGATAAGCCGCCAATTGGCCGGCGAGCGCGGTCGGCAGCTCCGCCGCGGCGCCGCCGGCGGCATCAGGCGCCAGGTCCACGGCGGTCAAGGTCTGCCCGGTCCAGTGCAATCCGATCGGACCCATGGGCGTATCCAGCACCGTCTGCGGCATCGTCTGCTCCGGTTGGCGGTCGGTTATTGATCACATTAAAGCACGGGATTGGCATGGCTGCCACGCGTGCCGTGCGGCGGCCAGCAACGCCAAATTTGAGGGCATCTTCCGGCCCCTGGGTGGATGCGGCGCGCACGACCGACGTGCCGCGTCCCGACCATTAGTGCGGCGCGCCTTATCCACCCTACAGCAGTGCCGGTCTTGTAGGGTGGATAAGCGCAGCGCATCCACCATCAGCCCCGCCGATGGCTCCATGCAGGTTGCTGCCGCCCAAATTCGCAACACCGGCTGGGGGCGCGACCAGCGTGCCTTCCAGGACAATAGTGATCGCCGTATCGCGAGGAACCAGCCGCCTGGATAAACCTGTGGATAACTCTGTGGATCAGTGTCGACAGAGGATTCTCGGGTCACCCATTTCGTCCAGTATTCTCCTTGACTCACCCACGAAAGACAAACGCTTAGATCTATAATACAATAAGTTATAGGAATCACTCAGGGGTCTGACCCCAACGATCGCCCAATCGACAAGGTCCGGACCTGATCGGCACCGGCTGTGCACAACCGCGCCGGGCGCTCTAGACGCGATGACGCACCTTGTCAAGTCGCGATCCCACGTACAAGACGCCGCGGGCGCAGATCATCAATTGCGGCCGGTTGCGCAATCTCCGATCATAGGCGCGAGCGCGGCACGTCAACGATGGTCGACGCCGCCGCTGGTCAACCGCCGCGACACGCGGTTCACCCGCAACCGAGATGGCCCGCCGCGATTGAACCAGCGCGCGATCGACCCCAGAAACACGGCTCGACGGGTTGGCGAATGCGGCCGATCGCCCGCAATCAGCCGTCAACTAACCCGACACAATCACAAAGAGGACGCCATGAGCAGTACCGAAACCGCCACGGACCCCAGGCTTCAAATGCGTTCGATCATCCAGCGCATCGCGACCGGCCCGGAACTCTCCAAGGATATCTCCGCGGAGGAGGCGCGCGCCGGGATGAACGCCATCCTCGCCCACCAGGTGGACCCGATTCAGGCCGGTATCTTTCTGATTGCCCTGCGCATGAAACGCGAGTCCGACGATGAACTGCGCGGCATACTCGACGCTGTGCGCGACGCGACCACGCCGGTGGTCGCGGCGGTCGACGATGTTGTCGACATCGCCGATCCTTACGACGGCTACAACCGCTGTCTGCCGGCCGCGCCCTTCCTGCCGGCCCTGCTGGCCGAGTGCGGCGTGCCGGCCCTCACCCACGGGGCGGACGCGGTCGGACCCAAGTTCGGAGTCACGCATCGCCATTGCCTGGAGGCGGCCGGGGTTCCGGTCGGCCTGGACACGGCGGCCGCCGCCGCCCGTCTGGCCGACCCGCAGATCGGCTGGACCTACCTCGATCAGCGCGCCTTCTGCCCCGCTCTGCATAGTCTGGTCGACCTGCGCTCCACCGTCGTCAAGCGCCAGGCCCTGACCACGGTGGAGGTGCTGGCGCGGCCCATCCAGGGCCGCCGCCGCACTCATCTGGTCACCGGCTATGTGCATAAGCCCTATCCCCGCATCTATGCGCTGCTCGCCCGCCATGCCGGCTACGATTCGGCGCTCCTGGTGCGCGGTGTGGAGGGCGGTGTGATCCCCTCCCTGCGTCAGGTCGGTACCTGTTTCAACTACCAGGGCCGCGGCGAGGAACAACCCTTCGAGATCGACCCGGCCGCCATGGGGATCGAACAATCCGTGCGCGCCGTGGCGCTGCCGGCCGACCTGCCCCAGACCACCCGGCCGGGGGACGACATCGCGGTGGCGGTCGATGTGCCGGCCACCGCACGTGCCGCGGCCGCGGCCGGGATGGCGGCCCTGGCGGGCACCCGCGGAGCGACCTACGACAGCCTGGTGTTCTCCGCCGCCCTGATCCTGTGGCACCTGGGTCGGGAATCCTCCCTGGCCGCCGCCGCCGGCCGGGCGCGCGAGGCTTTGGACTCGGGCCGCGCTGCCCTTCGCGTACGCTGAGGAGGGTGCACGATGGACAAGCCTTATATCGCCGCGGCCCGCACCGACGCCATCGCCCCCGGCAAATTCGTCAAGGTCGTCGTGGAGGAGCGCGCCTACCTGATCGCCAACCTGGACGGCCGCTACTACGCCTGCGAAGACAAGTGCAGCCACGAGGACTATCCGCTCTCCTATGGCTGCCTGGACGGGGACCGGATCAAATGCTCGCTGCACGGCAGCCGCTTCAGCCTGCTGACCGGCGCCCCGATGGATGAGCCGGCCGATACGCCGATCCACACCTATCGCTGCCAGGATGCGGATGGGTGGGTCTGGATCGACCCCAGTGCCCCGGCGAATTGAAGGATGACCACGGCCATCAGATTGCCCAGAAAAAGCAGAAACAGGATGGTGCGATCATCCAGGGCCGCGGTGGTCATCGGCCGGTGACCTTGTGGTCGGCATCCGCATAGCGGTCAACCGCCACCGCAGCCCCGTGTTCAAGGGTATCGCAGACGTCAGCGCGGCTAAACAGGGCCGCAAAGAAGTCCAGGTCATACGCATAGGCTGACCGCGCGAGTGCCTCGTAGAGGGAGGGGTCCGGGTTGCGGATCTGCTCCAGCAAGACGGTGATGCGGTCAAAATCACCCAGTTCGCTCGCCGCCTTCAGATCGGCACACCACCTCGGGGAACACGCGGCCAAGCGCTGGATCACGGCGTCCGGCGACAACGTAGGTCGCGGAGGGGACGGTGCCCCGGAGCGAACGAACCGCAGCCCGACGAGTTGCTCCAGAATGCCGAACAGCTCCGCGGCATAAAACGGCTTGCGGACGAAGGCGTCGCACCCGCCGGCCAGCACCTGATCGCGCTGCTCTTCGAAAACGCTGGCGGTGAGCGCCACCACCACGGATCGCACCGCATCGGGTCGGCCGCGGATGCGCGCCCTGATCTCGCGGGTCGCCTCCTCGCCCGACATGACCGGCATCCGCATGTCCATGAAGACCACCTGCGGTTGCCATGCCTCCCAGGCTGCCACCGCCTCGCGGCCGTTGCTCGCCTCCCGGAATTCCAGCACCGGCGGGTGCGGATTGAGCCAGTTCAGCAGCATTCGCAGTGGTTCCCGGTTGTCGGCCAGATCGTCGACGATCAATATCCGACACACCGGCTGACCCGGTTCCAGTCCGGTGATTAAACGTTCGGGCTGAACCGCGGCCGGTTCCCGGACCACTGCCTGGGGTAACGGCAGGGCGAAGAAAAAGTGACTGCCTTGACCCGACCGGCTATCCAAGCTCAGCGTGCCTCCCATGAGCTGCACGAACTGGCGACTCAGGGCCAATCCGAGTCCGGTCCCGCCCTGGCCCCCCGAGCCGGCGTTCGTTTGGGCGAAGGGTTCAAAGATCCGCACCTCTTCCGCGGGCCCGATCCCCGGCCCGGTATCCTTGACGCTGAACCGGATCAGATCGCCCGCGCCCGCCTCCACCCGGAGCGTCACCCCCCCGACCGGGGTAAACTTGATGGCATTGCCGATCGGTAATGGAAAACACGCCATAGCCGTGGGCGCGCTCCGCGAACAGGCGTTTGCCCTGGACCTTGGCCCAAAAGCATTCGCCATTCCGGCGCATCAGGGCGACCTCGCCCTCGAAGCGGCCGGTTTGCTCGATCGCGGCATCGAGCGTTCGGCCAGCCGCAACGTAAGCCGCGTCGCTTGCATAGAGACAGCGTGTCGAGCGGCCCGCCATTTCCCCCGGCGCAAAGCCGAACATGGCCTCCATAGCCGGATTGCAGCGCGCGATGAACCGATCCCGCAGAATGCACAGGCCGCTGGGCAAGGTATCCAGAATGGTCTGCTGTTCCCCCAGCGTCCGCTCCAGCGCCCGATCGGTCGCCTCCCTGGCCAGCAGCAACAAACCAAAGCCATTGGTCAGCACGATGTAGAAATAGGCGCAGAAGGTGATCGTCTGCACCAGATTCGGCGTAAATAAATTGACTCCCTCCGGCGCATACACAACCCACAGAATACGGGCGCACTGAATCAGGGTCATCAGCCACATATTCCAGCCAAGATAATAGCGCAGCAGCGACTTCTCGCCGGGAGCGTGCAGCAAGGCCCAACCCGAGACCGCAAAGATGACCGCGGCAATGCCACAGGTGATCACGATCCGGTCGGGAGACGGCAATGGCGCCATGAGGAGGCAGACCAGAATGATACCGGCCGCGATGGCACCATGAAGGGTCCGGCTGACGGTGCGTCCGCTGATTCGGAACATCGCCCAGCATTCATAGGTGAGCCCGCAGAGAATGGCGCCGTTACCCACCGGAATATAGAACCAATCGGGAATGACACCGCGGCCGGACAGCGCGAGCCAACCAATGCACTGCAGCAGCTTGGCCGCAATCCAATAGGGGTTGCGTTGGGACTGCTGCTCGCGCAGTTGGAACAGGAGCAGTTCCAGCGCGAACACGAGATTGCTCATCGCCAGCAAGAACAGAATCGTCTTAACATCCATCGCACATGCCTGTCTAATCCACGCGAAGGAAACGTTTACTCATAAGCTAAACAAGTCTATTAGGGAACGCCTTTGGCATCCCGGTCGTTGTCGTTGTGTAACATGGTTCCGACGCAGCAATTCCCGGCCAATTTTTTTTCCTTTATAAACAATATGATAAATTCTTTTTCCGAAGGCGTTTTTACGGATTCGTGACTCTGCTAGAATAGCGAATTGGACTACCTGCAATGATTCGATTGCGCATCTTTTGTTACT
>NZ_CAIZIZ010000407.1 GCF_903933125.1 uncultured Lamprocystis sp. | reverse complement strand
TGAATCCCGAACATCGTGCGGCGCGCCTTATCCACCCTACAAAATTGCAGGTTTTGTAGGGTGGATAAGCGCAGCGCATCCACCATCAGCCCCGCCGACGGCTTCACGCTGGATGCTGCCGCCCAAATTTGGAATTGCTGGTCTGCGACCGCGCGCGCTCCCCTCCCGCGTCGTAAACTTGCCCCCCTGTAACCGTTCGATTACGATTACCCTATGGTCACGATCAAGCAAACCCCGGAATTCGCCGCCTGGCTTTCAGGGATCACCGACCGCATGACCCGGCGGCGTCTGGCGACCCGATTGCGTAAGGCATCGCTTGGCAATCTCGGCGACGTGAAGCCGGTCGGGGGCGGCGTCTTCGAGATGCGCGAATTCTTCGGCCCCGGCTGGCGCATGTACTAAGCACCGCGCGGGGCGGTGCTGATCTTGATGCTGGGCGGCGGGGACAAGTCGACCCAGCAGGCCGATATCGCCCGGGCCATCGCCTTGGCGTCCACCCTGGAGGATTGAGCGATGAGCGAGAAGATCCGCATTGCCGACTTGCCCGAGTTCGACATCACCGAGCACCTGGAAGACGACCAGGCCATCGCCGAATATTTGACCATCGTGCTGGAGGAGGACGACCCCGCCTTGTTGGCCGCCGCCATGGGAGACATCGCCCGCGCGCGCGGCATGACCGAGATCGCCAAGGCGAGCGGGATCGCGCGCGAAGCCCTCTACAAGGCACTGCGTGCCGACGCACAGCCGCGTTTCGATACCATCAACCGCGTCTGTCATGCGCTGGGCGTCAAGCTGGTGGCGCAACCGATCGAGACGTGACGCGGGATCTTGCACCGTCAGCGCCCCTCTCGTTGCGATGCTCCAGTGTGGGAATGCCGGTCGGACGCTCCGGCGTCCCGAGCAGCGGACGTGACGCTGGAGCGTCGGGGCTTGCTCCCACACTGGAGCGCTCTTCGTTACACATATGTGTCTCCGACACATCGCAAGCTGTTGATTTCACTACGTGACGATAATGTTGGTCAAGAGCGGCGGAGTCTTACAAAACAGATACTTACGGACTTGTGTATAACGAAGAGCGCTGGAGCGTGGGAGCCAGATGAAATCGCGCTCGGTATGGCCGGGCATCGTTAAGCAGCCGCTGAATGAATAAGGGCATCGGAGATCTTGATTCCTGCACCCTTCATACGCGTGGCCAATTTCACGGCGACTTCCTTAACATGATCGTTGAACTCCAAGTAGATGACGCCGTTTACATCAGTCGGGATTTCCAATGCTCCCTTCTTCAAGAGAACCATTCGCTCTCGACCAAGCGAAGCCAGGACCATTCCTAGTTCGAGAATTACATTCTGACGTGCGCGCGGCTGCCGATCTTGATCAGTCTTGCTCTTCGGGTAGCCATAATCATCCGGAGTGAGAAGCACAATGCCGAAGGCGGCTTCCTTGTAAATCTGCTGCTCAAGGGCTTCGATGAGAGTCTTCGACTCCCCATCGTTATTTTGAAGGATATATGGGTCCAGCCCGAGCCTACGCAGGACAAGTTCAAGCTGTTCGAGTGCGCGCGTGTCATGGCCGTGGACCACAAATATCTTCGTTTTCTCGTCCTTCGGCGTCGAGACAATCGCAGAACTCGATATCGGCACACTTGCCGATAAGATCTGCTCTAGTTCCGCTTTCGGCTCTCCCTTACCCTGGCATTGGATCGTGCCCTTATGAGGCCAGTAGTTGAGGACACCCTTTCTTTGGGATTTGAACGTGTGCTTCCCAATGCCGTCGTCCGACCATTCGCCTTTAATTCCACTCGCGCCGATGAGACCACGCAGTGCGTCGATGCCGTCATGAAATTCAATCGCCATTCAATTCTCCAATTTGGCCGGTAACGGCAGCCGTTATCACCGCTGCGCGATATTCTAGCAAGAGACCCAAGAGGCTCTTTTCGCTAGAGTTCGACGGATCATTTTGGACTATCGAAGTTGGCCCGGGTCCTGACATCTTTCTAATCAGCCCGTCGATACGGGCCGTTTTCTCGTCCAGAAACCGTGCAATGCGTCGCTGCGTGCCGAGCGGCGGGATCTTGACTCGAATATCCAGGAAGCTACCCAGATCGAGATTTTGGATACCAGTGCTTTGCTTCAGATGAGGGAAGGTACCCCGAGCTTCGTAGATCGCCAAGAGGAGGTAGTTGATGAACGCTGGCTCCATGTCCGGTGCGGGCCTGCACCGCGCCAAGAAGTTAGAAGTGATGCTTGGCTCTTCGCCATCAAACAGCACCGCCCTACCGACCAGCTGTTTCTCTCCACCACCTGATTTCTCAAGAATAATGTCCCCGGAGCGCAACGCGAGCTTTTCGTAAATCTCCGGATCAATAGACCGAAGCGTTCGCTCGCCGCCATTAAGACGCCCTCGCCGCCCGTCGAAATCTGCTGCCCGGATACAGACAACATCCGTTTCGCCGTCGGGCTCTGTACCCCAGGCACCGTTCTTACAGCTGGAAAACACCCATTTTAGGCGTTGTTCCTGGTCACTTGGATCGAAAATCATGTCAGTAGCCCCTTCAGCAGCCCGGCGACCTCGCCTTCCAGTCGGCCTATATCCGCCTCGATCTGATCGAGCGGCCGTGGCGGTTTATAGATATAGAAGTGCCGGTTGATCGGGATCTCGTAGCCGACTTTGGTCTTGTCGTAGTCGACCCAGGCATCCGGCACATGGGGCAGGACCTCCCGTGCGATGTAGGCGTCGATCTCGCCCCGGAAGGCCGCAATCAGCCGGTCGTTGGGCTTGTCCGGGCCGAAGTCCATGGGCAGGGGCAGTGCGGTGCCGGGCGGGAGTGGGATGTTCTCGGTGTCCCGCAGCTCGCTATCGGCCTCCGGTTGGCCCTTGGCGTCGCGGCAGATTGCGGAGTCCGGGTCGCGCTGGCCGAGGGCGGCGAAGATGGCCTTCTTGATGGGGGCCGGGAGCTTGAGCCCGGCGCGCTTCGCGGCCTTGGTCAGGTCGGCCTCAAAGGCACTGCGGTTCATGTACCGCCCTTTGCCTTCGAGGGTCGCGAGCAGTTCCCGGATGGCCTCTTGCTGCTTGCGTCCTTCATCCTCCTCACGCTCGACCTGGGCCTTGTCCTTGCGCTTCTTCGAGACGGCGAGATTGGCGAAGGCGCTCTGATCAATGAGTCGCGCGATGCGCTCGGGGCTGGCCGCGAAATGCATGCGCAAGGGGCGCTCGACCGTCACCTTGAGGAAGCCGAACTCGCGGTTGTCGAAGATGCGGGAGATGACGCGGGTCTCGGTCTGTCCGTCGATCTGGACCTCGGCCGTCTCGCCGTCCTGGTAGTTTCCGTAGACGCGGGTGAGAAGGCGGATCTGGTCTTCGGTGATCTCGTTGCGCTTGTTGTTGAGGCTCTTCTTCATCTTCCGGAAGAAACGGGTGCCATCGATGAGCTGCACCTTGCCGCGCCGCTCGGGCGGCTTGCGGTTGGTCACCAGCCAGACGTAGGTGAAGATGCCGGTGTTGTAGAAGAGCTGGTCCGGCAGGGCGACGATGGCGTCGAGCCAGTCGTTCTCGATGATCCAGCGGCGGATGTTGGATGGCCCCGAGCCGGCGTCGCCGGAGAAGAGCGGCGAGCCGTTGGAGACGATGGCGATCCTGGAGCCGGGCCGGTCCTCGTCCCCCTCGGCATAGGGGTACATCTTGGAGATCATGTGCTGGAGGAATAGGAGCGAGCCATCGTTGATGGCCGGCAGCCCGGCGCCGAAGCGGCCGGCGAAACCCAGGGTGTTGTGCTCGCGCTCGACCACGTCCTTCTGGTCCTTCCATTCGACGCCAAAGGGCGGGTTGGCCTTCATGTAGTGGAAGTGCCAGCCCTCGAAACCGTCCCTGGTCTTGCCGTCGCCCAGGGTGTCGCCGAGGACAATGTTGGCGGTGTCCTCGTCCTTGATGAGCAGGTCTGAGCAGCAGATGGCCCAGGCTTCGTCGTTGTATTCCTGGCCGTAGAGGGCAAGCTGCGCCCGGGCATTCTGGGAGAGGATCAGCTTCTCGGATTCGGAGAGCATGCCGCCGGTGCCGCAGGCCGGGTCGTAGATGGTGCGGAAGATGCCGGGTTTGTAGACGTCCTGCTCGCCGGTGTAGATGAGGTTCGCCATGAGGCGGATGGCCTCGCGCGGCGTGAAGTGATCGCCGGCCTCCTCGTTGGCCTGTTCGTTGAAGCGCATCACCAGGTGCTCGAACACGTAGCCCATCTGGAGGTTGTCGATCCGCTTGGGATGAAGATCGATCTCGGCCATGGCCTTGACGATGGTGAAGAGTCGGTTGCGGCCGTCCAGCTTCTCGATCTGGTCGGCGAACTTGAAGCGCTCGAAGATGCGCCGGGCGATGGGCGAGAAGCCGTTGATGTAGGAGACCAGGTTGGGCGCGATGTTCTCGGCGTCGCCGAGGAGGCGAGCGAAGGTGTAGGGGCTGGTGTTATAGAGCGGGTGCTTGCGGTTAGGGTCGGCGGCCTTGCCGAGCAGCCGGTCCATGGCCGCCTCCGGCATCTGCTGGGCCTCCAGTTCGCCGCGTCGCTTGAGAACGGCATCCTTGGTCGGTTCCAGCACGCAGTCGAGCCGGCGCAGGACGACCATCGGGAGCATCACCAGGCGATATTGCGGCGGGTGGTAGGGTCCCCGGAGCCGGTTCGCGATCTCCCAGATCTTGGCCTTAAGCTCTTCGTGCGTCTGAATGTCCACGGATGGTCGTCCTTCTTGTTGGTCGCCGCCATGCATCGGTGCGTGGCTGGGTTGCTTGTTCGTTCTTCCACGGATCGATCGACCTACCCCCGCAGGACTCCAAAGCTGGGGCAAGACCCGCGGGTTGCCGATCACGCCACCGAGGGTGCGCGCCCAATCTGCCAGACCCTTGGGCTTGCAGCCTTCCCCGTTCAACATGCCCGGCTCCCATACGGAACCATCAGGCAACAAAAAGCCCGCTGTTACGCGGGCTTGGGGATTGCCTGGGACGTTCTGAAACGTCTGTTTGGTGGAGCAGAGGGGGATCGAACCCCTGACCTCCGCATTGCGAACGCGGCGCTCTCCCAGCTGAGCTACTGCCCCGAACATGGTGCCCCGAGCATCGGTGGTCCGATCGCGGGGCCGCTCCGGATGGTGGGTCTGTCTCCATCACGGAGCGAGAATTCTGCACTGTTGCGAGGCTCCGGGCAAGTCCCCCGTGGCTTCCGCAGCAGTTCCAGTTCTGAGAGTCTCGTGCAGCCCCTGGTGGATGCGGCGCGCACGACCGACGTACCAAATTCCGAACATCGTGCGGCGCGCCTTATCCACCCTACAACAGCGCAGGTTTTGTAGGGTGGATAAGCGCAGCGCATCCACCATCAGTCTCGCCGACGGCTCCATGCTGGATGCTGCCGCCCAAATTTGGAATTGCTGTGGATTCCCTTACCTCGGCAGGATGAATTCGATGACGACCTTACTGCCGAAGTAGGCGAGGATCAGGATCAGGAAGCCGCTCAGGGTCCAGGTGATCGCGGTGCGTCCGCGCCAGCCGTAGCGGAAGCGCCCAAGCAGGAGTGCGCCGAAGACCACCCAGGCCAGGGTGGACAGCACGGTTTTGTGGACCAGATGCTGGGCGAACATGTTCTGCAGGAAGGCGAATCCGGACAGCAGGGCCAGCGTCAGGAGCACGAAGCCCGCGGCGATCATCTCGAACAGCAGGCTCTCCATGGTCTGCAGCGGCGGCAGCCCCCGCACGAAGCTGCTGGCGTGGCGGTTGCGTAAATGGTTGTCCTGGATCGCCAGCAGGATCGCCTGGACGGCGGCCAGGGTCAGCAGGCTGTAGGCGAGCATTGAGAGCAGGACATGGAGTTTCAGCGGCCAGCTCGCGGTCGCGCTCAGGAAGGCGACTTCGCCGAAGGCCGACTCGAGCACCAGGGTCACCGCTGCCACCGGGAGCAGGATCAGACCCAGGTTCTCCACCGGCTTGGTCAGGCTGGAGACCAGCAGCAGGGTGATCACGGTCCAGGAGGTGAGGGCCAGGGCGTTGAAGAAGGCCAGGTTCAGTCCGACTTGACTGAAAATACTGTTCCATAACAGCCAGGTATGGAGAATCAGGCCGGCGAAGCCGAGTGATAGCGCAACGTCGCGGCTGGGGACCCAAGCCTCGTGCGGGCGAAACAGGCGCAAGCCGATCACGCTGGTGGCGGCCAGATAGAAGAGGATGGCGGAGGCGGAGAAGAGTATGTGCGTCATGATGTGCGGATAATGGCATAAAGCGGCGGTCCGGAAAACGTTGCGGCGGCGCTATACTGCCAGAATTTGCGCGGGACATCGTTGGCGCGGGGTGCGGATGCCGCATGTCGACGGCCGGCGACCACTGTCAGGCATCATCGAGGTCAAGCATGTTCGAGAATCTCCAGGAGCGCTTCGGGCGCGTGTTGAACAACCTGCGCGGCCAGGGGCGTTTGACCGAGGACAATATCAAGGACACGATGCGCGAGGTGCGTATGGCCCTGCTGGAGGCGGATGTGGCCCTGCCGGTCGTGCGTCAGTTCGTCGATCAGGTGCGCGAGAAGGCCTTGGGCGAGGAGGTCATGCGCAGCCTGACCCCGGGTCAGGTGCTGATCAAGATCGTCAACGACGAACTGATCGCCCTGATGGGCGAGGCCAACGAGCGTCTGGACCTCACGGCGCAACCGCCCGCGGTGGTGCTGATGGCGGGCCTGCAGGGCTCGGGCAAGACCACCAGCGTGGCCAAGCTCGCCCGCTGGCTGCAGGAGAAGCAGAAGAAGACCGTGCTGGTGGTGAGTTGCGACGTCTACCGTCCGGCCGCCATCGAGCAGTTGCGCACGGTGGCCGCCGAGGTCGGCGCGAGCTTCCTGCCGAGCAGCGGCGATCAGGACCCGGTGGCCATCGCCCGCGCCGGTCTGGATGCGGCGCGCAAGCAGTTCAAGGATGTGCTGATCGTCGATACCGCCGGCCGGCTGCATGTGGACGCGGCCATGATGGATGAGATCAAGGCGATCCACGCCGCCATCAATCCGATCGAGACCCTGTTCGTGGTCGACGCCATGACCGGTCAGGATGCGGCGAACACCGCCAAGGCGTTCAACGAGGCGCTGCCGCTGACCGGTGTCATCCTCACCAAGACCGACGGTGATGCCCGTGGCGGCGCGGCCCTGTCCATCCGCCAGATCACCGGCAAGCCGATCAAGTTCTTGGGGACCGGCGAGAAGACCACCGCCCTGGAACCCTTCCACCCGGATCGGGTCGCCTCCCGTATCCTCGGGATGGGCGACGTGATTTCGCTGGTCGAGGAGATGCAGTCCAAGGTTGATCGGGAGCAGGCCGAGCGGTTGGTCAAGAAGCTCAAGAAGGGCAAGGACTTCGATCTGGCCGACTTCAAGGAACAGTTGGAGCAGATGAGCAAGCTCGGTGGGATGGCGAGCCTGATGGATAAGCTGCCGGGCATGAACCAGGTCCCGGAGCACATGAAGAATCAGGTCAACGACAAGGAGATGGGTAAGTTGGTCGCGATCATCAACTCGATGACGCTGCAGGAGCGACAGTTTCCGGCAGTGATCAAGGGTTCGCGCCGCCGGCGTATCGCCCTGGGATCGGGAACCCAGGTCCAGGATGTGAACAAGCTGCTTAAGCAGTTCACACAGATGCAGAAGATGATGAAGAAAATGAAGGGCGGCGGTATGGCCAAGATGATGCGCGCGATCGGCGGGCGCATGCCGGGCGGTTTCCCCGGGGGGTTCCCGGGAGGCGGTATGCCGCCGGGTGGGTTCGGTCTCTAAACCAAGGATTTCTGCGCACTATGCACTATCGAGTCTTCTATCTCTTCGAGCGCTCCGGTGAGTCCGTGTCGTCCGCCAGTGCCATTGAGATGAGCGCGCGTGACATCCGCGAGCAGTTGCTGCCGCGGCTTCAGTCCGAGGATGACTTCCTCGGTCTCATCGATCCACAGGACACCACGCTGCAGATTCTGTGCGAGCCCAAGGCGGCGCGGTACTGGGTCGAACTGCCGGTGGAGGCTGCCAAGGCCTCTTATGGCAAGCATATGGACCTGGATGAGCTTCAGGAGTTCGTGCGGCAACTGCCGGCGGTGTTCACCTCGCGGGCCATCCCGGGGCTGGTGTATCGGCCCTGGTAGGCTTGGACTCCTGCGGCTCAGGCGGTTGGGCGCCGACGGTAAGCGAGGCCGAGGAACAGCGCCCCGAACAGGATCATGGGCAATGAGAGGATTTGCCCCATGGTGAGCCAGTCGAAGGCGAGGTAGCCGAGGTGGGCGTCCGGGGTGCGTACGAACTCGACCAGGAAGCGGAACAACCCGTAGAGCAGCAGGAAGAGCCCGGAGACCGCCATCATCGGCCGCGGTCGGCTGGAGAAGAACCAGAGAATCAGGAACAGGACCAGGCCCTCCAGTGCAGCCTCGTAGAGCTGCGAGGCGTGCACCGCGGGGCTGAGCAGTGCGCTCGCCGGCTGATCCGCGCATTGGTCGGGAAACTGGATGCAGGGCAGTTGCACGCCCCAGGGCGCATCAGTGCGATGGCCCCAGAGTTCCCCGTTGATGAAGTTGCCGATGCGCCCGAACAGGAGCCCGGTCGGTACCAAGGGGGCGATGAAGTCCGCCGCCTGGAAGAAGTGCAGCCCGTGGCGGCGGGCGAACAGGGCCATCGCCAAGACGACCCCGAGCAGGCCGCCGTGGAAGGACATTCCGCCTTCCCAAACCTTAATTAAATTCAGCGGGTTCGCTAGAATCTGATCAAACCCGTAGAAGACCATGTAGCCCAGCCGGCCGCCGGCGATGACACCGATGACGCAGTAAAAGATCAGGTCGTCGACCATGTCCGCGTTCCAGCCCGAGCCGGGGCGCGACGCGCGCCATCGACCCAGCCCCCAGGCGAAGGCAAAGCCGAGCAGATACATAAGCCCGTACCAATGGACGCGCAGCGGTCCGATGGCGATGGCGATGGGGTCGATGTCGGGGTAGGTCAGCATGGCGCGGGATGGTATCACGGACCGATGAAAACCTTGTGACCGTTGTGCAGGATGCGGTTGACAGCGGCGCGGACTACACCCAGATTCACCCTTTGATCATCGCTTGAGACCAGCACTGTCCCATGGACCGACTCCACCAGATCGCCGAGCGTTTCGCCGCCGCGGCCCCCGCCTGCGACTACTGGACCCTGCGTCTGGTAGACGAGGAATCCGACCACCTGGCCGTGCGTCAGGGCGTGGTCGAACCCAGCGCCTTGGGCGCTTCACTGGGCGCCATGGTCACCTTGGTGGTCGGGGGCGGGGTTGGTTACGGCGCCACCAGCGACCTGAGCCCCGCGGGTTTGCGGGCTGCCGCGGACCAGGCCCTGGGGTGGGCCGCGCGTCATGCCTGGCTCGGGCTCTTCGATGCCGCCCACTATCCGCGCAGCGCCCTGCGGGCTGATTACCACGGCCCGGTCGCCGAGCCCTGGGAGGCCATGCGCCTGCCGGATAAGCTCCTGCTGCTCCAGGAGGCCAACCAGGCGCTGGCGCTGGATGAACGTATCGTCGACTGGTCCGCCTGGCTTGCGTACCGCCGGGTCCAGCAACTCCTGGTGACCAGCGACGGGGGCCATATCACCCAGGTCTGGACCTATGTCAGCCCCGGTCTGGCGGCGGTGGCCAACGCGGGGAGTCAGACCCAGCGCCGTCACGGCGGCGGCGCCGACTGGTCCCAGCAGGGCGGGCTGGAGCGAATCAGCGCCGCCGGCCTGTTGGCGGACGCCCCGCGGGTGGCGGAGGAGGCGATCGCGCTCCTCACCGCGCCGGAGTGTCCGCGGGATACGCGTGACCTGATTTTGACCCCCGGCCAGATGGTCTTGCAGATTCACGAGAGCATCGGCCATCCGCTGGAACTGGACCGTATCCTCGGCGATGAACGCAATTACGCGGGCACCAGTTTCGTGACCCCCGAGATGTTCGGGACCTATCGTTACGGCTCCGAGTTGCTTAATGTCACCTTCGATCCGACCGTCCCCGGTGAGTTGGTCTCCGGTGCGGCGGACGACGACGGCACGCCGTCACGGCGCGAGTATCTGATCCGCAATGGCATCCTGGAGCGGCCGCTGGGCGGGGTGTTGTCGCAGGCGCGCAGCGGCCTGCCGGGCACCGCGAACGCCCGCGCCTGCGCCTGGGACCGACCGCCCATCGATCGCATGGCGAATATCAATCTGGAGCCGGGGGAGGGGACGCTCGATGCGCTGATCGCGCGGGTGGAGCGGGGCATCCTGATGGACACCAACCGTTCCTGGTCGATCGACGACAGTCGCAACAAGTTCCAGTTCGGGTGTGAGTTGGGTCGGCTCATCGTCGACGGTGAACTCAAGGGCCTGGTCCGAAACCCCGGTTACCGCGGCATTTCGGCCGAGTTCTGGCGGAGTCTGGACGGTGTCGGCGGGCCCGCCGCGCGCGAGGTGCGCGGCGTGCAGAACTGCGGTAAAGGCGAGCCCAATCAATCGGTCTATGTGGGACACGCCACTCCGCCCGCGCTGTTCCGGTCGGTTGCGGTCTTCGGGGGTGGGGAATGAATCAGGATGCGTTCTATAGCCTGAGTGAGCAGCTCTGCGCCGGGCTGCGCGGGGATGAGCACCTCTTTTGCAGTCTGGACGCCGAGTCATCGGATTTCGTGCGGCTCAACCGCAACCGCATTCGTCAGGCCGGCGCGGTGCGCTCAGCCGTGCTCGGGCTGAATCTGATCAGCGGCGCGCGGCAGGCCGAGGCGGCTTGCGACTTGAGCGGTGAACTGGAGCAGGATTTGACGCTCGCCCGGGGTCTGCTGGCGCGGCTGCGCGAGCGCCTCGCCCATGTGCCGGATGATCCGTACCTGAATTATTCGACTGAACCGTCCGTGAGCGACTGCTGGGTCGGGGAAACGCCGCCCGACGCCGGGGCCGCCGTCGCCGATCTGATCACGGCCGCCGCCGGTTTGGATTTGGTTGGGATCTGGGCCTCCGGTGAGATCAGCGCGGGTCTGGCCAGTTCCATCGGCCATAGCCACTGGCATGCGAGCACCAGTTTCAACCTGGACTGGAGCGCCTATCTGGAGTCGGACAAGGCGGTTAAGGCGAGCTACAGCGGTCTGACCTGGGAGCCCGGAGTTCTGGCCGGCAAGCTTGAAGCGATGCGCCAGGGGCTTGCCGTGATGGCGCGTCCGGCGCGCGTCATCACACCAGGCCGCTACCGAGCCTACCTGGCTCCGGCCGCTGTTGCGGAACTGATGGGCATGCTCGCCTGGGGTGGCTTCGATCTCAAGAGTCACCGTACCCGCCAGACCCCGTTGCTCAAGTTGATTCGCGGTGAACGCGCGTTCGATCCCCGCGTGACCATCCGCGAGGAGCAGGACCGCGGTCTCACGCCCGTGTTCACCGGTGATGGCTTCATCCAGCCGGGGCGGGTCACGCTGATCGACCAGGGCCGTTTCGGGCACTGCCTGGTCGACTCGCGGGATGCCAAGGAGTACGGTGAGCCGGTCAACGCGGCCGGGGGTTCCCCTGCGTCCGTGGGGCTCGATCCGGGCGAGTTGGCGCCGGCGGACGTCCTCGCCCGGCTCGATACCGGGCTGTGGATTGGCAACCTGTGGTATTGCAATTGGTCGGACCCCAATGATGCGCGGGTCACCGGTATGACGCGCTTCGGCACCTGGTGGGTCGAGCAGGGCCGGATTGAGGCTCCGGTCAAGGTCATGCGGTTCGACGACAGCCTCTATCACCTGCTCGGCGACCGGCTGGAAGGGCTGACGACCGAGCGGGATCTCCTGATGGACCCGCAGACCTACGAAGGGCGCAGCACCGAGAGTGCTCTGTTGCCGGGAGCGCTGGTGGGGGGGATCGAACTGGCGTTGTAAACTTGGTCTTGTGAGTCGCCGTGGCGCTTAGGTGATTTCCGACAATTTGGATACCGTGTAGGTGCGACTTCAGTCGCACCTGCGTCCGAATCGGGGCGACTGAAGTCGCCCCTACACCTCAAATCACCTCAGTAACGCCCGCGGCTCCGCGTCATATAATTGCGAAGCTCGGTGCCTTCGACGTTCGCGCGCATGAGGTTGGCGTGGGTGATGCGGAAGATCGCACGCATGACCTTGTAGACGATCCGTTGGTGGGTGTCGAGCAAGGTTTCAAATGCCTCGGGCTCCAGAGTCAGCACGGTGCTGTCACCGATCGAGCGCAACGCGGCCTTGCGTTGCGAGCCGTCGACGAAAGCTCGGGTGCCGGCGCATTCGCCGGCGCGCATCTGGTAGACGGTTTCCTCGTTGGGTCCGACGCTCTTGCCGACGGCGATGCGGCCCTCCGCGAGCAGCACCAGGGTATGCCGCGTTTCCCCCTCGGAGACTAGCGTCTCGCGGTCGTGCAGGGTCATCACCCCCATGCGCCCGGCGAGCACCTGGGCCTCGGCCTCAGTGAGCTCAGTGCCCAGAACGGAGCGCCGCAGGACGTCCGGTTTATTAAGGTCATTCATCGATTGGTCCCCCTTGGTGGCGGCGGGATGTCATAGTTCTTAGGTCCGCCCTCGACAAGTCTGCGACCTCATACCCGTGAAGTCCAGCCGATCGCGCCGAAAAAATATGTCGTGGGGTTGACGGTTTCCGCGGGACCGCAAGTGCCGCCGGATGATCGCTCAGCCGATGATCCGCCGCGGCAGCGTGGCGAGGAACCGGCCGGCCCCCGCCAGTTGCTGCCGCAGCAGTGACCAGTTCTCCGAGCGCTTGCGTTCATCCAGGCAGCGCAGGAGCCGGACCCGATCGGCTGGTCCCTGACGTTCGAGGAGCGCGGCCCACAGGCTGTCGGCGACGTTGTAAACACGACCCTCGGCCAGACAGACCGGAACGGCGTCGGCTGTCGGTACCTCCAGATCCGCGGCGACGGCTTCCACCGCGGCGCGGATGTTGGCGGCCTTGGTGCCCTGGGGGTTGATCAGGTCATAGGGGGGCTGCCACTCGCGCGGCGGGCGCAACAGGTCGATGTGGCTCACGACGATCAGGAGTGGCGGTGGGTGATGGTCGGGTTTGCTGTTCCAGAGGGCGCGGATGCGGTCCAGGGCGGTGCGCTCGCCCTGGCGATCGGGGCGATGCGCGGCGGTGACCCAGAGCACCAGATCGGCGTCGGCGACCAGCGTCTCCAGGGTCTTGGGCGGCAGTCCGGCCGTGTCGATGCCGGGGCTGTCGAAGATCAGGGCGGTGGTGAGGCCATCCCGTTCCAGTCGATAAGGGGTGACGGGCATGGCGGGGTCGGGCAGGACATCGGTTGGCGCCGTCAGGCGCCCGAACAGCGCGTTGATCAGGCTCGACTTGCCGGCGTTGGCCCGACCCAGGATCAGGATGCGCAGGGGTTCGTCGGCCTGATTAGACGCGGTGTCGGCCGCCCGCGCCTGGTCGCGTCGGGACGCGGGTGTGGCCGCGGCGGGCGGCGCGTCCGTGGTCAGGGTCAGGCGACCGCTGTACAGGGCAATGGCGTAGTAGCCGACCTTCCGGACGTATTCCTGGAGCAGCCAGCGGTGCAGGTCGGCCCAGGCGGCGTCAAAGGCACGGCCGCGCAGCCGCTCCCAGGTCTCGCCCAGCAGCGCGCTGGCCGGGTTGATCACCAGCCGGCCGGCGCGATAGAGGTCGAGCAGACGTGAGGCGGTCGATTTCCAACGGTAGGCGCGCAGCAGGTCGCCCATGGTCAGGCGGTGGCTGAACGGGATCTGCGCGGCGATCTCGGTGCGCAGGTCGCGACAGGCGCGTTCGATGATCAGCAGTCCGTGCGGCAGGGTGAGTTCCAGCAAGGGCTGGGCCTTCTGCGGGTGATAGATGCGCGCCACCTGGTCGAGCGCGGCGCGTCCCAGATCGGCGAGCCGCGGGCCATCGGACAGCGGCCAGTCCGCGGGCTGGATGGCCGTCGCCATGGCTTCGATGGCATCCCAGGCGGTCTTGGACTGGGGGGGCCAGGCGGGGTCTGGGGTGGTCTGGGCGCCGGCGAGCAGGCGCGCGTCACGGCGGCGCAGCCCGTATTGGAGCCCGTAGCCGAGTGCGCTGCACGCGACCATGGCGGCCATCCAATACAGGACGGTGCCGGTTTCCCAGAGCCGCCAAAGCCCCAGCGGCAGGAGCGCGGCGACCGGCAGGGTCCAGAGCAACAGCGCGGCGAGGCGCAGACGGTCACTGCGGTTGAGCATCAGTATGGGTCCGCGGAAGTCCGTTCGGGAATGTCTTCAGCATCGTTGTCGTAATCGTAATCGTAATCGTAATCGAAGTCGTAGCTCTCTGATTCTCAAACACACATCGAGGCTTCGCTGTCCGCGCCGGGTCAGCATTGCAGACCTCGATCAAGATTCCGGCCACTTGGGCTCGCCGGGTGCGTAGTCAGGCCATCCTGGCCTGACACTGTCAGGGCTGGAAGCCCTGACTACGCACGCCGCTGGCCGGGATTACGATCAAGGCCGCATTGCAACCCAATGGCATCGCTTCTTCGATTACGATTACGACAACGACAACGACAACGACAACGAAATGCGTTCGAATTTCTTACTCACGTTCAGTTGCGTACATTAGTTCCTACCCCCCGTGCTCGCCTCTTGCTCGCTCGCAAGCAGCTGCGCCCCCGCGGCCAGGGCCTGGGTGTAGGTCCGGCGCAGCGTCGTGCTGTCGATCCGTTCACCCAGGCGTCGAGTGCCGAAGTAGTAACAGGCGGCCTTGCCCAGCGCATAGGTTGTCGCCCCGCTTGCGGTCGCTCCCCAGAGCACGCCCAGGGTCTGACCGAGGACCGGCACCCACTTGACCAGCCCGCGCCCGGCGAGGCGCGCCAGATAGCCGGTGCCGATCCCCAGGCCCAGCAGGCCGAGAAACTCGGACAGGTCCTGGCCGCTCCAGCGCTGGCCATAGATGGCGGCCAGGCTGTGCAGGAGCTTGGCCTGCACCGCCGGCACCATCACCAGATCGACCGCCGGCAAGGCGCCAACGCCGGCCGCGGCCAGGGCGTAGCCGACGATGTGGGGGTGAGCGGTGCGGGCAAAGGTGTCGCGGACTTCGGCGTCACCGCCCAGCAGCGCATGCAACCCCAGGGCCGAGACTTCCCCGATGGCGCCCCAGAGGGCGGCCAATCCATAGTCGGCCGGTGCCAGATCGTCCTCCGGCAGGGTCAGGTCGATCGGCACCCAGCGCGCGGCCGAGTCTCCGGTCAGTTTGCCCAGGCCGGCGCGTTGGGCGTGCAGGGCGCGGGTCAGATCGTTGGGGACGGTGGGCGGCCAGGGCTGCTGATCGAAGGGGTAGGGCAGGCAGTGACCGGCGCCCGGCGGATAGGCCTCGTGCAGTCCGGTCTGGGCGATGACGACCGGCCAATGAGGATGGCGGCGGCGCACCGCCTGCAAGACCCGGAACACCTCCGCCTGATCCAGGTCGGTGGCCTTCATGACCCCCAGGATCAGGTGGGCCTGGGACTCGCAGTAGTCGATGTCCTCACGCGGGTCATAGGCTGTCTCGCCCAAGCCGCGGGTATCGAGGAAGCGCACCACCGGGGCCGGGGTGGGGAAGTCATAGCTGCGGGCCGTTCGGGTGCAGGCACGAAAGCCGTTGCCGATGACCGCATGCGGGCTTCCGGTCAGCGCGCGGATGATGGACGTTTTGCCGGACTGGGCCTTGCCGAGCAGCCAGATCACCGGTAGCGGCTGCCGCGCCCGGGCCTCGTTGAGCGCCGACTCCAGGGCCGCGTCGGCGACCCGCGGTTGCAGCAGCAAGCGGCGTAGTGCGACCCAGTCCGGGCGCCAGGTTCTTGAGTTGGTCGGCGGCAGCATCTTGGACGATTGCTTGGCGTTCAGGCGGTGCGGTTGGCGCGCAGCAGGGCCAGTGCCTCGGTCTGGCTGGGTGCACTCATGCAGTCTTGAATCAGGCGCGGGTCCAGCGTCGGGAGGAAGCGGCTGCGGGCGGCAACCCGGTAGCCATCGCCCCCCAAAGCGTAACACCGCAACCTGCCATCCTGCCAAACGCTCCAGCCGACACCGCTGAGCAGAATGCGCTGGTCGACCCGATGCGGGTCCGGGGGGGGCGGGCAGGAGAGACAGTCGGCGGTGGCGGCCATGGATTCGCCCTCGGGCGTGAGGCTCGACAGGGATACGGTCTGCAGATCGGAGCCTAGCACAAAGCACGACCGGCGTGCCTGCAACCCCGGCAGTCGACAGCAGTTCCAAATTTGGGTGGCCGCCGCCAACAGCGTGTCGGCAGCGAGGCCAATGGTGGATGCGCTGCGCTTATCCACCCTACAGAACCGGCCCCGCTGTAGGGTGGATAAGGCGCGCCGCTCGGTGTCAGGGACCCGG
>NZ_CAIZIZ010000406.1 GCF_903933125.1 uncultured Lamprocystis sp. | reverse complement strand
CTGGTGCGCCGCACCAGTTGGGCGGCGGCGAATTTCGTCAACTCAACCGCAGACCCGGACGCCCTCGTTATTTCCCAGCGGGACTGGGAACGCTTGCTGGATCAACTGGCCTCGACGGCCTGAAATGGCCAAAGTCGAGAGACAGGCAGGAGGTCGGGAGCCGCCCGGCATCCGACCTCCCTGTTCAACGCGCCTTACGGCGGTTGAATCCAGTGCGGACAAAGTGATCGCGATTACGATCGCGGCGAACGGGCAGACCAGAACCTATCTGAATGACGGAAAGATGGCGGTCGGTATGCCGCTCAAACTCGGTACGGCCAACCTCCAATTCGAAACGGCAGGGCAACGTCCGGCCAGTCGCGTCCTGGGCATCGCCGATCGCAAGCAGAACGGCGAGACGGCGTCCTGGTACTCCGACGGGTATGCCGCAATGGGGACTTCGAGTCAGCTTGGCTCGAGCTATATCGCACCCTTCGTTCAGCACGAGACGATTTACTCATTCAAAACCGGGCTCGCTCAATCCGAGCCGAACCCGCCGATGTTCGAGGCTATCGGTCCGATCGCGCTCGCTCGCAGCGGCCTTGATGCCTTGCACGAGCCTGTCCTCGGTCCGGGGATGGAAAACGTCGCCATGGCCCATGGGGATCTGAGCGTGTTCCGGAAGACCGGAGAGCGGATCATGAAAATCCCCGCGGCGACGCTTTTTTCGGACTTCCTCGACGGATCCTCTGATCCGGTGCGTAATCTGAACAGCTTCAGCGGGCTTGGCAACTGCCTGAGCGACTATCCGCAGACCGATGGCGGACATGGTTTCTGTGTGCACGAAGTCTATGATTCACGGGCCGCCTACGACTCCATCGGAAAGCGCTTCGTGTTCCTAGCCCAAGCGCGAAACACACTTTGGCAGAGGCCCTCGAAGTTCTACTGGGAAGATCATGGCGGACCAACGGTAGACGAGTGCTCAGCGTATTGGGACCCTAGCGAAATCGAGCGCTACTCCTTCGATTACTGCAACTCCGCACGGCGCTACCTGATGATTGCCGTATCCGTGAGCGAGAACCCTGCGGATGGCTTCCACCTCTGCGCGGTCAAGGAGTCTAACTACCGTGACTGGCCGACGCTCGCAGTCGTCGGAAATCAGCTCATCGTCGGCCACAAGAATGCAGAGAATCGAGACGGCTATGCGGCTCTCGTCTTCGACCTGTCGGCGATGCGCAGCGGCGCCAAGCGTCCGCGCTTCTTCCGCTTGGACCAGAGCAATCTCGACAACGATTACACTCTGTCCGTCCCGCGCACGCAGGACAATCAGAGCGTGTTGACGGTGGGAATCGGCTCGAGCGGCCGCGTCTTCGGTTTCTCGAAGACCCATCAAGGCTATACCGCCCCGAGCCTGGTTTGGACAAGCGCGACGCTGTTTCCCAGCGAGGCCTGGGTCTACTGGAAAGGCGCATTGCGCATCGCGAAGGAGGAAGAAGTGGAAAAGCGCAGCAAACGCTACGCGATACACTACGGACGCTATCCCGTGACGACCACGGCGACGAGCATCGACGTGAAGGTGCAAGCCGCGGACCAGGCGATGCCGTACAAGCCGCTCTTGGTTCCGAACAATGTCATCAAGTCCTACGATTGCGCCCGCCTCGGCGTGACGACATTGGGGGACGAGGTCATCGGCTTCTCGGCCGTGCGGGCTCTTGGCACAAAGGCGGGCTATGACGCGAGCGTGGTTCGGCGTCGGTACAACGAGACGAGCTTCGGCAAGCCGACGAGCTATGCCGCGGGCCAGCAGGTCGATCCCGATTCCTTGACCTCGGGGTTCACCTTAGTGACCGACCCGAGGCACTGCCAGCAGCAAGGCGCGGCCGAACGTGATCCGGAGGGCGGCAGGGTCTGGGTCGCGCACAACTACGGGCTCAACGCGACCAAGAGCGTGGTCGGCGCGCTCGGCTTCGTCAGCTTCCCGTAACGCACCGGGCTGCGGTGCGCTTGCGCACCGCACCTTTAGCGGCTGGTGGAGGCACGTCCAGGAGCCAACACCGGGGACAACCCGCTCGCGACCTGCATCAGCAGAGATCACTCATGGGCGGCAGCGTCGCCGAGGTCGGAGGCGGCCCCCCGATTCCCCCTCCTATGCATAGTCATCGCTCCCGCGTCAGATGCGCCTGCACCATCTTGATCTCGCCGTAGGAAGAGCCATCGCTGAGCGGCTGACCGGGGCGCGGGACGGCCGCGGCATCGACGCGCTGGCAACGGCACCAGTCGGCGACGATGGCCAGAATCTCTGCTCCATAGCGCGCGACGGAGGGCTTGCCGATGCCTTTGACGGCGACCAGCATTTTCGGGTTCTGGGGCAGGGTGTCGGCGATCTGTCGCAGGACGGCGCGGGTCAGCACGCGATAGTGCTCCACGCCCTCGCGCGCTTCTTCCTGCGCCTTCTGGTCGCGCCAACGCAACAGCGCGCCCAGCAGTCCGGGGCTCTCGGCCGCGTCGTGGCGCGGGTCGGGTTCTGGCCCCGTCGGCGGCCCGTTGGGCTCGGCATCGATCCGCGCCTTGGCCAGCGCGCTCAGATGGGCGGCTGTCGCGAACCCCTCCCGGCAGCTTTCGATACCGGCGGTCTTGACCGCCAGCTCCGTGCGCAGCTCCACGACGGCCTGGCCGAGCTGTTTGCTCAGCGCCTTGTTGTCGGTGCCGAACGCGAAGGCGGCGAGCCAGGGGCGCAAGCCCTGCTGGAGCTGCTCGGAGAAATAGACGGACGCCTTGCGCAGGCGCTCCTGCACGCGCGCGTCGTCCTCCGGGGGCAAATCCTCCCGGAACAACGCGCGGAGCTGGCCCCTGAATTTGGCGGCGACGGTGACGACTGCATCATTGGTCTGTCGCTCCAGGGCGTCGATGGTGTCCGTGCCGTTCGCGTCGATCACCCTTTGGTGCTCGCGCAGCAGGCCGAGCAGCCGCCGCAGCCGGGTGCCGAGGGTGCCGAAATCCCAGCATTCCTGGAGCAGCCGCTGCTGATAGGCGATGCGCGCGCGGTCGATCCGGTCCTGGGTTGGCGGGTGGCGGGTGGCCTCGGTGACATAGTCCGCCACCACTTGATCGGTCATGACCGCCCGGCGCGGGATGGGGGTACCGAGCACCAGCCCCTCGAAGGTCTTGCAGCGGCTTAAGGCCACATAGACCTGCCCGGGCGAGAAGGCCGCTCCGGCATCGACGATGGCCCGCTCGAAGGTCAGGCCCTGGCTCTTGTGGATGGTAATCGCCCAGGCCAGGCGCAACGGGTATTGGGTGAAGCGGCCGACGACCTCCTCGGTGATCGCCTTGGTCTCTTGGTCGAGGCTGTACTGGATGTTCTCCCAGGTGACCGGTTCGACCTCGATCTCGGTCGCATCATCCGGGCAGCGCACGCCGATGCGCTCGCGCCCGAGGCGCGTGATGGTGCCGATTTTGCCGTTGAAATAGCGCTTGGCCGGTCCGGCGTCGTTGCGTACGAACATGACCTGGGCGCCTTGTTTCAAAGTCAGCTTCTCGGCGGTCGGATAGCTGTGCGCCGGGTAGTCGCCCTGGATATTCGCGGCGAATGTGAATGACTTGGTGTCGAGTGCGGTGAGGCGCGTCTCATTGATGCGATCGGCGCCCTGGTTGTGCGTCGTCAGGGTGATATAGCCCGCCGATTCGCTGGGCCGGAAATCGGGCTGATAGCGTGAATTCAGCCGCTCCAGGGTGGCGTCGTCCAGCCGGTTGTCACGCACGCGATTGAGCAGTTCGATGAAATCCGCATCGGACTGGCGGTAGATGTGCTCGAGCGCAATGGGCACCATCTCGGTCGCCTGTAATGCCCGGCTGCCGAAGAAATAGGCGGATTCATAGAACTCCCTGAGGATCGCCCAGTCCGGCCCGGGCACCACGGGCGCGAGTTGATGCAGGTCGCCGATCATCAGGAGTTGGACGCCGCCGAATGGCCGGTCGGAGTCGCGCTCCCGGCGCAGCACGAAATCGACCGCATCGAGCAGGTCGCAGCGGACCATGCTGATCTCGTCGATGATGAGCAGGTCCAGGCCCTGGACGATCTCGCGCTTCTGTCGGCGCAAACGCCGCTCCGCCGTCTGGCGCTCGCCGTCGCCGCCGGGCACGAAAGGTCCGAACGGAAGCTGGAAGAATGAATGCAGGGTCACGCCGCCGGCATTGATTGCGGCCACCCCGGTCGGGGCGGTGACGATGGTGCGTTTGGGCAGGTCTGCTTTGAGCGTGTGCAGAAAGGTGGTCTTGCCGGTGCCGGCCTTGCCGGTCAGAAAGACATTCAGATCCGTGCCGCGGATGAGTTCTTGCGCCAACTGCAACTGTGGATTGCGCATGTCCGTCTCGACAACTGTGCGGGGCGACAGTCATTGTGCGGCTTTTCCGGCCTTGCGGCCAGTGGCGGGGCGGGTTCGATCGGGCAGACCGGCCCGACCCGCGGCCTGGCGAGACCCAGGGCGAAGATGGCGAGCGCTAGCCCGGTGCCCAGGGCGGCGGCGAGCGCCCAACGGTTGACCTAGGCCGCACCTGGGGCTAAAGTCTGGTCAGTCTGACTAGACAACAGGAGAAGCCATGGACAGCATTGGCGCAGACGAGCCCTCCCGCCGTGGCAATACCAGCTATTGGCAGCTTCAGGATGCCAAGGCCCGCTTCAGCGATGTGGTGCGCCGGGCCGTCGAGCAGGGATCTCAGCATGTGACAGTCAATGGCGAGGAGCGCGCCGTGGTCGTCTCGGCCCAAGAGTATGAACGCCTCACGGGCCACCGCACGGGCCGCGAGTTGGTCCTGCTCCTCGCAGAATCGCCCCTGGCGGAGGTCGAATTCGAGCATCCACGGATTACCGGGCCGGTTCGGGATGTCGATTTGTGAGTGGTTGGCTGCTCGACTGACTGTCGTGACGCGCAACACCGGCGAATTTGCCGCCGCCGGTGTTGCGATCGTCAATCCCTGGAAAGACCCGATCCGACCCTGCGAATAGACCCGGTCTGCCCCTGTGCCTGAGTGTTCGTTGAGCGGCAGAGAGACACTGGCCGCGAACGGCAAGACCCGCGTGGCGATGGTCACCCATAGGCCGCCGTCAATTCGTTCAAATCCACCCGCGCCCGCAAACGGCGACACAGCATGAAGGTGCCGACAAACTTGCGATGCAGGAAGAAGGTCGCCGGGTCGGGGTTCCGGCCGAAGGCATCCTCGTAGAAGAGTTCCCGCCCGCCGACAAAGATCCGCTCAAAGAGATCGGACGCCCCGAAATCATAGAGTCCCGCGTGACGCAACGGTTCGCCGGTGAGTGCGATCAACTCGGCAATGCCCGCGGCCTGTTCCGGGGCGGCGTCAGGGTCCAGGTAACCCAAGGCCAGGGCGCACTGGCGCACCACGTCCGTGTCCCCGATGACGGACGCCTGCATCATCTGCCGGTAGTACCCGACCAGCGTGGGGGCGATCCGTTCGGTGGCACCGAAATCGAGCAGGACCAGCTTGCGCGTCTCGGCCTGGTAGAGAAAATTGCTGTAGTTCGGATCGGTCTGTACCAGCGCGAAGTCGAACAACTCCCGCAGCAGGAGGCGGACCAGGAGGGTGGCGGCACGGTCACGCTCCACCTGGCGAAACGCCGGGCCGGTGAGTTGGTCCACCGGGATACCGGTGGCGAAGTCCATGGCGAGGACGCGGGTGCTGGAGAGGTCCCGGTGGACCTTGGGTACCAGCAAGTCGGGGTCGTCGCCGACCAGTGCTCCGTAGGCCTCCAGCGCGTCGGCCTCAGCCAGGTAATCAGCCTCCTGGTGCAGTTGGCGACGTGCCACCGTCAGAATGGGCTCCAGGTTCACGCTCTTGGGCGCGAGCCCCAGGGTCTGCCCCAGGAAGGCGAAATTGTCGAGGTCGCTGTCGATGCTCTCGCGTACCCCGGGAAACTGGATCTTGATGGCCAGGTGCCGACCGTCACGGGTCTCGGCCTCATGCACCTGGCCGATGGAGGCGGCGGCGATGGGGGTGAAGTTGAAGCGATGAAAGCGCTTGTCCCAGTCGGCCCCCAGTTCGCCTGAGAGCACCTGGTTGACCTGTCCCAGCGGCATGGGCTGGGCGCGGTCGCGCAGGCTTGCCATGATCCCGGCGGCCTCCGGCGAGAAGATGTCGGAGCCGTCCAGGGACATGAGTTGGCCCATCTTCATCGCCGCCCCGCGCATCCGCGCCAGGCGATCGGTGAAACGCTGGGTGCGTTCGGGCGACAGCCGGATGCGGTTCATTTCGCCGTCGCGGTTGAGTGCCAGCTCGAACAGCCCGCGCAACCCGACCCCGGCCGCCAAGTCGCCGGTGGCGCGGCCCAAGTGCCAGAGTCGAGCCAAGCGTTTGCTGGGGACGGCCAGGCCGCTGGGGAGTGGAGGTTTGGCCATGTGTGAGCCTCTCGAAATACGGTTGCAGGCCAAGTTGCCCGGCGGTGGCGGTCAAGATGCGGCCGCTAATGTCCATGCGCAATACAGGGCCGGAGATGCGGGCCAGCGCCGACTGGTGCGCGGCGCTCGAATGACCGCGGGCGAGTGCGTCTGCACCGCAGCGCCGCCCGTCGGGCCGCAGTTGCCTCTGGTCCGAGCAATGCCGTGCAAACCCATCGAACACATTTCTTTACATATCGATGAATGCTAATAGGCTAATATTTGAGGGCAACTGAGCGTCCTCCGAGTATTCCGAAGCACGGTGGTTCGACGATTCGTCATGCCCGTTCCGGGAAGATCGCGACAGTCGCGTCAATCTGGAGTACCCCTTCATGTGCTTGCGTCGTCCCCTGGCGGCCATCGCCGCGTTCACCAGCCTGATGTTGTCCATACCCAGCGCGGCCCTGGCCGCAAACTGGTACGTGTCGCCCGGCGGCAACGACGCCGGCGACGGCTCCGCCGCCCAGCCCTGGCGCACGATCGCCCATGCCGCCGCCGCCGCGCTGCAACCCGGCGATCAGGTTCTGATCGCCCCCGGCACCTATGCCGAGGCGATCACCCTGACCCGGTCCGGCGCGCCGATCGTCCCGGTCACCACCGGGGTTGCGGTCGCCGGGACCGATACCATCCGTTTCCCGGTCGGCACCGATCTGTCCGGGATCGATCTGGCCGGGCATCCAGGTGAATACCGGCTCTATGTCTATCGCAGTTGGCGCGCCAACAATGGCGTCTTTGAAATCCTGGAAACCGGCAGTGACGCGGACGGACCCTGGGTCCGGGCCGCCGGGGCTGCTTTCCGCGACGAGTCCGGGATCGCCGGTGACGCCCGTTATCTGACCGCCGCGGTCGGCCGGCCGATCATCTTCCGAAATGCCTCGGCGGACCCGGCCAATCAACGGGTACTGCTGGATGCGAGCACCAAGCCGGCCATCTACACCATGATTTATATCGGCCGTTACCTCGACTATGACGATGCGGACCCGGTCGACTGGACCATCGTCGACGGCATCGACGCCACCGGCTCGCACCAGGGCGGCGGGGTGCATCTCCAGGATTCGAGTTTCAACGTCGTCATGAACAGCCGGTTCTATGACCTGCAGGGTGCCGGTATCCTCATTGCCGGTAACCAGAACGAGCCGTCGCGCTACAACCTGATCTGGAACAATACCCTTTACAACACCCCGACCGAGGGCGTCTATGTCGGTGCCGGCGGCCATGGTCCGGCGGCCAATCACGCCTATTACACCCATGTGATCGGCAACGACATCGCCACCCAGGGCAGCGCCGCCAACGCGATCATGGAGAACGCGGTCGACTTGAAGGAGTACAACCTGGGCGACGTGGTCGCCGGCAATTTCATCCATGACTATGCGCTGATCAGCCAATCCAACGGCGCCATCGACATCCGCGACGGCAAGCAGTCTGTGCTGATCTACAACAACCGCATTCACAACATCGGAAAGGCCAACACCGGGGCCAACAGCATCATCCATCTCTATGCGGGCAGCGACGACATCGCTATCTTCGATAACGAACTCGCCGATACCACCGGCGTCGGCGCCGGGATCTACGCGTTCAACGTGGACGGCGGCGGGTCGAGCGGTGTGCTCATTGCCAATAACAGCGTGCGCGGATTCAATCGCGGCATTCTGCTGGAGCAATACGGGGGCATCACCGATGTGCGCTTCGCCAACAACATCTTTGATTTCAGCAGCGGCGGCATCGTCGAATGGGGTACGGCCGGGCGCTTCACCTTCTCTCATAACCTCTATGCCGCCAACCCGGGGGCCTACGCGAGCGAGCCCGGGCGCCTGATCGCCAATCCCCAATGGCTCAATCCGACGGCTGGCGACCTGCGCCCGGCGGCCACCAGCCCGGCGGTCGATTCGGGTCTGGAACTCGCCGCCGTCGCCCTCGATCTGGAATTGACTCCCAGACCCTCCGGCAGCGCCTGGGACCGCGGTGCCTATGAACTCCAGGCCGGCCCGCTGCCGCCGCCGACGGCGGGATTCGACGCCGCGCCGACCGCCGGAGCCGCCCCGCTGCAGGTCCAGTTCAGTGACCGTTCGACCGCTGTCGCCGCCTGGTCCTGGACCTTCGGCGACGGCGGCAGCTCCACCCTGGCCGCGCCGACCCATGTCTACACCGCGCCCGGCACCTACAGCGTTACCCTCACGGTCAGCAATGACACCGGCGGCGACAGCCTGACCCGCACCGGCCTGATCGAGGTGGCACCGTCGGCCGCCCGCCAAACGGTGCTTTCCAGCGACTTCGAGACCGGGCTCGCGGGTTGGTACCGCCAAGGCAAGGTCGCCTGGTACGCGGGTGATCCCAAGCACGGAACCCACGCCATGCGCTTCACCGGCAACAATGTCTGGGTCGAGCGCGGCCGCTCCACCGTCGGATACCGGGATCTCGTGTTGTCGGTCTACCTGGGCGCCAAGTCGTTCGAGAATTGGGAGTACCTGATTCTCTATTGGACCGACGGCCAAACCTGGTACGAACCGCTGACCATCGACAACCACCACCCGGCCAGCGATGGGCAACCGCATCTGCTCGAGGTCGCCCTGCCGGCCGCCGCCGCCAACAACCCGGCGTTCGGCATCGCCTTCGGCATGTGGGACACCGACACCAGCGACTTCGCCTACATCGACGACGTGCTGGTGACCGGCGTACCCATCAGTCCGTAGGGCGGACCAGGCGACGGCCGGATGGCGTCGCGCACCTGCCAACCCGCCCCGGAGTCCAAGGCTTCAGCCTTGGTTGGGCGGGTGCCAATTCGGCCAACTGTTGGAGACGGCCCGGCGTGAGCCCGTGGTCATCGAGCGCCACGGTCGGGCCGTCGCTGCCGTGGTTGCCAAGGAGTGCCGTAGTGCCGTAGGTTGGGGTGAGG
>NZ_CAIZIZ010000405.1 GCF_903933125.1 uncultured Lamprocystis sp. | reverse complement strand
GGGCTCGCCAGGTGCGTAGTCAGGCCATCCTGGCCTGACACCCTCAGGGCTGGAAGCCCTGACTACGCATGCCGCTGGCCGGGATTACGATCAAGGCCGAAATCAGTGAGGCTTCCGCAGCCGATCAACGAGTCACCAATCCTTCAAGGTCATGCATTATTTCTTATCTGTGTGCATCTGTGTCATCTGTGGACAACTCTTCCGGTCAGCCGAATGAAGAATAGTCCACAGATGACACAGATTGACACAGATGAAGAAATCATTGAGGCTTCCGCAGTCGATCAACGAGTCACCAATCCTTCAAAGTCATGTATTGCTTCTTATCTGTGTTCATCGGTGTCATCTGTGGACAACTCTTCCGATTAGCCGGATGAAGAATAGTCCACAGATGACACAGATTGACACAGATGAAGAAATCATTGAGGCTTCGGCAGTCGATCAACGAGCCACCAATCTTTCAAAGTCATGCATTATTTCTTATCTGTGGGCATCTGTGTCATCTGTGGACAACTCTTCAGCGGCAGGAGTGTAGGTTATGCTGATCAAGGACCTCTTCACCAAGCCGATCGATCGCCCCATCAACGGCGTCATCAAGGCCGATCAAGCCGATAGTGCATCCGTCTGGCAGGAACTCGATGAGTATGTCGTCACCAAGGAACTGGATATCCATTTCCGCCGGTTCTTCGGCGCCTACCTGGATGCGATCGACCACGCCGGGGACCCGCAGGTGGTCGGCAAGGTCGGGGTCTGGATCTCGGGGTTCTTCGGCTCCGGCAAGTCACACTTCCTCAAGATCCTGTCCTACCTGCTGGAGAACCGCGAAATCAGCCATGCCGGACAGACCCGGCGGGCTATCGCGTTCTTCGACGGCAAGATCCAGGACGCCATGCTGGCGGCGGACATCAAGCGCGCGGTCGGCACCGCCGTCGATGTCTGCCTGTTCAATATCGACAGCAAGGCCGACACCGCCAGCGGACGTGACGCCATCCTGCGGGTCTTTCTCAAGGTATTCAACGAGAAACTCGGTTTCTGCGGGGACCATCCGCACATCGCCGACCTGGAACGCCGCCTCGCCGGTCAAAACAAGCTCGACGCCTTCAAGACCGCGTTCCGCACCACTGCCAAGTGTGACTGGGAGCAGGAACGCGACGGCTACAGCTTCTACGCCGACGAACTGGTGCTGGCTCTTTCCGAGGCTCTGGGCAAAACCCCGGAAGGGGCGCGCGCCTGGCTCGAACGCTCCGAGGAGGACTTCAAGTCGCTCTTGACCGTCGAGCACTTCGCCGGCTGGATCAAGGAGTACCTGGACAGCCGCGGGCCGGCTCATCGCATCTGCTTCCTGGTGGACGAGATCGGCCAGTTCATCGGCCAGGACACCCACCTGATGCTCAACCTCCAGACCATCGCCGAGAACCTGGGCACCGTCTGCGGCGGCCGGGCCTGGGTCGTGGTCACCTCCCAAGAGGACATCGACGCCGTGCTGGGCGAGGTGCGTGCCGCCCGCGCCAATGATTTCTCCAAGATCCAGGGCCGCTTCAAGACCCGTCTGTCACTCTCCAGCGCCAACGTGGACGAGGTCATCCAGAAGCGTCTGTTGGACAAGACCGACGCCGCCCGCGCGACGCTCGCGGCCCTCTACCGCGATCAGGCCGACATCCTCAAGAACCAGCTCAGCTTCAGCAACGTCGGCATGACCTACAAGCCCTATGCCGACGCACTGGACTTCGTCAGCGTCTACCCTTTCGCCCCCTATCAGTTTCAACTGATCCAAAAGGTCTTCGAGGCCATTCGCCGCCACGGGGTCACCGGTCTGCACCTGGCCCGCGGTGAACGCTCCATGCTGGACGCCTTCCAGTCGGCCGCCGTCCAACTCAGCGCCGAGCCGGTCGGCGTGCTGGTCCCGCTGCATCGGTTTTACCCGGCCATCGAGAGTTTCCTCGAAGGCGTCGTCAAGTCGACGCTCGACCACGCCGCCGGCAACGACAAGCTCGAAGCCTTCGACTCGCTGCTCCTGCGCACCCTGTTCCTGATCCGCTATGTCGACGAGATTCGCGGCAACGTCGATAACCTGGTGACCTTGTTCGTCGACCGCATCGACGCCGACCGCCTGGCCCTGCGCCGACAGATCGAGGCCAGCCTCCAGCGCCTGGAGCGCGAGACCCTGATCGGGCGCAACGGCGAGGACTTCTTCTTCCTCACCAATGAAGAGCGCGACATCAGCCGCGAGATCAAGGACGTTGACCTGAGTTCCGCGGAGGAGGCCAAGTTTCTGGGCGAACTGATTTTCGACGACCTGCTCAAGGGGCTGCGCAAACAGCGCTTCCCCGACAACAACAAAGACTTCGGCATCAACCGCCTGTGCGACCTGCACCCGCACGGCACCCGCACCGACGGCGACCTGGTGCTGTCCGTCGTCACCCCCCTGGCCGACGATTACCCGATCTACGAAGAGGCTCGCTGCATCCTGCAAAGCGCCGCCGAGGGCGGCCAACTCATCGTCCGGCTCGACGATGACAAGACCCTGGGCCGCGAGCTGCGCACCTGGTTGCAGACCGACCGGTACATCGGCCGCAAGAACGACGGCACCGCCGCCACCACCACGGTCAAGATCCTGCGCGAGCGCCAGGAGGAAAACCGGGAACGCCGGCAGCGCCTGATCCTGCAACTGGAGCGCCTCTGCAAGGAGGCCGCGTACTATGCCGCCGGCCAGCCGGTCCGGCCCAAGGGCGGCACGGCCGCCGCGGTTCTGACTGATGCCCTGAACTATCTCATCCGCAACAGCTTCAACAAGCTCGGCTACCTCACCCACCTGTCGGCCAACCCCCAGGCCGAGATCAAGGCGGTCCTCAGCGCCACCGACGTGGACGACCTGGGCTTCTCACTGGAGTCCGGCCAGGGCAACCAGCAGGCACTCACCGAGGTCGAAGGCCACGTCAACCTCATGGCCGGCGCCAACCGCCAGGTGATCCTGCAAGACCTGGTGGAAGACCGCTTCGGCCGGCGCCCTTACGGCTGGCCGGAGTGGGAGGTCATCCTGCTGGTGGCCCGCCTGGTCCGTAAGGGCGCCATCAGCCTGGTGATGGACGGGGCGACCCTGTCCACCGACAAGATCTTCGAAGCGGTCGGCAGCCCCAGCAAATGGCGCCGTATCACCGCCATCAAACGCCGGACCGTCGACCAGGGCCAACTCCAGGCCGCCCGCCACCTGGCCAAGGAGGTCTTCGGCCAGATCGCCCCCGATGGTGAGGACCCGCTCGCCGCCTGTCTGCGTGAGCGCCTGGGCGCCTGGCGCACCAGCCTCGCCCAGTACCAGACCCTGGCCGACACCGGCGACTACCCGGGCCGTCAGGAACTCGCCGAGGCCGTGGGCATCATCGCCAAGCTCCTGGCGGAGACCGAGAGCTTCGGTCTGATCGGCACCTTCCTGGAGCGCAAGAACGATCTGCTCGAGCTGTCGGACAACGTCCATGAGCTGACCAACTTCTACGAGACCCAGCGCCCGACCTGGGAGAAGCTGCGCAAGGCCGCCGCCCGCTTCCAGCCCAACCGCACCTGGCTGGACAAAGACCCGACGGCCGCGGCGGCCCTTGCGCGCATCCAGACCATCCTGGCCGCCGCCGCGCCCTATGGGCTGATCAAAGACGCCGAGCCGCTGATCCAGACCGTCGAAGGCATCGACACCGCGCTGGTCGCGGAGCGGCGAGCCCAGGTCTTGCAGAGCATCCAGGCGCAACTCGGTAAGGTCCAGGTGGAACTCGACGAGGCCAAGGCAGCGACCGACCTGCGCAACGCGTGCCTGCATCCGCTGCAAAGCCTCAAGCGCCAGGTCGAGACCCAGGCCAGCATTGCGCACATCGACCAGGCTGGGCAGGCGGCAGTCGAGGCCGCGGACGAGGCGTTCGCCAAGATCGAGGCCGCGGCCAGTCAGAAGAAACGCACCGGCACCGGCACCGTCGGCGACAAGGATGAACAGGTCTACGTCAAGCCGCGGCGTGTCGTAAAGGTCGCGGCCCTGGCACCGCCGGGGTATCTGGAAACCCAGAGCGACGTCGACGGCTACCTGGACCGCCTGCGCAAGGCGCTGGAGCACGCCATCAGGGCTGGGGAGCGCATCGAGATCCGGTAATCAATTGTCCACAGATGACACAGATGAACACAGATAAGACTATTTTCTCTTCATCTGTGGCCATCTGTGTCATCTGTGGATAATTCCCCTGCCTCGCCCCGTGGTCTTGATCGTAATCCCGGCCAGCGGTATGCGTAGTCAGGGCTTCCAGCCCTGACGGTGTCAGGCCAGGATGGCCTGACTACGCACCCGGAGAGCCCAAGCGGCCGGAATCTTGATCGAGGCCCGCTCCGGCACAGTGGCTGGAGCGCTGGTCACGGCCCAGTCGTCGCCCACGGATGATATGCTTGATGCATGCCCGAACTGGAGGTTTTCCATGCAAACCATCGACACCAAGGCACCGCAAACCGACCCGGAGTTGATCGCCGTGCGCTCCTTCCAGGCCGGTGAGCTCAGCCTGGGCCAGGTGGCGCAGGTGTTTGCAAAGTCAAAGCAGGAGACCATGCGGCTCCTTGCCGAGCTGGGGGTCCCGATTGCCGACTACGATCTGGTGGAAGACTTGGCCACCCTTGAATGCGCAGAAGTCACCGAACAATCCACTGCTCAGATCCTTCCTAGTCTGGTAGCGTTCCGCGCAACGTTTCCGCTGCAACCCGTCAGCGCGGGCGATTTCTGCCGCGAAATGCGCGATGATGATCGCTTCTGATGCATTTTTGGTCGTGGATAGTAGGAGCGGGGCAGCTTCCAGCGATCCACTAACCACTTGACGGCTGCCGACGATCTTTCATCAAATGTAACCCACGGAGAAGCCACATGAGTTCTGCTCGGTTCATTTACGAAGACGCGCCTGCCTTTATCCCGGTTCCTGCCGAATTGCAGCACCGCAAGGTCGAAGCCATATTGCGTGTCATGGATGATCAGGCCGCAACGGTTGCTCCGGGGTCAGCCGTTAAGGTGCGCCGTCGCTCTCCGCCGGCAGCCTTTGCCGGTAAGGTGCGCGAGTTGGGCGATGTGATGACTTCCGCGCCGACGGCCGATTGGGGTGTTGACGAATGATCGTGCTCGATACGCACATCTGGCATTGGTGGACCAACCAGATCGCCGGGAAGCTCACGGCACGGGAAATCGCCCTGATCGAGGAAGCGGATGAGATAGGCGTTTCCGCCATATCCTGTTTCGAGATGGCTTGGCTGCAACGTCATGGTCGCATCGACCTGGGTATGCCGTTTGAAGAGTGGCTCTTGGAGGATACTGCGGCGACAGTCCCCGCCGTGTCTGACCCGGAAACCCGCGGTAGCGGGGGAGGTCACGGAGCAATCCGCTGCGCAGGGCCTTCCGAGTCTGGCAGCGTTCCGCGCCACGTTACCGTTACAAACCGTCGGTGCGGGCGATCTTGGCCGGGATATACGAGAGCATGATCTCTGAAATCCAAGAGAAAATTCGTTCACGCAGGTACGAGTTCTCTAAGCATGCAGTGGACCAGGGCATTCGCCGGGACATCCGGATTTCCGAGCTTGAGGAGGCATTGCTGTCGCTGTGTGAGATCATTGAAGATTATCCGGATGACAAATATGGTCCCAGTTGCCTGCTCCTCGGTTTTACGAGTACCAGCCGGCCTTTGCATGTTCTTTGCAGTTACCCAAGTCGGCCGCTGCTAAAGATCATAACGCTTTACGAACCAGATCCGTTGGAATGGGTCGACAACCGAATCAGGCGAAGCTAGCGATACGAGGCAGAAGAATCATGAGAGAGACAATGGTTGAAACGATGGTTACCTACACGATCGAATATGACGGCAAGTTATATGTCATCGAAGACGTTCCGGCGCGCGTCTGCCGCGAGACCGGTGAGGAGTTCTTCGCGCCAGAGACCGTTGAGCACATCCAAGCGCTGGTGAAGGGCAACAAACCTCCGGTGCGGATGATCCAGACTCCGGTTTTTCACTATGCGTGATTAGTGATTAGTGGATAGTGGATAGTG
>NZ_CAIZIZ010000404.1 GCF_903933125.1 uncultured Lamprocystis sp. | reverse complement strand
CTGGTGCGCCGCACCAGTTGGGCGGCGGCGAATTTCGTCAACTCAACCGCAGACCCGGACGCCCTCGTTATTTCCCAGCGGGACTGGGAACGCTTGCTGGATCAACTGGCCTCGACGGCCTGAAATGGCCAAAGTCGAGTAACAGACATCGCCTAAGATCCCAATCAGCTTTAGATATGACACCAACCTGTGGACCTTTCTGCTTATGAGCAATCTTTGCATAAGTGAAACGCTGCGTGCATTCATGGCGTACGCCTGCGAGGCCGGCCGCTCGTCTTATTTTGAGATAGAACTTCCTCAAACCCACTGGGCTAGCGGTGTTGCAGAAGATGAAATGCGCCCCGCTGCTAGCCTGTTAAAACTGCCCCTGGCCATGGCTGCCGAGGCCGCTATGACGGCGGGCCACATCGACTCATCAGGAAGCATTCCAATCGACCTACTGCTCCGTGATGCCGACGCACCGAGCATCCTCGAACGACTCGATTCAGATCATCGCCTGTCTCCCCGCGAGATCATCGGCATTGCGATCAGTGCCAGCGACGGTCCCTGTGCCCGTTGGCTACTTAGAACGGTTGGAAGTCAGTCGGTTGCGGAAACCTTGGATGCTATCGGTTGTCGGCAGACGAAGATCGAGGCGGCGATGGCGGACGATGCTGGATCCCTGGTCGGCGAAACCACGTGTCGCGAAGCGGTAGGGATGCTCCGGGCCGCGGCGGATAGTGCCAGATATCCGTGTACGGCCAACGCCCTGCGGCGCTCGATTCGCAACTCCCGTATTCCGCTGGGTGCGAACGATCTGGATGTCCAGATTCTCCACAAAACGGGTAGCCTTACCGGTGTCGCACACGACGTCGCCCTTCTTGAGTGTGTGGAGGGTAGGGTTTGGGCGGCTTTCCTGACAGAGCAGCAGCATGATACACTTATAACTGGATATGCGATGGGAATATGTACTCGTCATGTTCTGCAAGCTTGGGGGCTCGCCGTTCAACGAACATCTAGCGCCGTGGAGGGTTAAAGGTGGATGTGATACAAGGATTAGGGGGCGTAACCCTGTTGTGGGTGCTCGGCTTATCCGGGGTGGCGGCCGGTGGCCTCGCTTTCCCTGGATCGATTTTTGGAATCCCTCTGGCTGTCATTGTTATCGCCGCTTGGCGCGTCCGGCGCGCCGAGCGCTGCGCTGTCCGCTGGATACCACATCAATGGATCTCAGGCGCACCTTCCGGATCTCGGCCAGCCTTGCTGGTGTTCGGAGCGAAGACGACACCTAATGGACCATCGGCTGAATTGCGAGCACGCTTGGACCACGCCTGGGAACTCTGGCGCCGAGGCGCGGCGCCCCTGATCCTCGTCAGTGGTGGAGTGGACAAGGCACTCGACGAGGTCGAAAGCATGACTGCTTATCTGCTCGAGCTTGGCGTTCCGGAAGATGCCGTAAAGCCTTGTCGTCCGGGGGGGAGTACCCGTCAAACGATCAGCGCAGTGCGCCGGATCGTCGGGGGTGGACATCTGAGCCCCATCATCGCTGTTTCCTCTGCGTTCCATGCCTGTCGGATTCAGGACGAGGCCCGCAGACAGGGCGTGACGATCAATGTCTCGGCCCCGGCAGAGACCCCCGAGACGTGCCATCGTCGAACATATCGAGTGCGCTTTTTCTCCGAGATACTCGCTGTCCTCTGGTATGCGCTGCCGCACTCTTGGGCAAATCGCATCCACACCGGAACCGATTCTTGGCGGCATCGATTACCCTTGGTGCTAGCCGGCCAATTGCCGTTGCGACATCTGTTCGCTCAATCTACCTCCACCAAGAACAATGTCCGTCATGAGTGACCAACTGCACGTTCCGCCAGGCCATATCTACTCACCCATTCCTTCGGCAGCGGATGTTGCTAGAGCGCTGCGCCGCGCGGGGCACTATGGGCGCACACTGACGGGCATCGAGCTACGCACGTCCGAGCAGCTTAAATTGCTTGATTTACTGTTACCCTTCTATAACGACCTTCCGTTCGCAGCTGAGCCAGGCCGTCACCGCTTTTACTACAACAACACCTGGTTCACCTACGCCGATGCGGTCTTCTATGCCCTCATGCTCCGGTACCTGAGGCCGCGGCGCGTGATCGAGGTGGGCTCGGGCTACAGCAGTGCGCTTGCGCTCGATGTCGACGGGTTATTCCTGGGTGGTACGACGCACTTCACCTTTATCGATCCTGATCCGTTACGGTTGCTGGAGTTAGCTACGGAGGCCGACCTGCGCGGGCGGATTGTCACCGCTCCGGTGCAGGACGTGCCGCTCTCCTTATTCGCGGAACTCGGCAAGGGGGACATCCTCTTCGTCGACAGCAGCCATGTCATCAAGGCCGGCTCCGACGTCCAGCACCTGCTCGACGAGGTCTTTCCGCGCCTGGTGGATGGGGTTTACATTCATATCCACGATGTGTTTTATCCGTTCGAATACCCGGAGAGTTGGCTCGTCACCGGGTGCTCGGTGAACGAGGCCTATGCCGTTCGCGCACTGTTGCAGTTCAGCAGTGGCTACCGCATCGAGTTGTTCACCGATTACCTGAAGACCACTCATCGCGAATGGCTCAGCGAGAGGATGCCCCTGACGCTGAATGGTTCATTCCCGACGGGGGGAATCTGGCTGCGACGGACTGCCGCTTCAACTTGATCCGTGGCGTAAATTTCCAAGTGTCTTCCGTCTGCACCTATGCTACAGGAAGAATTATCGTAACGCCGACTGACGCTGAGGCAATCATGAGATTATCCAAACTGATCGGTGCCCTATCTGAAATCGAGACGATGCTACCTGGGCTTCTCGACCCGGACATTAGTAGCATTACAGACGATTCAAGGGAAGTCAAACCAGGAGATCTCTTTGTCGCAGTTGTCGGCCGAACAACCGATGGGCATTACCATATCGAGCAGGCCGTCGCGAATGGGGCCGCCGCGGTGATTGCAGAGCGAATGGATAGCGCGCCAGCCGATTCGGTTCCCTATATTGTTACGCGAAATTCCCGAGTCGCCCTGGCGACTTTAGCCGCGGCTTTTTGTGGTTTTCCCGCCCACAATTTGCGGGTGATCGGCGTCACTGGAACGGACGGTAAGACCACGACCGCGACCTTCATCCGTGGCATCCTGACGGCGGCCGGTTACCAATCTAGTATGGTGACTTCGCTTGGTGCTCACATAGGTAACGAGGTTTACGATATCGGTCGCAATTTCACTACTCCCCGCCCCTTTGAACTGCAAAAATACCTCGCGCGGATGGTCGAGAGGGGGGATGCCTATGCCATTTTGGAGGCATCGTCCCAAGGTCTCGATCAAGGCCGCGTGCTGAGTTGCGACTTTGATGTGGCGGTGATGACCAATATCACACACGATCATTTCGATTACCACGGAACCAAGGAAGCTTATCGCGATGCCAAGGCGCAATTGTTCCATGGTTTGTTAGAGAATTCGCAGCGTAAGCGGAATGCACTCAAGGTGAGCGTCCTCAACCGAGATGATCCCGCGTTCACACATCTCGATGGTATCAGGGCAGATGTCACGGTGACCTATGGTTTATCCCGCATGGCCGACTTCACTGCTGTTCATTTATCTCAATCTGCACTCGGCACGCACTTCAAGGCGGAGACGCCGCAAGGACCGATCGATGTGGAGATCGCCCTGCTCGGAGATTATCATGTCGAAAACGCCCTCGCCGCCATGGCTGCCTGCTACACTCAGGGTATCAGTTTAGAAGATATGGCGCGTGGTATTGCATCTATCAAGCGGGTGACCGCGCGGTTAGAGAGAGTCGATTGTAATCGGAACTTTGGCATCTATGTCGACTACGCCCATACCCCAAACGCGCTGAAAAGGGTCTTGCACTTTGCACGATGCCTGACAACAAACCGCGTCATCCTGCTGACTGGAGAATACGGGCGCCGAGACAAATCGAAGCGAGCTATTATGGGCGAGATCGCCGGGATGTTTGCCGACAAGGTAGTGATAACCGCCGACAATTATTGGTGCGAGGAAGATGTCGGGATTATTATGGGACAGTTGGCGTCAGGTTGTAAGAAGGCGGGGCGCCGGGATGGAGTTGATTATTGGTGTATACCCGATCGGAGGGCAGGCATTCGGTTTGCGATCGGACTGGCCGCGGCTGGGGATACAGTCATCATTGCGGGAAAAGGGCATGAGAAATCCTTGGTCTCCGCAGGCGAGGTGTATCCATGGAATGAATTTGATGCCGTGAGGGAGGCGTTAGAGTTGGCCCATCAGTCGCCAGTCACCCAATACCCTTACACTATGCGAAATCGGGGCAGAGGTGATGTTGGCTGAACACGCGCATACAGCTGAAGCGTACGACCCGCTCAGTTCGGTGGAGGAGTTGGACCATGTCATGTATGTGGTTTCCTCTAGGTCCTGGCTCGGGCTGCTCACTGTCTGCCTGCTGCTTGCCGGCGCGGTCTCGTGGGGTTTCATCGGTAGCGTGTCGACTAAAATCGCGGGTCAGGGCATCCTCATCGAAAGCGGTGCGCTCTTCAATATCGTGACCGTATCTCCTGGGCAAATCCTCGAAATGGCGGTCACGGAAGGTCAAGCGGTGAGCCCGGGCACGGTTGTGGCCAGACTGGCTCAGCCGGAGATCGAGGCGGATCTGCGCGAGGAGCAGAGCCTATTGGCCAAGCTCAAGCAGGAACGCGCCTTTATTGAATCCGAAGAAAAGACGAGGGCGAATCTCGAGTACCAGTACGTCGACCAACAGCAGCGGACTCTGGAAGAGTCGATCCGTATGGGTTCCGAGCACGTCAAGGAGACACGCGAATTGGTCGAATTCTATAAGGATCTGCGCATCCGCGGTACGGTCTCCAGGCTGGACTTGGAGAAATGGAAGGGCGAGCTCCGCCAGGCTGAGATCCAGCTTCTGAAGGATCGGCAGCAATTGTTAAATCTAGACCTCATGCGCCACAAGACTGATACAGCATTGGAGCAAAAAATCCTAGACTTGATGAAGACAATGGTGCCAGTAGAGGAGCGGGCTCAGTCGCTAAAGGAGCGACTCAACACCTTTTCCGAGGTGAGGAGCATTCATAGCGGGGTGATTGTTGAAATACATCGCAATCGCGGTGACGTGCTGAGGGTAGGGGACTCGGTAGCCACGATGGAGCTGAATCATCGCGAGCGGGACCCGGAAGCAACCTCAGATGCGAAAGATACCAAGATGCGTCGGGGAAACCCCCTGGCGGTGGCCTACGTTCCTCCCTTCCAGGGCACCAGCATCCGGCCGAAAATGTCGGTCCAGGTGATCCCGGAGAGCGTCTCGGAAGACGAATTTGGCGTGATGTTGGGCCAGGTTGAGTCGGTATCCCGCTACCCCGCCTCGCCCCAGGGTATGATGCGAGTATTGGATAACCAGGAGCTAGTGGATATGCTTACTCACCAAGGCGCGCCCGTCATGATTACGGTCAGCCTCCAAGAGGCTCCGGAAAACCCATCCGGCTACCGCTGGTCATCGGGGTTAGGACCACCGACACCCATCGAATCCGGCACCCAGTGCGTCGTTAAGGTGATTACGCGCACCCAGACTCCTATTGATCTAATCATTCCCTACCTCACCCGGCTTTTCCAGGGGCACGGGACTGGTCCGGTGGCCGCAGGCGAACCTGGTCACGGACATTGAGATGCGCTGGCGCCGCCTTAAAACCGCCATCAATCGGCAGACATACAGCCAGGAGGGCGGCGCTACGTCTCTGACTGCGCGCTTTAAACAGCGCTTCGCCGTCAGGTCGATTGGGCTGTTCACTGGATTCCACTTCCAACGCGACGGGAAGCGGTCGGGCGTTGCTCGTGCTATTCGGCCCTGGATGGTCGGGATGTCTTCGGCCATCGGCTTTGGCATGGTCGCGGGGCTGCTGCTGGCCATTCCGAGCGTGGCCCAGCCCGGCTTTACCCGGATCTTTATCGATAACATCCTCAGTCCGCAGCGACCCGACTGGCTTAAGCCGCTGCTCCTGACCATGGGCGGATCACTGTGGATCATGGCGATGTTGAGTTTTCTTCAGCGCCGGGTCTTCCTTCGCCAGATCCTGAAAAGCTCGATCACCGGTAGCGCAAGATTCATCACCCGAGCTTTACGCCTGCCCTATGCCTTTTTCACACGCTACCATGGCGGAGAAGTGGGAATACGCGGCCAGTATCTCGAGAGCATTTCCACAATCATCGTCGAAGATCTCACCGCTACCTATATCAACCTGGTTACCATCGGGTTCTATGCCCTGGTGATGCTGAAATACGATACAGTCCTGACACTCCTGGGCATCTCCATCGCCCTACTCAACCTCGTCGTGCTGAAGTTCGCCGCACACAAGAGCCAGGTGCTGTTCAAGCGTTTCGTGCAAGAGTTCGGCAAGGCCCGTGCCGCCGGTATCCACGGACTGCAGATCATCGAGACTCTCAAGGCCTCCGCTCGCGAGGCGGACTTCTTTGCGCGCTGGGCTGGTTTGACGGCTTATTCTAAGAATATCGGGCAGCACTATGCCCTGTGGCAGTTGACTCTCGCGCAGATTCCTGTTCTGTTGACCAGTCTATCGATGGCGGTCGTCTTGGGTGTGGGCGCGCTGCGCGTGATGGATGGGAGTATGACGATCGGTATGCTGGCGGGTTTTCAGGCACTCTTGATCCTCTTTACCGCACCGGTGCAACAGCTCGTGGAGTCGAGCTCCAGATTTCTGACGCTTGGTGGCTATCTCGAACAAATCGACGATGTGATGCAACATCCGGCAGACCCGCTCTTTCAGGACTCCCGAGCGGACACCCTCGTCCTGCCAGGGGTCGGCATTCAGCTTTCTGGGGACTTCGAACTGAGGGATATCACCTTCGGTTACCCGCAAACGGAATTGCCGCTGATTCGGAATTTTTCGCTGAAGGTTGCTCCGGGGTCGCGGGTGGCGCTGGTGGGTGGCTCCGGTTCCGGTAAATCGACCGTGGTCCGACTGATCGCACAACTCTACCGGCCCTGGAGCGGCGAAATCCTGTTCGACAACATTCCTCGCTCCGAAATCCCCCACGCGGTCTTTGCGAGATCGGTCGCCTTCGTGAACCAGGATATATTTTTCTTTGAGGGCAGTATACGAGATAACCTGACCCTATGGAATCCGAGCATCCCCGACAAGGACGTGGTCCAGGCGGCCAAGGATGCTGATATCCACTCAGTCATCTCGGGTCGGGCAAGGGCCTACCATGGCGATGTCCTGATCGGAGGCGCAAACTTCAGCGGCGGACAGCGGCAGCGCCTGGAGATTGCGCGAGCCTTGACGACCAATCCCTCCATCATCATCCTGGACGAGGCTACTTCCGCCCTGGACGCTGAAACCGAGGCACGTATCGACGCCTGCATACGCCGGCGCGGAGTGACTTGCCTGATCGTTGCACACCGACTCTCCACCATTAGAGATGCGGACGAGATCATCGTCATGGATCGAGGCGCGATTGTCGAGCGCGGGTCCCATGAGGAGTTGATGGCGGCAGGCGGTCATTACTCTCGATTATTGTTGAGCTGAATCAGGTCGTGATTGACAACCCGTCCCATGTCTCTTGGATGCCCCGCTCTGCCGAGACCGCCTGTTTGAGCGGAAAGACCCCGCTGCTTCTCTTGGAGCCGAGCCTGGCATGGTCGATTTTGGAGGGCCGAGCGGATGTGTATACGGTTCGGATTCGCGAGGGTAGACCGGCCGGCGCGCGCCGACATTTATGCACCCTCAGTGCGGGCGACCTGATTGTTAGTCTGGGTCTGAGCGACTCGGGGCTGGCGCTGCAGGTCGTCGGCGTGCCCGGAACCCGGGTTGCCCTAGTTGATAGGGAATTGCTCTTTAGGCCGCAAGGACTGGATGCCGCGCGCCAACAGGAGGCCGCTGCAGAACTTATCGATCGGTTTCTGCTTGGGCTCTGTGCCGGTCTGACGCGGGATATCGCGCCCAAGCCAAGCATTCGGCGCGAACTTGAATCTGGCCAACTCATCGATCTCCGGGGGACCAGGGTCCTGCGCCCTACCCTGGGTGTCTGGTGGCTACGGTTGGATCTGTCGCAGGGCGAAGAGGAACACGCCTCGGCCGGCGCACTGCTGTACCTGGGTCTGGAGGAAATAAGTCCGCCCGGTCTTACCCCCTTCGGCGTCCTCACGGCTCAGACTTGGGTCGATACTTACGAGTCTGAAAGACCATTGCGCGTCCGGGTGCTCGACACCAGGAGCGTTCTCGCTAGCCATGATCCGCAGGCTGCGCTCAGCCAATTTGCCGACCTGTTCTTTCGTTGTCTGGAAGTAGAGTTGCGGTTGGCGGATGTCGATGTCTTAAATTCTATTCGCGTCAAGACTCAAGCTGCCCATCGGTCGCGGGCTATTGGTTTGGAACGGCTCGGCGGGGTATTGAACACAGGACGGATAGGTCTCGGCTCGGGCGACGACCATCCTTTGGCTGCTGCATGTGCCCTGGTGGCACGAGCTGTCGGCGTCGAGATCCCAGCCATCGATTTGCGAGGTGACGAACGCGTCGAGGACATCGCCGCCGCTTGGGGTATCAGACATCGGCCAGTCGCTCTTAGGGAGCACTGGTGGCTCCAGGACGGCGGCCCACTTCTGGGCTTCCTGCGCGACGAGGCACCAACTGATGGGCTGGGAAGACTCCGACCGATCGCCCTGCTGCAGCCTAAGCCTGGGCGTTACCTGGCTCATGACCCGGCGGCCCGGATGTGCATTCGCGTCTCCACGGCGACGGCGCGACGTATCGCACTGAACGCAGTGTCTTTTTATCGACCTTTCCCAGAGAAACCACTTGGCGTCCTTGATTTGTTTCGCTACGCTGCCCTGGGCTCGCGACGGGATTTCTTGTTTTTTCTCTACAGCGGTTTCGCCATTGCACTCCTCGCGGTAATACCGCCCCTCGGAATCCAGGCCATCTTCTCGGATGCCATCCCTACGGCTAATCGGGTGCTCATTGGTGAAGTGGTGGCCATCCTGGTGGTTGTGGCTATTTCCGTGTTCATCCTAAGTTTAGCCCGTATCTCAACAGTCCAGCGCCTGGGAGGACGAATGGATTTCCTCCTCGAACCAGCCATATGGGATCGTATGATCCGTTTGCCCACGAGCTTCCATCGCAGTCAAGGGCCCGGGGAATTAGCTGAAAAGGCCGATGGGCTCATGGTCATTCGAAAACAGCTGGCCAGCTCCTTTCTTTACTCCGTTCTCACCGGTATCTTTGCGGCATCGAATCTGGCCATGCTCTTCGTTTTCAGTCCGCAACTTGCGCGGCCTGCGACGGTCATACTAATGTTCGGCGCTTTGGCCGCGGTGGCCATCAATCTGCGGCAGATTAAGAGTTGGAGGGTCTATTTCGTATTACAGGGGCGAATTAGCAGCATGCTGGTCCAAGTCTTTACCGGGATAGCCAAGATTCGCATGTCCGGGTCGGAGGACCAGGTCTTCGGCCTCTGGGCCTCAGCGTTTGCCAAACAGCAAATACAGATGCTGCGTGCCGGCCAAGAACAGAGCGCCCTATTGGTATTCAATTTAATATTTCCGATTGCCTCCATGATGGCGCTCTTTTTTGTAGCGGCAGGTCCTGCAGGCCCCATGGTCGAGACGGGGTCATTTATGGCCTTTCTGGCCGCCTACACCGCGCTGCAAACCGCCCTGTTGTCTATCACTACAGCTGCGGTGGCTCTCTCGTCAGTTGTCCCCGTCTATAACAGATTAAGGCCGATCATTGAGACCTTGCCCGAGCAATCTGGCGCCAAGGTCGACCCGGGACGGCTCAAGGGCAAAATCGAACTTGCCGAGGTTCATTTCAGCTACGCGCCCGATGGCCAAAATATTCTTCAGGGGGTCAACCTGGAGATCAAACCAGGGGAATTCGTCGCTCTGGTTGGTCCATCTGGATCGGGCAAGTCGACCATCTTGCGGCTCCTGCTCGGGTTCGAAACACCTACCTCGGGCTCCGTGCGTTACGATGACCAGGACCTTAAGGATCTGGATCTATTTAAGCTGCGTCAGCGTAATCTGGGCGTCGTCCTCCAAGAGACGGGGCTGCTTCCCGGCGACATTTTCTCCAATATTGTGGGTTTCAAGAATATGAGCCTGGAGGATGCCTGGGAAGCCGCTCGCATGGCCGGCCTCGCCGATGACATCCAAGCGATGCCGCTGGGGATGCATACGGCGATAGGCGAGGGCGAGATAACCCTGTCCGGAGGCCAGAAGCAGCGCCTGTCCATCGCCCGCGCCCTGGCCGGCGACCCCACTATCCTGCTGATGGACGAGGCCACATCAGCGTTGGATAACGAAACGCAACATATCGTCTCGGCTGCACTCGACCGGCTGCGTGTCACCCGTGTTGTCATCGCCCATCGGTTGTCCACCATACAGAATGCCGAGCGCATTCTCTTCCTTGACGCCGGTCGCATTGTCGAATCGGGCACCTATAGCGAGTTGATGGAAAGCCAGGGGCGATTTCATGACCTGATTAAGCGCCAGCTCGTGTCGTCATAAATCGAGTCCAAACGAATCGGCTGGAAAAGGTTTTCTGGTGCACCCATTAGCCTTTTTCTGGCTCGCAGTATCAGTCAGGCAACCTGTGCCTAAGCGATCTCAGCCATGCAATAAGATTTATTAAAGATGAGCGTCAATAAACAATTGGTAAATAAGGCCGACCACTATAATGACCCCCAACATAACTATCCGCAGTACTGGGAGGGACGCGATTATGAGCATGCTGCCGAAGTGTTGGCGCTCAAGCGATTATTACATGGAAAACGCTTCAAGCATGCATTGGACGTCGGTGGCGGATATGGGCGCTTATGCGTTGTTCTCGATGCCTACGCGGACCGGGTGACCCTGGCTGATCCCAGTCGGAAGCAACTTGAGTTCGCCAGAGACTTCCTGAAAGACCACCCGCAGATTGAATGCAGATTGCTCCAGGCCGACAACCTGAAGTTGCAAAGCGGCTCCATAGACTTGCTGACCATGATACGGGTCCTGCATCATTTGCCGGCCCCAATCGCCGAATTTTTTGAGATAGCCCGCGTGTTGAGTGATGACGGTTGTGTGGTTATTGAAGTTGCAAACTACACCCATGCCCTCAATCGCCTAAAGCACCTATTCAAAATAAAAAGTTTACCGATTACTCCAGTTGATATCCGTTCAGCCGAAAACCGGCGCGCAGATGAAATGCCGTTCGTAAATCACAACCCTGTGACAGTGATCGAACAATTGAGTCACGCTGGACTCAGGGTGGAGCGTACCTTGTCGGTTTCCAATCTTCGAAGCGCTGCGCTGAAAAAACTCATGCCTCTTCGCATCATGCTGGCGCTAGAAAAACCGATGCAACAGATGTTCGCCGCTAGCTACTTCGGGCCGAGCATCTTTTTTTTAGCGAAAAAATGCTGGGCGGGATCGAAACGGGTGGGTTTAGTGGACCCGATGTCCAGGACAGTTTTCCCCCGAATTTAAGCTATCGTGCCCACGTTCATCGCAGCGGTTTGGCGCTGCCCCAGCCACGGCGGAGCGGTCGTTAAGACGGCATCCGCGTAGCGATTAAGAAAAAATCTGT
>NZ_CAIZIZ010000403.1 GCF_903933125.1 uncultured Lamprocystis sp. | reverse complement strand
GCGTCCAGTGCGCAGACCGGACGCGGAGCGCCCGCACGACACTCCCACGCTGGAGCGTGAGAGCGAAAGCGCCCGGCACATCGCCCTGTCATCCTTTGCGTCGTTGCGCGAGCACCTCCCGGACTCAGGAACCCTCCGCCGCCGGAACCTCAGCGCCGGCGCCGCCGGCATTTTTCCAGCGAATGGCCACTTTGAAAACGGCCTCGGAGTCCACCGACGCGAAGATCACGCCGGCCTTGGCGTTGAACTTGATGCCGAACTCCAGATCGATCTGCTCGGGCGTGTTCAAGCCGCGCAGGCTGTCCAGCAGGGCCTGGGCGGCCGGACGAATGCGGGCCACGGCCTCCTCGAAACGGGTCTCGGCCTCCTCGGCGCCGGAGGGTCCGCGGCTGACACGCTGCGGGCCGGAGCCGGCGGCACGGTCACCCGTGCTCTCGACGAAGACGGAGGTGCCGTCGGCCAGCTTCAACTCGATCAGACCACGATCGCTCATCATCTCGCTCCATCCAGACCCGCAGTGTGTGCAGACATCCGCCTGCGCTTGCCGGGAACTATGCCAACAATCGCGGGGGCAGTCCACCGAGCGATGCCAACCAGGCCCCGTCGCGCCGCAAGCTGGCCCCGTTAGTGGCAATGACCTCCGCGTACCAGTCGAAAGACTTCTTCTTATAGCGTTCGAGGGTGCCGGTGCCGTCGTCGTTGCGGTCGACATAGATGAAGCCGTAGCGCTTGCTCATCTGCGCGGTGGTGAAGCTGACCAGGTCGATGCAGCCCCAGGCCGTGTAGCCGAGCACCTGGACGCCGTCGGTGATCGCCTCGCCGAGCGCGACCAGGTGGTCGTTCAGGTACGCAATCCGCGCATCATCGAGCACGGTCCTGACGCCGTCGACCTCGACCAACTGATCCTTGGCGCCCAGGCCGTTCTCCACGACGAACAGGGGTTTACCCCAGCGGTCCCAGAACTGGTTGCAGACGATCCGCAGGCCGGCCGGGTCGATCTGCCAGCCCCACTCACTGGCCTTCAGGGTGGGGTTGAGTACGCCGCCGAGGATGTTGGTCTCGCCCGTGCTTTGCGCCGCGGGATCGGCGGTTTCGCAGACGCTCATGTAGTAGCTGAACGACACGAAGTCGACGGTGTTGGTCAGGCAGTCGCGGTCCTCGTCCGTGATATCCAGTGCGATCCCGTGCTCCCGGAAGTAGCGCAGCGCATAGCCGGGGTAGCAGCCGCGCGCGTGCACATCCCCGAACATCAAGTTCAGGTGGTCCGCCTGCATCGCGGCCAGCACATCCGCCGGATGCGGAGTGAGTGGATAGATCGGCATCGCCAGGATCATGCAGCCGATCTTGGCGTCAGGGATCAGCTCATGCGCAATCCGGGTCGCCAATGCGCTCGCCACCAGTTCGTGGTGGACGGCCTGATACAAGTCGGACTGCGACAGTTGATCCTTCGGCGTGTTGATCGCCCCGCTCAGAAAGGGCTGGTGCAGCACCGAATTGATCTCGTTGAACGTCAACCAGTACTTCACTTTGGAGCCGTACCGGTCGAGCAGGACCCGGACATAGCGCGCATAGAAGCCGATCAACTCCCGGCTGACCCAGCCGTTGTAGTGCTCGGCCAGGTGCAGCGGAGTCTCGTAATGCGAGAGCGTCACCAGCGGCGCAATGCCGTGCCTGGCACAGGTGTCGAACACCCGGTCGTAAAAAGCCAGGCCCGCCTCATTGGGGGTCGCGTCGTCACCGTGCGGGAAAATCCGGCTCCACGCGATCGACAGGCGCAGGACCTTGAACCCCATTTCGGCGAACAGGGCGATGTCTTGCTCGTAGCGGTGGTAGAAGTCAATGCCGACCAGCTTGAGGTTGTCCGGTGTCGGCACCGGCGTGCGTGGACCTTTGATGCCCTGGGGGGCCACGTCCTGGATCGACAGACCCTTGCCGTCCGCATCAAAGGCGCCCTCCATCTGGTTGGCGGCCGTGGCGCCGCCCCAGAGGAAGCCGGCCGGGAAAGGGGTCATGGTTGAAGCGGTCATGGGGCTGGTCCTCGCTGGGCTGGATAGCCGTGCTCGATGGGCATAAGCTGATCTGCGCTGGCGTTCTCGACAACGGGGTCGCAAACAGGTACCGGTCAGGCGGCCGATGGTCAGTCAAGCGATTGCGGGAGTATAGACAACGTGAACTACACCAAGAAGTTGATCGTCGAACCAGGAACCAAAGTACGGCTCAAGCAGTTCGATCCGGCCGGTCACGGCAAGGGCGATGCCGAGCAGGATGCGGAGCAGGAACTCGCGGCCGTCAAGGCCCGCATCGGTGTGCTGCAGCGTAAGATGTATGGCGACAATCGGCATTCGCTCCTGATCGTTCTCCAAGGCTTGGATGCGGCAGGCAAGGACGGGGTGTGCTGGCACGTGATCGGCGGCATGGACCCCCAGGGCTGCAAGGTCCAGGGGTTCAAGGCACCCACGGCGGCGGAGGCGGCGCACGATTTCTTGTGGCGCATTCACCCGCACGCCCCGGCCAAGGGTGAGGTGGCGGTGTTCAACCGCTCGCACTATGAAGATGTACTGGTCACGCGCGTTCATCAACTGGCCCCGCGCAAGGTCTGGGAGCGACGCTATGACCTGATCAATGACTGGGAGCGACTGCTGGCCGTCGAGAACGGCACGACGATTCTGAAGTTCTGTCTGGTCGTCTCCAAGGAGCAGCAACTGAAGCGCTTCGCCGAGCGTTTGGGTGACCCCCATCGGCAATGGAAGATCAGCGACTCCGATTACAAGGAGCGTGCATTTTTCGACGACTACCTGGACGCTTTCGACGAGACGCTGGAGCGCACCTCCACGGCGCACGCCCCCTGGTTCACCATCCCCTGCGACCACAAGTGGTTCCGCAACCTGGCCGTCGCCCATATTGTGCTCGATGCGATGGAGGCGCTGGACCTGCAATACCCCGAGCCGACGGTCGACCTGGAGCAGATCCGGCGCGCGTACCATGAGGCGGCGGGAGACGAGCCGACGGGCGGCAAGCGCAAGCAGCACTGACGCTGACGTTACATCAGATATCTGACCCAAACCCAGGCGATCAGCAGGGTACTCAGGGCGACCGGGATTCCCACCTTGGCGAACTCCCAAAACGAGATCGTGAGGCCCCTCGCATTGGCCGCATCGACCACAATGATGTTCGCCAGGCTGCCGATGATGATCAGGTTGCTGGAGAGACCGCTGGCCAGCGCCATCAGGGGGCCGGCCTCGGGGTCGCCGGCATAGGGCAAGAGCAGCATCACGGTCGGGACGTTCGAGGTGATGTCGCTCAGAACGGCGCTCAGCGCAAAGAGGACGTCACTGTGCTGGAGGTTGAATCCGGCCGCCTTCAGGTCGCCGACCAACTGCTGCGGAATCCCGGTATTCTGGAAGGCGCCGTTGACGATGAAGAGACCGATGAACAGGATCAGCAGCCCCCAATCCATGCGATGCAGCATGCTGCGGGACATGAAGCGGGCGTTGAACAACATGAAAGCGCCAGCGCTGGCCGCCACCAGACCCCGGCTCCACTCGGTGAAAACGAAGGCATAGAGGACGACGCCCAGGATCAGTAAGCCTTTGATCGTCTCCCACCGGTCGAGCGGAGGTGTCGCCGCGGTTGCGGACGGCGCGCCTTGATCCATCGCGCCCGGCCGCTGAAGTGGCCAGTGCCCGCGGTAGAAGACCATCAGGGCGAGCCAGACGACGCCCAGTGACAGCAGCGCGGGCACTGCCGCGTACGCCATATAACCGACGAAGGAGAGCTGCAGTCGCTCGCCGATCAGCATGTTCTGGGGGCTGCCGATGAGCGTCGCCACCGAGCCGGCATTGGCGGAGAAGGCGATCGCCAGGAGAAACGGCACCGGATTGAGTCCGCGGCGCAGACAAATGGACAGCACGACCGGGGTCATGGCAACTGCCACCACATCGTTGGTGAGAAAGGCGGACATGACCCCAACCAGGGCAATCAAGAGGGCGAGCAGGATCGATGGCCTGGTCTGGACCTGGCCGACCGCGGCGGACACCGCGCCGTACAGCCCGGACATCTCGAACTGGATCGAAATCAGCATGAGCCCGAAGAGCATGCCGATGGTGCCGAAGTCGACACTGGCAAGCGCCTGGGTTTGGGTCAACTCGGAGGTGGCCAAGAGCGCGATGGCGCCTCCCAAGGCGATCGAGGCGCGATCCACTTTGAGCCATGGCAAGTGGCCGAGCATCATGCCCAGGTAGACGACGATGAAGGTGATCAGGACGATGGACATGAAACCACTCCGCGCGGTTGCTGGAACGCTTCGGCTTTGATCAGTGTCCCGGCCGGCCGTGATCGGTCCGCACCGCGGACGCTGCGGCCAGTCCGACGGCTGCTCGGGCACACTCCGCACCATCCGTGTCTCGACCTTCCCTGTCAATCCCTGGGAACAGAACAGACAAGGGTCCGATGAGCGGGATCGCGCCAAGCCGGCGATTGGCGGCTACACTCAGGCACTGGCGTCCATCATCCACTACAGGTCCGGTTGGACCGGCGCACCCGTTGGGTTCTGAGATGATGGACGTGTGGCTGGCCTAGGCGCCTTCTTGTCATGCAGCCCGGCGGCGACCTCCTCGGCGTAGCGTTGTGGTTCAGTTCCAGCAGGCTGTCGAGGACTTCGCGGCGAGCGGATTCGGAGATCGTGTAGCGGATGCCTTGCTTGGTTTCGTTGAAGCCGTGGCCGAGGTCCAGGTCTTGCCAGCCGTAGGCGACGACGACGGCTTGATCCGTTTCGACCTGTAGGCGGCGCATTTCGGGCGCTCTGGGATTTCCCGTGGCACTTTACCGTAACATAATCTATAAGATATTTTACATCGCCAAAATTTACTGGCCCCTGTCATGGTCGGCACTGCGCACCGTAATGCGTTGATTTTTCAAGCATACAGCTTGTACCCAACAAGGTCCAATTGAATGCGCTGAAAGAGATGCCCAAGGTTAAGAATGCCGTAACAACGTCGCTTGATGACTTT
>NZ_CAIZIZ010000402.1 GCF_903933125.1 uncultured Lamprocystis sp. | reverse complement strand
TAGCAGCTTGGAATGGATTCAACCGAAACAATCCCGGAGCCGGAGCCCGGCCGGTTGGTCGCACAGCTTTAGCAGCTTGGAATGGATTCAACTTAAAGAGACTTCAGTCGCATGGCTGGAAAGGTCGCACAGCTTTAGCAGCTTGGAATGGATTCAACCCATGACCGCCACCCTGGCGCGCCGTATCGAGTCGCACAGCTTTAGCAGCTTGGAATGGATTCAACCTCGGACCTCTGAAAGCCACGGCGGCCTGAGCGGTCGCACAGCTTTAGCAGCTTGGAATGGATTCAACGCCATTGATCGCCCCGCCCGCTGACACTCCGGAGTCGCACAGCTTTAGCAGCTTGGAATGGATTCAACGCCCAATGCCGCGTTTGGCACAGACGCGCATCAGCGTCGCACAGCTTTAGCAGCTTGGAATGGATTCAACAGATCCTGCACGCCCACGACCGGCTGGTATTCGCGTCGCACAGCTTTAGCAGCTTGGAATGGATTCAACACCACCCCTCAAAACCCCTGTCACCAGAACCACTTGACGGGCCGTTTCGGGGAACCTCGGCGCCGGTCGAAGCCATGGCTGGAATTGAACCGCAGCACGCGGAAAAAGTCAACCTAAGTTGCTGATTTTGCGAGCCGGGGAACCGGCGCTCCGGCGGCGGATGGCAAGGCATTGTGCGAGCGACTGTTTTCCGCGCGGCGGCGCCAGGGCGGCGGGGCCGCCGGCGGTTCCCCGATGGGTCAGAGGAGGATCGCCGCGGGGATGTAGGCGACCCGCTCACCGCGGTGGTTATGTGAGCGTTGGCGGCAGGCGCGGCAGATGGCGTAGAACCGCAGGTCGTCGCCGGTGTCCAGCAGGGGCTGGAGTTCAGCCTTGAGACGGTCGAGTTCCGCCTGGTTCCGAACGGCGATCTCGAAGACCGAACGCTGCACCCGCTGACCGTAGACCGCCAGGTGCTTGCCGACGCGGGTGCGGTTGCCGTCGTCGGTGATATCGAAGCAGGCAAGGTAGAGGTTCATGGTGAGACCTTGTGGCTTTGGGATTCCGCGGTAGGCTGCTTTCGTTGTCGTAATCGTAAAAACGCTGCTATAGCCTTCCTACCTGATATCCGGACAGACCCTTGGTGTAGGGGCGGGTTTGAAACCCGCCCCTACGTCCGGTTATCACGTCCGATGACGATAAACCGCGCCGGCTCCAGCAGTTGTCGAATCTGCGGGGGCCGATGCAATCCAATCACATCGCCGACCGCGCCGGGGGCGGTTTAACGCATCCGCCACGCCTTGAACGGTTTCCCTTCATTGATCCAGGTGCGAACGGACAGGGCCTGCCGCTGCAGATGGACGAAGAGTTTTTCCGCTTTGTCATCGCCCAGCGCGGTGACGGGGGTCTCGAAGCGGCGGATGAGCAGGGCGAGGTATTTGCGGCGCGCGGCGGAGTCGATGATGCAGCCGCCCGCCGGGCTCTGGCTGAAATGCTCCGGGGTGATCTCGCCGCGGGCGACGACGGTGAGGGCGGCCCGCTCGACGACATGGCGAAAGGGCTCCATGAGGTCGGAGGCGAGCGCGGCGTGACGCCCCCGGCCCTGGTGGTAAAAGCCTTTCCAGGGCAGGAGCCCGGTCGCGCGCACGATGCTCTCGCAGTAGCCATAGAGGAGCGTGTAGCCGAGTGACAGCAGCACATTGAAGGGGTCACGCGGCGGGCGCCGGTTGCGGCCCTGAAAGCCGAAGGTCTCCGGCAGGGTCGCGGCGATGCGGCGGAAAAGTTCGCTCGCGGCCTCGCCTTCGAGCCCCAACAGGGTGGCGGCGTCCGTGACCTTGGGCAGGTCGCGCAGGGCTTGGTCGATGAGGCGGGTGTCCCAGCCCCGGTCGCGCAGCCGCAGGGTCTCTTTCATGTGGCGGATGCGGCTGGTGACGATCTCGACCGCGGCCGGCAGCGTCTGTTGCGGGTCGCTGAAGAGGGCGGTCTGGCGCAGCCAGAGGCCGCTGCCGTGTTCCCCCGGGGTGCCGGACCAGAGCGCGCCCTCGTAGGCGCCGAGCCCGCCGGCGATGTGGATCGGGACTTCGTGGCGCAGCGCTTCGCGCAGGGCGGGGGTGGTGATCTGGTGGTTGCCGAACAGGATCACCGCCTGGAGTCCCTGCCAGGGCAGGTGATGGACGACCTGATCGTCGCGCAGGACGGTGAGATGCCGGTCGCGGGCGGCGATCAGGCAGGGTTCGCCGGTGACGCACAGCAGCACGCCCTCGGTGTCGGCTTCGCCCAGACTGATGGGTTCGCTCCGGGCGATGCGGGCGATCAGGGTCGCCAGGTCGTCCACGGCGTCGACCGGCTCGGGAGCCCGCGCCGCCAGCGCGGCCAGCCAGGAATGGGGCGGGACCTGGGCGTCTTTGGTCAGGGCGCCGCGGTCGCCGCTGACATCGACGACCAGGTCGTTGACGAACAGGTAGCCGAGATAGCGGAACCCCTGATCCATGGCGGTGATGCGGGTCTTGTCCGGGTGCAGGTCGAGCCCGTGTTCCGCCAGCGAGGCCGCGGCGGCGGCGCCCGCCCGGCGCGCTTCCTCGGGGTCTTTGCACAGGACGATGAAATCATCGGCGAAGCGGATCAGGTGAAAACCCGCGGTCTGCATGTCGCTGTCGAAGTCGTCGAGCATGAGATTGGCCATCAGCGGGCTCAAGGGTGAGCCTTGGGGCAGGCCATTGACGCGCTCGATGCGTTCGCCCTGGAAGCGCACCGGGGCGGCGAGCCAGGCGCCGACGGCGTCCACCACCGGGTCGTCGCCGAACAAGGCGCTCAGACGTTCGCGCAGCCGCCCCAGGTCGACGCTGTCGAAGAAGTCGCGGACGTCGGATTCATAGACCCAGCGGTAGCCGGCCCGCCAGGCGGCCTGAATGGCGTGGCTGGCGGTGATCCGCGAGCGGCCGGGGCGGTAGCCGTGGGCACCGGCGGAGAACAGGGATTCGACGGCGGGTGACAGGGCCTGCAGGACGGCGCGCTGCAGGACGCGGTCGCGCAGCGGCGGAACCGCCAGCGGGCGCAGTCCGCCGTCTTTCTTGGGGATGAGGAAACCGCGCAGTTCGGGGGCCTGATACTCGCCGGCCAGGAGGCGGGCCAGGTCCGCGTGCAGGGTCTCGAGGGGCGGCGGGGGCGCGTCGTCCGCGCCCTCGGGGTCGTCCGCATCCGGGTCGCCAAGCCAGGCGACCGCCGGGTCGAGCGTGAGTTGGGCGATCTCGTCGCTGCCGGTGATGACGTGGCGCCAAGCCGCGGCGAGATTGTCCGCGTCGGCGGCGCGGGTCAGCAGGGAGGCGGCGGGCAGCGGACGCCGGTAGCTGAAGCCGCCGTCGGCGGTGCGCAACTGGTAGCGGCCGAAACCGAAGGCGGTGCGCTGCCCCATGCCGACATACTGGCCGAGGATCAGCAGCCGCCACCAGGCCGGGCTGAGCCGGCCTTCCAGGTGCAGCAGCCCCGACAGTCCGCCCATGACCTGGTCGGCGCCTTCGGCATCCCGGTATTCGTTGTCCACCCAGAACAAATGGCCGTGCGGACAGGCGAGCGGCGGCGGCGCGCCCCGGGGGGTGGGCGCCTGACCGCGGCGCCGCAGCAGATCGGCCATGCTGTCGTGCAGGCGGGACAGCAGGAGGGCGGGCGGCAGATCGCGCGGGTCGCGACAGTAGCGGGCCTCGCCGGTCTGGTCGCCGCGGTCGGCCTTGTCCTTGAGCAGGCGGGCCGGCGCGAGCCAGTGCCACTGCCAGCGCGTCCGGGTGATCCACAATTCCAGTTCCTGCTCCAGGGTCGCGGTGTCATAGCCGCTCAGCTCCGCCGCGGACCCGACCGGGGTTTCGGTGAAGGCGTCCTGCAGTTGCACCAACCGCCAATTGTCCGCGAACGCCAGCCCCGGACCGCCGCGAGGGGCGCCGCGCGGCAGGTCCGCCAGCCGGCTCAGCAATCGCGCGAGTGTCGGTTCGCCGCCGCGCAGCGCGATGAGCAGGAACCGGTAATAGTCGCCGGGGCGGTAGTCGACGCGGCCGGATTCCGGCGTGTCGATGCGCAGGTGCAGGTCGTAATCCGGCGCGTCGCGCAGCAGTCCGCGCAGCAGGGCGGTGAGCGCGGCCTGGTGAAAAAACCGGGGATGGCTCGGCGCCAGGCAGTGCAGGGTGACGACCACCGCGCGCAACGGCAGCAGGTCGGTGAGCGGGAGGTCGGGATCAGTGAGCGGGTCCGTCGCGGGCATGAGTGATCTCGTTGGATGGGTGGAGCGGCTGCCGCGGGAGGCGTGGGACGGTTCCGCCCGAAATCATCGGACGTTCCGCCGCTGCCGCGTGTGTCACGAGGCACGACCAGGCCTGACGGCGCCGCCAGGCGCACCGGCGCTTTCTGACACTGGTTGAAGCGAGTGTCAAGGGGCTGACCCTGGTTGGGGCCGCAGCCACGCCAGGCACCGAATCCAACAGGATCGCCGGTCACCACATATACTTGATGCGGACATCGTTGCGATCGGAAAGGCCGCCGTCGACAGCGTCGGCCGCTCCCGGTCGTGCCGCCGCGGCCGTTTGTGGCGCGGTCCGCGTGTCGAGCGGTGCACTGCGTCTGCCCGCCGCCCGGCACCCGAGTATTGATGGTACCGTCCGTACGGTCCCGACGACGCATGCAGCCGGCAGACGGCGCATTCGTCCGTCCGGACAGGAGGTCGTCATGGTCGTGCTACCCCGCCCTCGGGAGCGGTCTTGGATCCCGGTCTGGATGATGATACTCCTCGCCCTGTATGGCGCGCCGGGCCTTGCCGCCCGGTCAGGGGACGCCTGGGAGGCGTGCCGGGATCGGGTGTTTGCGGACTTGGAGGCTGCCGGACTGCGCGACTACGACGATGCCGGCGCCTACACCGGCGCCACCGGCAGCGGGGCGTTGCCGGAGGTGATCGCGCAGTGCGGGTACCACCCCGAGCGGATCGATCGGCCTTTGTGCGACAGCCTCTATCAGCAGTTCTACGGCGACTGCCGGGAGGACGGCTTCGCAGGTATGTCCGTAGCGGCCAGGTCCTGGGTGCTCATCTTCGATCCCGACGGCCCCTTCATCGCGCGCCTGCGGCGGGTCTGCGCGGAACCCGCGCAACTCGGCCGGGCGTCCTTTGGCCGTCTGGTTTGCGCGGAGTGAGGGGGCCGGCTACCAGGGAATCGCCTCCCCATGCCGGAAGAAGCCGCCGCTCTGACCGTCGTCCGGCAGGGTCGCGGCCCAGACGATGCCCTTGGCACCTTCGGCGACGCTCAGCGGTGCATCCGGCCCGCCGAGGTCGGTGCGCACCCAGCCGGGGCAGACCGAGTTCACCTTGACGTTGGTGCCCCGCAGTTCGTCGGCGAAGATGCGGGTGACGGCATTGAGCGACACCTTCGAAAGTCGGTAGCCGGGGCAGCCGCCGTTCATGTCGCTGAGCTGGCCCATGCCGGAGGAGACGTTGACCACGCGCCCGTTACCCTGCATCAGCGGAATCAACAACTGGCACAGGTGGATGGCGGCCAGGGTGTTGGTTTCCATGGCCCGGCGGATGGTGTCGAGATCCGCGTTGAAGATGCTCGACGCGGGGCTGCCGGGGCTCGGGTCCGGAAAGATACCGGCGTTGTTGACCAGCACGTCGATGCGTCCGAATGTCGTCTTGAGATGATCGCGCAGGGCCTGCACCTCGGCCGGCGCGGTCACATCCAGGTGCCGGAAGTGCGCCTCGTGGCCCTCAGCCGCCAATGCGGCAGCCGCGGCCTGGCCGGCGGCGTCGCGGCGGGCGGTGATCAACACCCGATAGCCGCGCCGTGCGAGCTGGCGGGCGGTTTCAAGGCCGAGTCCGCGGTCGGCACCGGTGACGACGGCGGTAGGCATCGCGTTCATGGCGGTGTTCCTGTGTGGATTGGTCTGGGTCTGAGTGCCGGGTTCAATATGGGTCCGGCGGCAGACTCGCCAAATAGTGATCGAGTGCCTGCTCGTAACCGGGCTGGGAACGCAGAAAGCCGTCGTTGTGCCCGCCGCGGAGAGCGACGAAGCCTTTGGGTTCCGGCGCCGCCGCGAAGAGCCGGCGTCCGAGCGCGTAGGGAATGATCTCGTCGTCCGGGCTGTGCAGCACCAGGATCGGGCAGCTTACCTGGTGCAGGGCGCCGGCCGCGTCGAGACGGAAGGGCAGGACGATCGCCCGCGAGAGGAGCGGGAAGAGGGTGTCCGCAAGGTCGCGGGCGGAGCTGAAGGTCGACTCCAGGATCAAGCCCCCAGGTTGGGACTCGGCGGCGAGATGGGCCGCCACGATGCCGCCCAGGGAGCGGCCGAACAGGACGATATGCGCCGGAGCGATCCCCTGGTCTACGGTGAGCCAGCGCCAGGCGGCACGACTGTCCCGGTAGAGCCCCGCTTCGCTGGGTGCGCCCTCGCTGCGGCCATAGCCCCGGTAGTCCAGGAGGAGTATGTCGAGCCCCAGGCGATGGAAGATGGCCACGGATGCCCCCCGATGGGCGATATTGCCGGCATTGCCATGGAAGAAGAGCAGCACGCGCCGCGCGCCGGGGGCGGCGGCAGGGATGAACCAGCCGTGTAGTCGGATGCCATCCTCGGTTTGCAGTGCAAGATCGCGGTAATCGAGACCCCAGTCCCGGGGCGTCGCCTCCAGCGTGGTCGAAGGGAAGAACAGCAGCCTCGGCTGGGCCAGAAAGAGCAGGCCGTTGAGCAGCGCCCAAGCGGCCAGCACGCTGAACAGGATCGCCGTAATGCCGTTCAACCGGGTCAACGTTTCAGGTTCCGCAGAAGGTCTGACGTACGACCTCGTGCGGCTGCGGCGCTTGCGTGTAAGGTGCGTGCTCGGGCCGCGTCTCCCAAGGGTTGGCGAGGATCCGCAAGAGCGCGTCCAGCGGTTCAAGGTCGCCGTCCACCGCCGCGTTCAGCGCCGCCTCGACCTGGTGGTTTCGCGGGATCACGGCCGGGTTGGCCCGCCGCATCCGGGCCGCCCGCTCGGCCGGGCTTGCGGTCTCGTGTGCAAGCCGGGCGCGCCAGTCCGGCAGCCAGGCGGCGATGGCGCTACCGTCGCTCCAGCGGGTTTCTTTACCCGCTGCAACCTCACCCAAGGCGCGGAAGCTGTTGGTAAAATCGGCACCGTCCGCGGCCAGGGCCGCCAGGAACCCGGCGATCTGTTCGGCATCGTCCGCCTGTTCATCCATGAGCCCCAGCTTGGCCCGAAAGACCGCGAGATAGGCCCGTTCGAACCGCGGCATGAAGGTATCGACGGCCGTCTGGGCGATTTCCACCGCCTGCTCCTGGTTCTCGTCGAGCAGCGGCAGCAGTGACTGGGCAAGGCTCACCAGATTCCACTGGGCGATGCGCGGCTGGTTGGCATAGGCGTAGCGCCCGTGCCGATCGATGGAGCTGTAGACTGTCTCTGGGTGATAGGTGTCCATGAAGGCGCAGGGGCCGTAATCGATGGTCTCGCCGGTAATCGACATGTTGTCGGTATTCATCACTCCGTGGATGAAGCCGACGCCAAGCCAACGCGCGATCAGGTCCGCCTGACGCCCGATGACCGCATCCAGCAGGGCCAGGTACGGCTGTTCGGCCCCGGCCAGTGCAGGGTCGTGGCGGGCGATGACATAGTCGGCCAGGTGGCGCAGGGCCGCGTGGTCCGCGCGGGCCGCGAAATACTCGAAGGTCCCGACCCGCACATGGCCGCGCGCCACCCGGGTGAGCACCGCGCCTGGCCGGGTGGCTTCGCGATAGACCGGTTCGCCCGTGGTGACCACGGCGAGCGCGCGCGTGGTCGGGATGCCGAGCGCGTGCATCGCCTCGCTGATCACGTATTCCCGCAGGACCGGACCCAGCCAGGCGCGTCCGTCGCCCCCGCGCGAGAAGGGCGTGCGCCCCGAGCCCTTGAGGTGAATATCGAAACGGGTTCCCTGTGGGTCAGTGATCTCGCCGAGCAGGATCGCCCGGCCGTCGCCGAGCTGCGGGACGAAATGGCCGAACTGGTGCCCGGCATAGGCCATGGCCAGCGGTTCCGCGCCAGCGGGCACCTGATTGCCCGCGAACATGGCCAAGCCCTCCGGCGTGTCCAGCGCCGCCGGGTCGAGCCCGAGCGTCACCGCCAGTGCGGTATTGAGTTTGACCAGTTGCGGGCCGGCCACCGGCACCGGGGCCAGCCGCGCGTAGAAGTGACCCGGCAGGCGGGCGTAGGTGTTGTCGAAGGCGAGGGTCATCCGCGGTGTGTATCCGATGTGTTCGATGTGGTGGGTCGGTGCGCTCTGTTCAGTCAATCTGGATGAGAACGGAAATATCAAGCGCAATGCCATCACCCTGGCCTCGGCCTTTCCGGACCCGGACGCCGAGGTCCTGGCCCTGTTCCGGCATCGGTTCAGTGTGGAGAGGGTCGGCGGTTGCGGGAGGCGCGGGTGTCACAGCCCAGAGCCTATTGGCGATTTCCAGGAATCAACATCCCAACTGCGCATGCCTGCAAGATCGGTAGGGACTGTAGGGGCGACTTAAGTCGCCCCTACACGTTGGTACATCTTTTCCCGGAAATCACCTAAGGTGATCGCCTGATCAGCCGCAGATCGGTGATCAGCACCTGCGGATCACCGACCCTGATTCGGGCAAAATCGGGGTGTCGCGGATTGAGTAGGTAATTCGTCTCGGCGGGGACCACTGCGCTGGGGACGGTGAGTACGGCGGTGGTCAGCCCCTCTGCCCACTGGGTACCCAGGGTACGAAGGGCCTCGAGGGCTGCCGCGTCGCGCCAATCGGGGTCGAGTTGCACGGTGGTGACCCGAGCAATCGCCAGGTCAGTCGGGATCTCGGCCGGGATCATCAGGTAACGGGCACGCAGGGGCTGGTCTTGGACCAGCATTTCCAGCATGGCCAGAGATTGGGAGCCGGCGGTGTAGACCAGCGGCACACCCTTGCGATTCCAGCGGCCCCCGTAGCGTCCGGCGCCTTCTCCGGAGAAGGGGCTGTCGGCAAAGCGCGCGGTCAGTATCCGCCAGACGGTGAGCATCAGGAGAAAACGCCGTGCTCAATGCGCCCAAGGGTGTCCATTGCGCTCTCGGTACCTATGTCGGTGTCAAGCAGACTCAAGGGTGTGACTCCGCCGAGCGCGGCGTTGGGCGACTTGAGCCAGTCGATGGTCGCGGCCAGATCCTCGAAAACCTCTTCGCCGCGGGCAATCACCCGCGCCAGACGGATCACCCTGGATGACTCCTCGCTTGTGAGTTTGCCCTCGCGCTTGCGCCGCGCCAGGGTCCGCTCGGGGATGCCCACGGCGGTCGCCAACTCGGCCTGGGTCAGGTGCGTGACTCTGGTCAGGGCATCCACGGCGGACGCGGGAATGCCGCTACGGATGAGGGTCACCCAGTCAAGCGTTGAGCGCGGGAGGCCGGTAAGGACAGTCTGACCGCCCAGCAGATCATTGACCGCAAGCAGCGACGGAGCGGAGAGGGTAACGGTGGGCGTCATGGATCATCTCGGTAAACAGGGGGACAGCAGCCCGCGTTGGATCGGAAACACTGGAAACTGGCGGCCGGCTCTTTTTTCAGGATAAAGTGCCAGATGGCAGAAAGTATAGTCAAAAATGGCGTCGCACATCGACGAGATCACCGGCAAGATCGAGTATCTGCAAGAGGTGGTCGATGGACGGGCACTGCCGCAGGAGCGTTACTTGCGCTCGCGGTAAGTGGATCGTCAGCGTCACCCGCCGGCGCGCTTTTCCTGGCATCCGCGCGACGCCGGGCTCCCCACCAGACGTCGGGGTTGCGCCGTCCGCCCTCCTGCTGACTCATTGACGCCGACGTATCCGGCGCGGTGGCGAAATTTTATCCGGGGTTTTGAACGCATTGTTTGGTTAAGGTTCAGCGACCCTTGGGCACAGCTTATCCACAGAAGCGGCAACAGGGGATGTGGAAAGCTGATCGAGCTTCATGCGCAGGCTGACAGTGATCATGGCAATCTTCTGCGGTGGGACTCAGTTGCCGCGGGTGCCGGGTTCAATCAACCGCCTGGTTCACAAGCTCGCGGTGCTCTGGTCGCGGGTGGGCGACGCGTCGCCAGGTGGTCTCGTCGCGCTCGACCTCATGGCGCGCCCAGTCGGCGAAGGCCGCGCGACTCAGGGTGCCGCGGGTGCGCCGCTCGTTGCCGGCAGCACCGCGGAAGGACACCAAAGCCTCAGGGCCGCCGGGTTCAACCTTGATCACGCGGCGCACTGCCCAGTCGGCCCCGTAACGGCCGTTGCTGTAGCAGCGGCCAGGCTGGATCTCCAGATCGCCCGAATGGCGCTCCTGGGCGTGATGCGTTGCCAGGGCGAAGATCTGTGCCAGGTCGGCCTCGGAGACGTCGATGAATGAATCCATCCGGCCCAAGGCATAGACCAGATCGTCGTGACCCAGTGCGGGCGGCGTCGGGGTCTCTCCGGTGTCCAGTACCCCGGGTGCGGCTGCGGGTGCCGCCAGCGCGGCCGGATACCGCCGCCAGCGAAAGGGAACGTTGAGCAGGATGCCGGCTGCCACCAGCAGCACGGTATTGACCAGCACCGGCGCCAGCAGATAGCCGTAACCCAGGGCCTGGATCTCGGCACCGCCGATGACCGCCGCCAGGGCGGTCGCGCCGCCCGGCGGGTGCAGGCAGCGCGCATAATGCATGGTCAGGATCGCGAGGCCGACGGCGAGCGGCCCGGCGAGTGCGGGCGTTGGGATCCACTGCGCCGCGGTGACACCGACGAAGGCGGACAGCAGATGACCGCCGACGACCGGCCAGGGCTGCGACAGGGCACCATGGGGCACGGCGAAGATCAGCACGGCCGAGGCCCCCATCGAGGCCATTACCAGCGTGCTGCCCGGCCCCAGCGGGTGCAGCGCCGCGGCAGCGAACACCAGCCCGATGCCGAGCATACCCCCCGCCATGGCGAGCCAACGCTCGTGATGGCTGACCGGCCGGGACTCGATGCCGAGCAGCGCGCGCAGTCGGCCACGCGGGGGCAAGCGCCAGGGCCGGGTGCGGTGCGGCGGAGGTTCGGTGTGGTCGGTGGTGGTCATGCGTGCTCCCCGCTGCACTGTTCAGACGACGGATGGTGCCGGAAACGCCGGTGAGTCGGCAGCCGCCGACGATCCGTTTGAGTTATACCTTATGCGTCGGGTGATCGGAGTCTCGGGGGGCTTGATCATCGCTTCTGCCGGCGTCCAGGCGTCCCGCACTGGAGGTCGAGGCTTACCGCAAAAGTCGCGCAGCGACCCCGTGGGAGCGGCGTCCCGCCGCGACGGGGCCGGACGCGCAGCCGCAGCGTTCGGGGTCACCGCGGCACCGCATCGCGTCGGGACGCCGCTCCCACGGGGGACTTTCCTCTTCCGGCGTGGTTTGATGTTCCTTCCATGGCTGCTAGCCGGACGAGGGCGGCTCCGACGCGAGGTCGACGGGCTAAAAAGCCTCGACCTCCGGTTTGTTGGCGGGCGGGTCGGGTAGCCGGGTGGCGTTACCGCCGCCCAGCCCCCTAAGAACCGTGCTTGCGACTTTCACCGCACACGGCTCAAGCCTTGATAAGCCCCTGTGACAGAGCCGGCCGTTCGGCCTTCGCGATACCAGTTTGCAGCC
>NZ_CAIZIZ010000401.1 GCF_903933125.1 uncultured Lamprocystis sp. | reverse complement strand
CTGGTGCGCCGCACCAGTTGGGCGGCGGCGAATTTCGTCAACTCAACCGCAGACCCGGACGCCCTCGTTATTTCCCAGCGGGACTGGGAACGCTTGCTGGATCAACTGGCCTCGACGGCCTGAAATGGCCAAAGTCGAGTCTGTGACATCTGTTGATAAATCTGGAGGATCGCTTTAGCCGGCACGGCAATCTTGGCCGACCTTGGTGCACCTGTACTGCGCCCGAGGTGGCTGTCAGAATACCAGATCATTCGCCCCCAAGATCGCCATCAGGATAGAAATGATGATCCCCGCGACCACGATACCCAAGCCGACGATGAGAATGGGCTCCAGGAGAGTCAGCATGCTCTGAACGCTGGTGCGAGTCTCCCGATCATAAATGCTGGCGACCTTGGCGAGCATGGCGTCGAGCGCGCCCGACTCCTCGCCGACGCGGATCATCTGTAAGGCCAGGTCCGGCAAGGCCTTCAGCCGCGCCAGGGGACCGGCGAGTCCGCGTCCGTGCTTGAGATCCTCACCCGCCTCGTCCAAGAGGCCGGATATCTTGCGGTTACTCACCACCTCCTTGGCCAGCGTCAAGGCACTGAGCAGCGGCAGTCCGTTCTTGAGCAGGGTGGAGAGGGTGTGGGCGAGACGGGCGGTCTCCATCTTCCAGATCAGGTCACCGAACAAGGGGATCCGCAAGACGCGATGATCCAGCCGGTCGCGCACCTGTTCGTCCTGCATCCAGCGCTCCAGACCCAGGGCGATCAGGGCGGCGGCGACGAGCATGGCCCACCAGTAGTTGCGGAACAGATTGCCGGCGGCGACCACGATCTGCGTCGGCAGCGGCAGCGCTTTGCCCATGTCATCGAAGAGCACGGTGAACTGAGGCACCACGAAGACCAGAAGCAGGATCACCGAGGATGCAGCCACGAACAGCAGGATGGCCGGATAGACCAGCGCCGAGGTGACCGTCTGACGCAGTTCCGCCACCCGTTCCAGATAGTCGGCCAGCCGATCCAACACCTGATCCAGTGCCCCGCTGGCCTCGCCCGCCCGCACCATGTTGATGTAAAGACGCGCGAACTGCCCGTCCTGAGCCTCCAGTGCACTGGAGAAGGTGGCGCCACCGCGCACCCGCCCCTGCAGGTCCGCGAGCACACGCACCAGATGCTCCTCCGCGGTCAGGTCGATCAGAACCTGGAGCGAGCGGTCCAGCGTCATGCCGGCCTCGATCAGGGTAGCCAACTCACGGGTGAGGATGCCGATCTCTTTCTGGCTCAGGCGACGCCGCCGGGTGCGCCCCAGCCGCGCCCGCAGACCACCGGCGGAGCGCGTCTCGACCGGGAGCAGCCCCTGGGCCTGCAGCAGGCTGACCAGCGTCGGCTCATCGGCCGCCTCCAACTCCCCTTCGACCGGCTCGCCGTCGAGTTTGACCGCCTTATAGAAATACTTGGGCACCTTAATCGTCCTCCGCGACCCGCAAGACCTCCTCCACCGTGGTGCGCCCGGCCATCGCCTTGCGCAGCCCGTCCTCATACATGGTGGCCATCCCCTCCTCCATGGCCAGGCGTTGGATCGCGTTGGCGGTCGCGTGACTCAGCACCAGCTTGCGGATCGGATCGGTCATCAGCAGCACCTCCGAGATGACCAGCCGGCCGCGGTAGCCGGTGCCGTTGCAGAGGTCGCAGCCGCCTGGGCGATACAGTTTGATCGGTTCGGGCCCGTCCGGCTGAAAGCGCGTGAAGCGTGCGGCGAGTTCCGGCAGGGCATCATAGGGTTCACGGCAATGGGGGCAGAGGCTGCGCACCAGGCGCTGGCCAAGAATGCCGTTGACAGTGGAGGTCAGCAGGTAATCCTCGACACCCATGTCGAGCAGGCGCGTGACCCCGCTGGCCGCGTCGTTGGTGTGCAGCGTGGACAAGACCACGTGTCCGGTCAGGGCCGACTGCACGGCGATGCGGGCGGTCTCGAGATCGCGCATCTCGCCGACCATGATGATGTCCGGGTCCTGTCGGACGATGGCGCGCAGGGCTCCGGCGAAGGTCATGCCGATGGCGGACTTGACCTGGATCTGATTGATGCCCGGCAGTTGGTATTCGACCGGGTCTTCGACCGTAATGATCTTGCGTTCTTGCGTGTTGAGCCGGGACAGGGCGGTATAAAGCGTCGTGCTCTTGCCGGAACCGGTGGGCCCGGTGACGAGCAGAATGCCGTAAGGCTGTTCCAGGATGTCGATCAGGCGCTGTCTGGGGGTACCGTCAAAACCCAGGGCATCGAAATCGAAGCGCACGCTCTCCTTGTCCAACAATCGCATGACCACGCTCTCACCGAACATGGTGGGCACGGTGGAGACGCGCAGGTCCAGCTCACGGCCCTGCACACGGACCGGGATGCGCCCGTCCTGCGGCAGACGGCGCTCCGCGATATTGAGCTTGGCCATGATCTTGACACGCGAAATGACCGCCGCGGTGGAGCGCACCGGCGGGGCATCGACCTCCTTGAGGATGCCGTCGATCCGATAGCGCACCTTCAGTTCATCGGCGAAGGGCTCGATATGGATATCCGATGCACGGGATTCCACCGCCTTCTGGATCATATGATTGACCATGCGGATCACCGGTGCCTCGCTGGCCAGATCCTTCAGGTGCTCGATGTCCTCCTCGTCGAAGTCTCCGTAATCGGGCTCCGCGTTCGGGTCCGGCTCGGCCTGCTTCTCATAAAGCCGCGCCAGCGCGAGCTCGATCTCGGAGGCCAGCGCGATGACACCCTCCACCCGCTTGCCCGCGGCCATCGCCACTGCCGGCAGGATATAGGGATCGACCGCGTCCGCGACCGCGACCCGCAGGTGTTCCTCATCTTCCGCCATGGGCAGCACCCTGGCATCTTTGAGAAACCGCAGGGTGAAAAGTCCCTCGGCAACGGGTTCTGCCGGAAACTGCGCGGGGTCCGCCAGCGGCAGATCCAGAACCTCGCTCATCGCCTGTGCCATATCCCGCTCGGAGACCAGGCCCAAACGCACCAACATGCGCAGCAAGGGCTCGCCGCCATCGTCGGCCAACCGGCGGGCGCGGGCCAGATCCCCCGCGGTGAGCTTGCCGCGTCCATGCAGTGCGGCGACGATGCGGGCTTCCGGCGGACGCTCGGCCGGGGCCTGATCGACGCCCAGACCCTCCGCCGGCTCCGGGTGTGAGGCCGCGTCAGAAGCGGGTTCCGAGCCAAGGTCGTCGATTGCATCGGCCGCCAGGACTCGCCGCTCAACTGCGTCAGCGGCGGGAAGTAACGGCTCAGGGTCGTCACGCGTCCCGGTGAAAACCGGGAGATCGTCCAAGAAGGGCTCGGCCTGCACTAGTGGACCTCCTCGGGGTGTGACTGGCCTTCAGCCAGACGCACACGCACATGAATCAGCGCGTAAATCGCCGCCCAGGCCAGCAGCACCAGCCATTGCTCATGTAACGGCAGGCCCGGGGCAGCGACGGCACAGGCGGCGGCGGCGGCCATCAGGACGTAACCGCGCAACACCGTCTTGCGATGGCCCCAACCGACGAGCACCAGACGCTGGTAATGATGACTGCGATGCGCCTCCCAGATGCGCTCGCCCCGCACCAGCCGCCGCGCCAGCGTCCAGGTCGCATCGACGATGAACGGGGAGAACGCCAGCCAGGCGACCCACAGCGGAAAGAGCCCGGTCGCGGCACCCCACAACGAGAGCGCGGCAGCCAGCAGACCAAGACTGGAGGAGCCCAGATCACCGAGGAAAATCCGGGCCGGGGGAAAGTTGCTGAACAGAAAGCCCCCTGCGGCCGCGGCGACACAGGCCGCAACCAAGGCAAAGACCGGGTCGCCCCCCTGCCAGCCCAAGACCGCCAGGGCACCGAAGCCGAACAGGGCCATGCCGCCGGCGAAGCCGTCCATGCCATCCATGAAATTGTACAGATTGATCATCCAGACTACGTAGAGCACCGTCAGGAGCCAGGCGAGCGGTGCGGGCAAGGGCCAGTCCGCCCCCGGCAGTCCCAGCGAACTCCACAGCAGCCCACCGGCGGCCAGGAGCAGACCAGCGCCAACATGCACGGCGAAGCGCAGACGGCGCGAGACCTCGCCCAGATCGTCCAGCAGCGACACGGCCGCAACCGGCAGCAGCGCCCCCGCGACCCACGGCAGTTGCTGAGGGCTCAGCCCGGCGAGCCAGCACAGGAAGAGCGTGACGACCAGACCGAAAAGCACCGCCAGACCACCACTACGCGGCACCGCAACCTGATGGAGCGACCGTGCGTTGGGGTGATCGAGCAGAGTGCCACGTTCGGCCAGCCAGCGCGCGGCAACCGCGCTAAGCCCCACGGCGGCGGGTAGCGCCGCCCATTCGAGCAGGATCGGGCTCATGACGCGCGCAGGTTGCTGGTCATCCGGGCCTCACAGGTCGCGTACCAGTTGCGACTCCACGGTGTGGCGGCTCGCCTCACCCATCAGTAATGCGATCAGTTGTAATGCGAAATCCATGGCGGTGCCGGGACCGCGGGAGGTCACGACCAGACCGTCCACCACCACCGGCGCATCGGTCAACATCATCCGCGGAAAGTCGGCGGCCACAATTGAACCAGGATAGGCGGTTGCGCGCTTGCCGTCGAGCAGTCCGGCGGCGGCCAGCACCTTGGGTGCGGCACAAATCGCCGCGGCGAAGCGTCCCTCCGCGACCTGGCGGCGCAACAAGACCTGAACCCGCGGGTCTTCCTCAAGGAACCGCGCACCCGGCAAACCGCCCGGCAACACGACCATCGCGAAGTCCTTGTCCTGCTCCGCCTCCAGGGTGCTGTCGGGTACCAGGACGGTGCCGCGGCTGGCGGTCACTGCGCCCGCCGTCAAGCCGGCGGTCACGACATCGATCTGTGCCCGACGCAGCAGATCGATAATGGTCACCGCCTCCAGCTCCTCACACCCTTGGGCAAGTAGAACCAGTACCTTTGGCATCTTGAAGATCTCCTGCAAACCAGCATTTTCGGATGTTCGCGAAGCGCGCGGACCCGATCATTCCCGACACAATGGTCGCGGCGGCCGGCGCCGACTGGCGCGCGGCGCCCGGATTGCGCTGTCAGCCGCCCTTGGCACGACCCAGAATCGTCAGGCCCTTGAGCATATTCAGAGCTTCGGCGAGCTGGAAGTCCTCGGCGGCAAGGGTTTTCTTGACCTCGCCGGACTTGTCGTCCGCAGCCGCCTTACCCTCGTCGAGGTGGCGGACCAAATCGGACTCTTTCAGCGGGCCCTGTTCCCGCTCGGACGATGGCTTGAACACACCAGGATCGAGCGTGACATCCGGATTGATTCCCTCAGCCTGGATCGAGCGGCCCGACGGTGTGTAGTAGCGCGCGGTCGTGATCTTCAACGCGGTGGTATCGTCGATTGGGACGATGGTTTGGACCGACCCCTTGCCGAAGGTCTGGGTTCCCATGATCAGGGCACGCCGATGATCCTGAAGTGCTCCCGCCACAATCTCCGAGGCCGAGGCGCTGCCGCCGTTCACCAGGACCACCAGCGGGGCGCCGGCCAGCACATCATCCGGACCCGCCTTGAACTGGAGCTTTGAGTCGGCCTGCCGCCCCTGAGTGTACACGATCAGCCCATCGACGATGAACGCATCGCTCACCCCGACAGCGGCATTGAGGACACCGCCCGGGTTATTGCGCAGGTCCAGTACCAGGCCCTTGAGTTCATCCTTGTTCTCCTTTTTCAAGGCTTCAATGGCCGTGCGCATGTCCTCCGTGGTCCGTGCCTGGAAGTGCGACAGTCGCACATAACCGAAACCGGGCTCCAGGGTACGGCTCTTGACCGAAGCGACATGGATGATGTCACGTTCCACCTTCACGTCGAGCGGCCGGCCGTCGGTGCTGCGCATGATGGTCAGGCGGATCTCGGTTCCGGGCTTGCCGCGCATCATATTCACCGCCTCGTTGAGGCTCAGACCCTTCACCGGCTTGTCATCGATGCGCACGATCAGGTCGCCCGCCTGGAGTCCGGCCCGCTGCGCCGGGGTGTCATCGATCGGGGCGATGATCTTGACGAACCCATCGTCCATGCCGACCTCGATCCCGAGACCGCCGAATTCACCGCTGGTGCCGACCTGGAGTTCCCGGTACTCCTCCTTATCCAGATAGGACGAGTGCGGATCGAGCCCGGCGAGCATGCCGCGGATGGCACTCTCCAGTAACTTCTTGTCCTTCACGCCTTCCACATAGTCGTCCTTGATCCGCCCATAGACCTCGGCGAAGGTCCGCAGTTCGTCCAAGGGCAGTTCCTCTGCGACCGGCGCGGCCGACGCAACCGGTGTCTGCGGTTCGGCCGGAATCACGGGCGCCGGCACAGCGTCCGGGATAGCCGGCGTCTCCGGCACGACCGGCGTCTCCGGCACGGCCGGCACGCTCGGAACAGCCGGCGCGGACGGCTGTTCTTGCGCCAGCGTCCCGCCTGGCGGGGCGACTGCTCCGAGGGTGATACCGATCCAGATCAGCAAGGCAAGGGACAAACGTTTGGGCATGGTCGTGCGGGTTCGCAGGTGGAATGGGTGATGATGTTGCGCGGGTGACACGGGTGACGGCCACCGGACCCGCGGTGCACATCGACCGAAGTGGCGCAAGCATCGCATGTTTCAACAGTGCTCGACAGATGCGCATGACCCGCGTGATGCGCGGACCCCACCGCCGGAGCCGCGGTCAACCGCACCAGCGGGCCGGGTCGAGCGCCTCACCATGGTGACGGATGGCGAAATAAAGCACCGGCTCGTCCCGGCCGCCGCTGTTGCCGCTCAAGGCGATGACCTCGGCGGCCGACACCCATTCACCGACGTCCTTGAGGAGTGCCTCATTATGACCGTAAAACGACAGGAAACCGTCGCCGTGGTCGATCACCAGCAACAAACCAAAACCGACCAGCCAGTCGGCATAGACCACCCGACCGTCGTAAATCGCACGCACCTCCTCGCCTTCACGCGCGGCCAGCAGACAGCCGTCCCAGGTCAGCTCGGAATCCGGCTTCCGGGTACCGAATCCGGCCCGGATGCGTCCCTCCAGCAGGGGCCAAGCCAGCCGGCCCTGACGCGTGGCGAAGGGATCACGCCGGACTTCCAGCTCCGCCTTGATTTGCGCCCGCTGGCGCAGATGTTCAACCAACAGCCGTAGATTTTCTGCATCGCGGCTCAGACTCACCAGGTCCGCTTCGCGGCTCATGATGGTCTGCTCCAACGCCGCAAGCACTTGGGCGCGCTCCTGTTTCGCCGCTTCCAGACGGACCCGGGCGGTCTCCTGCTCAAGCGCGAACTCACGCAGGCGCTGCGCCTCACGCTCCGCATTACGGACCAACAGCGTCAGCCGCGCGGCGCTCGCCTCGACCGCCTGAATGCCGCGGACGCGTTCGCGATTGAAATAGGCGAAATAAGACATCACTCGACTCGCGCGGACCGGGTCCTCCTGGTTCAGCAACATGCGCAGTCCATCCGTCCGTCCCATCGCGTAGGCCGTTCGCAGCAATTCGGACAGACGCCGGGTTTGCTCGGCCAGTGCGGTCTGCGCCTGGAACTCGCGCGCACGCAAATCCTGCGCCACCCGGGTCTGCTCGCCGACCACCCGTTCCAGTTCCCGACCGGCGATCGCGAGTGCCGCGACGTCTTTTTCGCGCTGTTCGAGCTCCGCGATCAGTGCCTGTCGCTCGGCATTCTGCCCGGTCAACTCCGCACCGATGCCCTCCATCTGCCGATCGAGATCGGAAAGATCACGCGACCGCGCATCGATCACGCTATCCATATCCTGCGCCCAGACCGTTGGGGCGGGCGTCGCCGCGAAACCAACCGCCAGACCACAGGCGAAGTAGGCCGCGGCGACCGCGCGGCACCACCGCCCGCGCCGGAGCAGTCGGAATCTGCGTTGATGAGAACCAAAGGCCATGGGATCAGAGGATCACGCTGAGAGCACGGCCGGCAGTATAATCACCACCTTCGCCGCGAAAAAACCGAAGGTTGGCCGTCGCGGCGCTTCGCAGCACGTACAAAAGAGCTTATTATTGTATTATGAAAAATTGATTCCTCGTCAAAGGCGATGGTCACCATTCTGAACCCCAGATCTCTGCCGATGTTGGAAGACCGCGAATCGGACGGCGAGGAGGCGATGTCGCTCTTCGCGGACGACGAGGACATCGAGCGCGCCTCGCGTTCGCTCAAAGCCATGTCCCATCCGCTACGACTGAAAATCCTCTGCACCTTGGGCGAGCAGGAGGTCAGCGTGCAGGATATCGTCGATCTCGTGGGAACCTCACAGAGCAACATCTCCCAACATCTGGCCATTTTGCGCGACAAGGGCATCCTGGCCTCGCGCAAAGACGCGAATCGTGTGTACTACCGCGTGAGCGACAATCGGACCTTACGCCTGATCGGAATGATGCGCGAGGTCTTCTGCCAGCACGACTGACAGATCCCCGATCAGGGCGGACCCCGCGGCAACTCTACGAGACGGGGTGACGCCCGCGTCCGCGCTCCTTATACTCCGCGCCCAGCACCTTGCCGACCCGCGTCGGTCACGCCTCCGCGTGAGCCGCGTCGCAACGGTCGGTGACCAATCCACTCCACATGAGACTTGAGACCGATGCAGTTGAGCCAACTGATCGCGTTCGTCGGTAACCACTGGTACCTGTTCGTCGCGCTTGCCGTGATCGCGGGACTGCTGACCTACAACCTGATTGTCGGGGAACGCGGCAGCGTCGACCCCCTGGGAGCGACCGCCCTGATCAATCATCAGGACGCCGCGGTGATCGATGTCCGACCGGCGGCCGATTTCGCCCAGGGCCACATCATCAATGCCGTCAACATCCCGATGAACGGCTTCAAAAACCAGATGGCGGTCTTGAGTAAATACAAGGGCAAACCGATCATCGTCAATTGCCGCTCCGGAGCCCAGTCCAATACCGCCTGCGGCCTTCTGCGCAAACAGGGGTTCGACGACGTGTACAATCTCAAGGGCGGTGTCATGGCCTGGCAGGCGGCCAGTCTGCCGCTGACCCGCAAGAAACGCTGACCCCGGCTGGATTTCACGTTTTATTCGTTCAACCAAATTTTTAGAGCACGACACGCATGGCCGACATCGACCAGATCAACCCGGAACGCCAGTTCGCCGTCCAGCGCATTTACACCAAGGACCTGTCGTTCGAGTCACCCAACGCCCCCGAGATCTTCCGCGGCGAGTGGAAACCACAGAACGAACTGAACCTCAACACCAAGGTCAACCGGCTCTCCGATCAGGCCTACGAGGTCGTCCTGTCCGTGACCGTCACGGCCAAGGTCGGCGACAAGACCGCGTTCATCGTCGAGGTGCAGCAGGCCGGCATCTTCACCATGGCCGGCTTCACCGAGCAGGAACTCGGGCCCATGCTCGGCGCCTACTGCCCCAACCTGTTGTTTCCCTACGCGCGCGAAACCGTCTCGGACCTGGTGACCAAGGGCAGCTTCCCGCAGTTGGTCCTGCAGCATGTCAGCTTCGACGCCCTCTTCGCCCAGCACCAGCAGGAAGCAGCGGCGCAGGCGACCGGGGCCGATGAAGGCGTTCGTCAACATTGAGATCGGCACCAAGACCGTGCCAATGAGCGAGTACCCATGAGCCAGATCGGAGGCAACTGCGTCGCGGTCATCGGTGCCGGGTCATGGGGCACGGCCCTGGCGATCCGCCTGTGCCGCAATGGTCATCGGGTTCAACTCTGGGGAAACGAGGCCGACCATATCGCCGAGCTCCGCGCGGAAGGCGAGAATCGACGCTTTCTGCCGGGCATCGCCTTCCCGCCGGGCCTTGTCGCGCTCACCGCGCTGGACCAGGCGCTGAACGGCGCGACCGATTGTCTGGCAGTGGTGCCGAGCCATGCGTTCGCCGCCGTGACCCGCGCACTCGCCGGACTGCTGCCCAGTGGCATCGGCCTGGCCTGGGCGACCAAGGGACTGGACCCGGCGAGCGGCGGACTCCTGCACACCCTGGCGCAGCAGGCGCTGCCCGGCCAGGATCTGGCGATCGTCTCCGGGCCGAGTTTCGCCCGCGAGGTCGCGCAAGGCCTCCCCACCGCGGTCACCGTCGCCTCCGCACAGCCGGAATTCGCCCGGCGGACCGCGGCGCTGCTGCATGGTGAGCGTTTTCGCGCCTACACCAGCTCGGATATGGTCGGCGTGGAGATCAGTGGCGCGGCCAAGAACGTCCTGGCCATCGCCACCGGGATCGCCGACGGTCTGGGCTTCGGCGCCAACAGCCGCGCTGCATTGATCACGCGCGGACTGACCGAACTGATTCGGCTCGGCACGGCGTTGGGCGGCCGCGGCGAGACCTTCATGGGGCTGGCGGGCGTCGGTGACCTGGTGCTGACCTGCACCGACAACCAGTCACGCAACCGGCGGATGGGCCTGGCACTGGCCCGTGGGAGCAGCGTCGCTCAAGCGCGCGAGGAAATCGGCCAGGAAGTCGAAGGGGTGGTCACGGCCCAGGCTGTGCGGACCCTCGCCCAGCGCTATGGCGTTGAAATGCCGATCAGCGAACAGGTCTACCAAGTGCTCTACGAGGGGCGCTCACCGCTGCAGGCGACCGCCGCGCTGCTCGAACGCGAGCCCAAGCCGGAGTTCGATTGAGTTCATCCGTCCGCCGGATCCGGCACCGCGGCACCGACAAAGTCGAACTGTCGCCAGGCCTCGAACACCATCACCGCCGCCGCGTTCGACAGATTCAGGCTGCGATTGCCCGGCCGCATCGGCAGGCGCAGCCGCTGCTCCGCCGGGATGCGGTCCAGCACCTCCGGCGGCAACCCACGGGTCTCAGGACCGAAGAGAAAGCAGTCGCCCGGCCGATAGCGCGGTCCATCATGACGCACCCGGCCCTTGGTGCTGAGCGCAAACATGCGACGCCCGACCAGCAGGGCCAGGCAGTCATCGAGCGACTGATGCACCGCAACGGTTACATACTCGTGGTAGTCGAGCCCGGCCCGGCGCAGCAGTCGATCCTCCAGACTGAAACCCAGTGGCGCGATCAGATGCAGCGCCGCCCCCACGTTGGCGCACAGGCGGATGATGTTCCCGGTATTGGGCGGGATCTCGGGTTGGTAAAGGATCAGATCGAACATCGCGGGCGGCCGTCGAGTGGACAGTGGCGGGTGCCGCGGGCGGGTCCGCGGCGACCCGCAGCAGTTCCAAATTTGAGGGTCTCCTGCGGCCCATGGTGGATGCGGCGCGCACAATCGATGTGCTGAATCCCGAACATCGTGCGGCGCACCTTATCCACCCTACAAAATCGCCGGTTTTGTAGGGTGGATAAGCGTAGCG
>NZ_CAIZIZ010000400.1 GCF_903933125.1 uncultured Lamprocystis sp. | reverse complement strand
GGTGTGGGGTGCGACGGTCGCCCGGTCGGTCGCCCGCCCGGCCAGTTCGCGCGGCAGGTATTCCTTGATCGCCACCCGGGTTTGGAGGTTCAGGTCCCAGCCCAGATAGGTGATACCGAACCCGCCCGGCTTGCCGAGCACGCGCCCAACCAGGAACTGGCCGTTGAGCAGGGTGCGATGGGGCAGCAGGAAGGCGCCGCGCGGGGCCGTTTCGTCGTAGCCGCAATGCGGACAAGGATTCGCCCGACCCTTGGCAGCAAGGCAACCGGGGCAGAGTGTGTTGAGGTCCAAGTCCTTCATGTACGGTTAATCCGTGCAGCGCCATCCGGCGAGAGGTCAAAAGCCGAATTTCGGATCGGTCCGTGCGGCGCGGACCCCGCGACTGGCCGTCAACCTCGATCCGATTGGTCAGAGTGTGGTGGCCGGCTTGTTTGAAGACCAGGGTTTCACTGGCCTTTACCCGTAACTCCCGCCCGTGGCCAAATCGTGGTGGGTGACGTGACGGACTCCCGACCATTATCCCGCCCCTTGCGGGCATCGAGACGATCAATGATGCCGGAATCGATCACCGCGGCGAATAGGAAGCGACGTAGGCACCTCCAGCGCGGCAGGGTCAGATGCTGAGATTGGCGCATTCATGGAGTCAGCGCAAGCCCGCACACGCCTGCGCATGTGACGGGTGTCAACTAATGGCGATTTCCGTCAAATCATGTAGCACCTCGCTCGGTTTTATTGCCCGCCTTCCGCGTCGCGCCGACAGTCACATAGCCCGACTATGCTCCTGTCGGCGATCCTTGAAGGCAGACGAAAATCCTTCGCGATCTGGTACATGATTTTCCGACAATCGCCTAAGTTATCCTACGGCACGCCGATTCATTGCGGCCAGATCATCGCGCGGGGCAATGCGTGCTGCCCTCGATTTCGACAACAAAAGCCACCACAGGAAGAGACGGGAGGTCTGGAGCGTCTGCGTGGATCGAGCGTCGGCCCGGATCGGCATGCCCTCGATGTGGGGCGAGGTCTCCGGTGACGACAAGCACTGTTCGCAGTCAGTGCTGATCGCGGGTGAGCCCCGATCCCCGAATTAGGCCGCGGTTGTCTCAGGCGCCGTCTCGGCTCCTTCGCCCGCTTCCTCCACTACGATGGCAACATCCCCCGTCGCCTCCTCAACCTCCGCCGCCTTTCCCTGCCGCGCCGCTGCCTCCCGGGCTCGCCGCTCCAACTGCACGATCTTGCGCCCAACGTCCAGCAACTCGACCCGCCAGGCGTAGACGGCGTGCTTGCGCTCCTTGTTGCTGAGTGCCCGGTTCAGCCACAGGACATCAATCTCCATCATCAACCGGTCGAGCACCTGCACCAGCGTGGTGTACAGGGCCAACTGGGGTGAGGAAATCTTGACGGTCAACGTTCGCGGTAGGGTATAGGCCACCGGTTTGGTGATGCCGTGCTGTTTGCGTTGCCCCTCCAACCGCTGGATCTCGGCCTCCATCCGCTGGGCAAACACCTGGATCATGGCATCCACGATGCCGTCGACCTGGTCCATTTCGTCGTCGTCGCCGATGATGCGCAGTACCACGTCGATGGCGTACAGCGCTGCGGCGACCCGGAAGAACCCGCGTTCCAGGACCCGTTGGGCGTGCTGGGACTGGACCTTGATGGTCTCGGGGACATAAGGCCGGCTATACCGGGACTCGCGGCGGGCAGACGGCTTGGGGGCGGTGGCGGCCATGGGGGGTTACCGAGTCGATGATGAGGAAGGGTCGAACGCCCAAGGTATGCCGCACGGCGTCTGGCTGTCAGTCGCCGAAGGTTGCGGAAATCCGCCACTTTGCGGGAGATCGACGCCGCTGACCGCGGGTTAGCCGAACAAGAGGCGATACCCGCTTGCAAGTTCGCGGGACATCGGCTACATATTCCCTGCGCGGTAGCTGGCCGCCCGAGGCGCTGCGGACCTCGGAAGAGCAAGCCATAACGATCCCTGGTCCCCTCGCGACTGCCCCGTCGGCGCGCGTCGACACGCGCCATCATCGATCAGCCACGCGGCCAAGCCCACCCCGCCCGCTACGGGCGTCTTCCTGACCCTGGCCGCCGACCCGTCGCGGCGGTGGTGCCCCGCAGCCACCAAGATCACCCGCGCGATCAGGCGCAGCGGTTCGCATTGAACGCTCCGACGCTTGCGCGTCGCGTCCCATTGCGCCGACCAACCCCCGATTCCCCTGTCCACTGCGATCCTGCTGTCGCTGGAGTCCGCTACGTGCGCAGTGGACAGGCGAATTGTCGCGTCTCCCTTGGTGGAGACCCGCATCGCGGTAGCTGGCCGCTTCAAGAAATCAGCACCACCGATGACCACGACCAACCGGGACCCGCGTCCTGAGTCAGGAGGGCTGCTACGGTGGGTGAGCCCCACCGGAGCGACCCGACCGCGGTCGCTCTGACCTCCGCAACCTGTTCGATAACCCCACCGGGCACCGACTGCCCCCCGGGGCATGGTGCCCCCTTCCTCCCTGGAGACCCGCGCCATGAGTGACCTCGCATCCACGCTCCTATACGGAGCGCTTCTCCTACTGATCGCGACCCTGGGCATCGCCGCCCGGATGCGCCAGGTTCGGGCGCGTCGCGCCCGCCCGACCGACTGGGCGCGTTACGACGTGCCCACCGTCATCCGCCGCCGCACCGGCGGCACCGACCACTAGGAGACCACCATGTCCAGAGGGATCAACAAAGTCATCCTGATCGGCAACCTCGGCAACGAGCCGGACGTGCGCTACACGACCTGATGTGATCGCCCGCCCCGATTCGGGGAGACGCGTTCTCTCCATCGCGGGAGATGCGTCTCCTCGGGTCTTGGCGCAGGCAAAACCGTTCGCCTCGCCATCAGCGACACCAGCGATGGCGTTCGTGCCGCTATTCACTTTTCTACCCCTGGGGGAGACTTCCTCTCCCCCTGCGGAGCGGTGCGTCTCACCGGGGTACACCCGCAGGAGACAACCATGATCGACTACTCGACCAAGGTCTGGACCGGAGCAACCCAGATCGTCGTTAAAGGGATGAAATTCTCGCTCGTCATCGCCCTCGACGACCACGATGACCCGCCCTGGGAACGGGCCGACGGCCACGGGCCGGTATCCGACTGGACCCGACGTGAGAAGCATCCGGGGGAACGCGTTCTCATCAAAGACCGCAACTTCCGGCGCTATTACGACGTGGCCCAGGCCCAGCGCATCGCGCTACGCGAGCGTTGGGGTACGCACCGACCGCCGGTCGCGCGCCCCCGCGTCGCCACGCGACTCCACGACGCCACGTGGTGCGACAGCGCAACGGTCACGCGACTCCAGGACTGGCTCACGGCACGCTTCGGCACCAAGCCGGCGAGCGCACGCATGGTTGCTGCCCAGGCGGTGGCGGAGGATTTCCAATACCTCCACGCCTGGTGCAAGAACGCGTGGTGGTACCTCGGCTACGAAGTGCGCCTGCTCGATGAGGACGGACGCGCGACGGCCCAGCGGGACGCGTGCTGGGGCTTTGAGTCCTGCGACGACTACATCCTGACGGCGGCGAAGGAGGCCGCCGCAGCGATCGTGGAGCACCTCCGCGAGTCCCAACGCAACGCTGCGCGCGCCCAACAGCGCGCGCTGTTTGACGTTTGGAACATCGCCTTCGCGTAACGGAAGGCAACCCAACGCCGGCCAAACCGGCATCACCGCAACCCCCGGGGAGCAGACCGACTCCCTACGGGGATGGTGTGTCTCCCCGGGTCATTCACCCTCGGAGACACACCATGGCAACCACCAAGAAGAGCCCATTAGCAGTCGTTCCCGGCACCGGCGCGATCCCTTGTCGTATCCCGGTGGCCACCGCCGTCCTGGCGGAGATCGGTCTCGACCCGAGTACCTGGGCGGTCCTCACCGACAGCATTTTCCCATCGGCGAACACCGCCGAAGGGATCGTTCTGGCGGTCAGGTATTGCCAGGCTCGCGGCTTGGACATCATGAAGCGTCCGGTCCACGTCGTGCCGATGTGGTCGAGCGCGAAGCGAAAATACGTCGAGACCATCTGGCCCGGAATCGCGGAAGTGCAGATTACGGCGGCGAGGACCGGGCTCTGGGCGGGCCTGGATTCTCCGAAGTTTGGTCCTGACCAAACGAAGACCTTCGCCGGTACGGTGATGCGCGACGAGCAATGGGTCGAGGCGCAGGCGACCGTCACCTTTCCGGAGTGGGCCGAAGTCAGGGTTTACCGGCTGGTCAACGGGGTTCGCTGTCCCTTCTCGGAAATGGTCTTCTGGGAGGAGGCCTATGCACGTCAAGGCAAGTCCCCGATTCCGAATGAGATGTGGCAAAAGCGTCCCCGCGGGCAGCTCCTGAAGTGCGCGAAAGCCGCATCGTTGCGAGCGGCGTTCCCGGAGGAGGCCGGTGAGTATACGGCGGAGGAAATGGCGGGAAAGGTGATTGAAGCGGACTCCGTACCCATGGCGTCCGTCATCGACACCCCGCCAGTCGCTGCCCAGGCCACGGTGCCAACCGTTCGAAAGGCTGCGGGGACTGTGTCAGCGTCGGTTGACCAACCTGCGACTGAGACGATTCCGCCGACCGACCAGGCCAAGACCACGGCCATTGATGAGGCAGTCCAGGCACAGATCAAGAAACTCGTTGGACGAGCCACCGCCACGAAGGCCTGGGGGCAGGCGGAGGACTACGCCCGCTCCCACTTCACCGGGGAACACCTGACCCTTGCCCTGAACGAACTGGGCAAGGCCGCGGCGGCAGCGGTCGCGGCGACCCAAGCGGAGGAGGCGCAGGCCGCCTGACCGCCGGAAGATCGCCATGGATGGCGGTCGCACACCGACGCTTACCCAACCCCACCGGGGCACCCGCTGCCCCGTGGGGCCTGGTGCCCCCTGTTCGTGGAGCACCAACCATGAGAGTCATCGATCTGGTCCAGCGCACCCCGGGGTGGCTGGAGTGGCGAGCGCAGGGGATCTCGGCCTCGGAGGTGGCCGTCATCCTGGGCCGCTCACCCTACAAGACGCCCTGGCGGCTGTGGGCGGAGAAGACTGGGCTCGTACGCCCGGAGACGGAACTGTCGAGCGATTGGTTCCGGAACAAAGGAATCGCCGGCGAAGACCCGGCGCGGCTGGCGTTTGAGCAGGCGCATGACACGATGCTCCTGGCGCTCTGCGCCGAGTCCGATGCGGACCCGTTATTCCGGGCCTCGTTCGACGGTATCGACGACGACGGCCACCCGGTCGAGTTGAAGGTCGCCTGTCAAGCGGTCTACCAAGAGGTCTTGGACCTGGGGCGCGAGTCCACGGCCTTTCACCTCTACTGGCCGCAGGTGCAAACGCAATTGTTCGTAGCAGACCAAACCAAAGGCTGGCTCGTGTTCTGGTACGGCCCCGGCGCCTGGGTGGAGTTCGAGGTCGAACGCGACGACGCGTTTATCACCGCGACACTCATCCCCGAGTGCCGCGCCTTCTGGGATCGGGTGCAAACCGACAAGGAGCCGCCCCGCGATCCGGAACGCGACATCTTCACCCCCACGGGCGAGGCGCTCGTGCAGTGGTCGCGGATGGCGGTGGAGTATCGCGATCAGGCGGCGCGCAAAGCGAAGGTGGACGCCGAAGCCAAGAAGCTCAAAGCGAACCTGGACATCATTGAGGAGGGCCTGGTCGCCATGATGGGCGACTTCATCCTGGCCGAAACCGCGGGCCTGAAGGTCCTGCGCTACAGCCAACGCGGGAACATCGGGTACAAGGACGCCCTGGCCGCGTTGGTCCCGGACCTTGACCCGAAGACCCTGGAGCCGTTCCGGGGAGCAACGTCAAACCGGGTGAAGGTCACCGTCCTCAAGGAGGAACGGGCGGCGGTTCCGTTCGACCAGGAGCAGTTGGAGGTCGTCCGCACCGAGGCCGAAGCGGACCAGGGCTTCTTCTTCTGATACGTCCGCCCCTGGCCCATGGATGGGCGCGGGGTCCGGTACCACGCATCTCGACACCCCGGGCCCCGGCCCGGCGGCTGTCCTCTGCCGACTCTGGCGATAGCGAGCGATCGAGTCTGCACGGGACAGCCGAATTGTCGTCTCTCCCATGGCGGAGAAACGCATAGCGCAAGCTGGGCGCTCAACAAGAACAGCCGAACTGAGAAGAGGTGCCCGCGGGCGCCCATCGACACCCCCGCCCGGGGAGACCTGTTCTCCCCAGCGGGAGGCGTGCGTCTCCTCGGGTTCCTCAACCGACCCTGGAGACAAACATGACCTACCAACGATTTGACGTGGCCAAGACCTTCGGCGTCCAGGCCCGTGCCGGGCTCGAAGTCCTCGGCTTCGCTGACGAGACCCATCCGCACATCCCCGTGCGCAAACCCTATGTGTTCCGTAACGAGGTGCTGCGGGACATCCTCGCCTTCCTGCGCGATCCCGGTGGGGATGGGTTTTTTCTGACCGGCCCCACCGGATCGGGCAAGACCAGCCTGGTGACGCAGGTGGCCAGCCGACTGTTCTGGCCGGTGCAGGCAGTCACGTGTCACGGACGCATGGAACTGCACGCCCTGATCGGCCAGTTCGTCCTGGTGCAGGGCGAGACGCGATTCGTTCATGGGCCCTTGGCCGTGGCCGCCCGCGATGGGCACCTGCTGATCCTCAACGAAAGTGACCTGATGGACCCGTCCGAGCTGGCGGGACTGAACGACATCATCGAGGGGCAACCCTTGGTGATCGCCGAGAACGGCGGCGAGGTCATCCGACCGCACCCGAAGTTCCGGGTGTTTGCCACCGGCAACTCGGTGGGCGCCGGGGACGGCTCGGGCCTCTACCAGGGGGTCCTGCGCCAGAACCTGGCCTTCATGGACCGCTTCCGCGTCGTCCATGTCGGCTACCCTGAACCCACGATCGAGAAGGAGATCATCAAGGCTCAGGCCCCGCGGCTGCCGGACTTGATCGTCGAGAAGATGATCGCCGTCGCCGGCGAGGTCCGCCGGTTGTTCGTCGGCGCCAAGGAGGGCGGGGCGGAGCTGACCGTCACGATGAGCACCCGGACCCTGGTCCGGTGGGCGGGCCTGTCCCTCACGTTCAAGGGCGCGCCCAAGGTGTTCGAGTACGCCTTGACTCAAGCGTTGACCGCGCGGGCCGAGCCCGAACAGCGTGAAGCGATCCACCGGATCGCCGCCGATGTCTTTGGCGACTACTGGGCGGGGTCGCAGCCGTGACCACGAAGACCTACGAACTGTTCCGTTTCACCCACCCGGATGGATCGGCCAAGGAGTGGGGTTACGCCGAAATGGGCACCGGTTCCGGGCTCTTTGAGGTCCGGTGGGGGAAAGCCGGTCATCTGGTGCAAAACCAGCTTGGTCTGACCCGCGCGATCATTCATCAGCGTCGGACCGAGAAGATGAACAAAGGCTACCAGCCGGTTGGGCGGCGGCTGATCAACACGGAAGGGGCGGTCAGTCCGCTGCCGCGCATTCAACCGCCGACACCCGAGCGCCCGCCAGCGCCGCAGTCCCCGCCGAGGAAGCCGCAGAAGTCCGCCATCGACATCGCTGCCCTGCTGGGTGGGGATGAAGACGGGTTCTACTTCTAAACCCATCGTCCAATCCAACCGCCAACCGCGGCGCTTGTGGTCGCCGCCAGGCGGTCGCGTGCGTCGTGGTGTGGCAAGGAGACCAACTGTGCAAGACATCCACCGCATCCAGCGCATCACCGATCAAATCACCCTGGTCGTGCTTGGTGTGAACATCTGGTCGGGGCGCAAGAAACTCCGGCCCGAAGACCTGAAGCTCGGGACCGAGATCCCGCCCGAGGAACTCGTGTCACTGGGGTCTAAAAGGATTTGCAATCCGGAGGCGCTGAACGCGTTCGGCCGCATCAAAAAGACTGGGGAGCGGGCCTGCCTGCGCGTCGGTACGCGCTTTCTGGGCGGGTACGCAGTTCCCAACTGCCATGCCGAGTCCTTGGCGGCGATGCTTGCGGTCATCAAGGCCGAGTTCGACGCCGAGATCATCACGTTTCTGTCCGAGTATGACCAGGCATTGGAGGACTGGATCTCCAGCCTGCCGGCCTGGGAGGAACCGATCCGGCGGGCCATCGAACCCGCCAATGTGGTCGGCGGCCGGCTGCGTTTCGGCTTTCAGTTGGTCCGGATCGCCCCGGCCGACACGCCGGGAACGCTGGAGCAGGAGGTCACCGGGCTCGGCGATGGGATTTTCGCGGAAGTCGAGCAGATGGCCCGGGAACTGGATCAGAGCTTTGAGGGTAAGGACAAACTCCACCGCCGTGCGCTGGGGACCTTCAGGCGCATCCGGGAGAAGTTGGCCTGTCTGTCGTTCATCGACCACCGGATTGCCCCGGTGGTCGACACGATTGATGACTGGTTCGCCCGGGTCCCGATGACAGGCCCGATCGAGGGGCCGATCTTCAATGAAGGCATGGGCCTCGCCCTGTTGCTGGGGAACGCCAAGCGAATGGCCCGGCACGGCGCTGGTCAACGGGCGATGCAGACCGGCGAGGGCGTGCCGGACCACGACGCGGAGACTGGTCTCGTAGCCCTGGACGGGGCGGGCGTTGACGCTGAGACGTCGGCTGCACCGCAAGCCACCGAGCGGTCCTTCGATGAGGAACTGGATGCGATCTTCGGGGCTGAGTCGGCAACGTCCGGCGCGCTTCCGCCCGCACGCATCGCGCTCCCGCCCGCGTCGTGGGTGGAACCCGCTGACGAGGAAACGGGAGAAGAGGCACTGGCCGTCGACGACGACGGCTTCTTCTTCTCGACTTTGGCCATTTCAGGGAGTCGAGGCCAGTTGATTCAGCACGCGTTGCCAATCCTGGCGGGAAATAACGAGGGCGTCCGGGTCTGCGGTTGAGTTGACGAAATTCGCCGCCGCCCAACTGGTGCGGCGCACCAG